>DASVPY010000063.1:0-88689 GCA_036389395.1 Pyrinomonadaceae bacterium
CCTAGCCTCTAACTTGATGTCTGCGTCGCGCGCGGCCTCTTCGCGTCGGGCTGAGGCGCGTTCGACCGCCGCGAGGTAGAAGGCTCGGAAGTATTCGTACATCGAGACGCAGGCCGAGAGCACCACGACCCAGAGCATCGCGCGCCCCGCCGTGTAGAGAAGCACTTGCCAGTCCGTCCCCGTCACCGCGCCCTCGCCGAAGAAGTGTCGAAGCGCCGCCCGAAGCTCGGGCACAGTCCAGAACTGTATCGCGGGGAACGCGTGCCCGAAGTTCGCCACGGGCGGCTCGCCCGACGCGCTCGAAGCGATGAGGAGCGCGACGGCCAAGACCTGCGCGGCCATCTTGAACTTCCCCATCTTCGAGGCGGAGATGACCAGCCCGTCTGCCGCCGCCACCGAGCGCAGGCCCGAGACGGCGAACTCGCGCCCGACGATGAGCACGACCGCCCACGCGGGCGCGAGCCTGTTTTCGACTAAAGAGATCAGCGCGGCCGAGATGAGCAGCTTGTCGGCAATCGGGTCGAGCAGCTTGCCGAAGGAAGTGACTTGCGCGCGGCGGCGGGCGATGTGGCCGTCGAGATAATCCGTGAAGGCCGCGCCGAGGAAGAGTGCGACGCCGAGGATGTGGCGCGGCACGCCGAACCAGTGCTCGGAGAACGGCGTCAGCAGCACCGCCACGAGCAGCGGCACGACGAAGATGCGCGACAGCGTCAGCGCGTTCGGCAGGTTCAGACTCTTCACGCGACGGTTCCCTTAGCGACAGGCAGCCGCAGTGTAGGAGTCGCCGGCCGGCAGTGTCAAGAAACCCGCCCGCCACACGCAACCGCAAACTAATCCGCTGCCACGCGCTGACCTTGCTTGTGCTGCGGCCGCGGGTCGCGTAAAATTGTGGTTTCCGCTACTCCCGAAATTCGTCACCGTGGCGGTGCGTTATCGAGTTTGAGCAATGGCCATTGACCGGATCACGGTGCGCGGCGCGCGCCAGCACAACCTCAAGAACATCAGCGTCGAGATTCCCCGCGACCGCCTGACGGTCGTCACCGGACTGTCGGGGTCGGGCAAGTCGTCGCTCGCTTTCGACACGATCTACGCCGAGGGGCAGCGCCGCTACGTCGAGTCGCTCTCGGCCTACGCGCGCCAGTTCCTCGATCAACTCGAACGCCCCGACGTGGACTCGGTGGACGGCCTCTCGCCCGCCATCTCGATTGAGCAGAAGACCGTCTCGCGCAGCCCGCGCTCGACCGTGGGCACGGTCACGGAGGTCTACGACTACCTGCGCCTGCTCTTCTCGTCGGTCGGTCAGCCGCACTGTCATCAGTGCGGCGCGCCCATCACGCGCCAGTCCGTCGAACAGATCGTGCAGAGCGTCCTCAGCTTACCCGAAGGCGAGCGCGTGATGATCCTCGCGCCCATCGTGCGCGGGCGCAAAGGCGAGTTCCGCAAGGAGCTTGAGAAGCTGGCTAAGGACGGTTTCCTGCGCGCGCGGGTTGATGGTGAGTTGCTGTCGCTCGACGAAGAGATCAAGCTCGACAAGCGGCGCAACCACACGATTGAGGCGGTCGTGGATCGACTGCTCATCAAACCGGGCATCGGCGAGCGTTTGACCGAGTCCGTCCGCACGGCCTTGAAGCTGACGGGCGGCGCGGTGCTCGTCTCGGTCGTGGACGGCGAGGAGAAGCTCTACTCGGAGAAGATGGCGTGCGTCAATTGCGGCATTAACATCCCGCCGCTTGAGCCGCGCTCCTTCTCGTTCAACTCGGCTTACGGCGCGTGCAAACGCTGCCACGGTCTGGGCACGGTCTTAGAGATCGATCCCGCGAAGCTCGTCGTCGAGCCGCACGAGCGCGCCGACAAGCAACTCTTCCTCGGCGCGGCCGACAAGCAGGGTTCGGCTTACCTGAAGAGCGCGCTGCTGGCCGTCGTCGAGCACTTCGGCGCGAGCGGGGCCGTGCCCTTCTCCGCGCTGCCGAAGCAGGCGCGCGACGCGTTCTTCCACGGTCTCAACGGGCAGCTCACTTTTCGCCAGGGGCAGTACGCTTACGAGAGCGACTGGAAAGGCGCGGTGCGCTTCCTGCGCGAGCGCATGAACGACGCGCCGTCGGAGAAGGTGCGGCTCGCGCTCGAAGAACTCGTCTCGCCCGTCGAGTGCCCCGAATGCGCCGGGCGGCGCTTGCAGCCCGAATCGCTCGCGGTGCGCGTCGGCGGCTTTGGCATCGCCGACTACACGGCGCTGCCCGTCGAAGAGGCCATCGCGGTCTTCGACAAGCTGACCTTGAACGAGCGCGAGGAGCAGATCGCCGGCCGCGTCCTGCGCGAGATACGCAACCGCCTGCGCTTCCTCGACACCGTCGGCCTCAGCTACCTCACGCTCGACCGCCCTTCGGCGACGCTCTCCGGCGGCGAAGGCCAGCGCATACGCCTCGCCACGCAGATCGGCTCGCAACTGCGCGGCGTGCTCTACGTCTTGGACGAACCCTCAATCGGCCTGCACCCGCGCGACAATCAACGCCTGCTTCAGACGCTCTGCCAACTGCGCGACCTCGGCAACACCGTCCTCGTCGTCGAGCACGACGAGGAGACGATCCGCCGCGCCGATTTCGTCGTGGACTTAGGCCCGGCGGCGGGCGCGCACGGCGGCGAAGTCGTGGCGGCGGGGCCGCCCGCCGAGGTCGCCTGCAACCCGCGCTCGATCACGGGTCTCTACATCTGCGGCGCGCAGCAGATCGAAGTGCCGAAGCAGCGCCGCGCGCCCAACGGGCATTACGTCACCGTGCGCGGCGCGCGCGCGCACAACCTGAAAGACATCGAGGCGAAGTTCCCGCTCGGTCTGCTCACGGTCGTCACCGGCGTCTCCGGGTCGGGCAAGTCCACGCTGATCGACGACATCCTCTACCGCGCGCTGGCGCGCCACCTCTACGGCTCGCTGGTCGAGCCGGGCGCGCACGACCGCATCGAGGGGCTTGAGCACGTGGACAAGGTGATCGAGATCGACCAGTCGCCCATCGGGCGCACGCCGCGCTCGAACCCGGCGACCTACACGGGCTTGTTCACGCCGATCCGCGAGCTGTACGCGATGCTGCCCGAATCGCGCGAGCGCGGCTACAAGCCGGGGCGCTTCTCGTTCAACGTCAAAGGCGGGCGCTGCGAGGCCTGCGAGGGCGACGGCATGAAGCGCATCGAGATGAACTTCCTGCCCGACGTGTACGTGCTCTGCGACGTGTGCCGCGGCGCGCGCTACAACCGCGAGACGCTCTCGGTCAAGTACAAGGGCAAGTCCATCGCCGACCTTTTGGACACGACGGTCGAAGAGGCGCTGCCGCTCCTTGAGAACATCCCGCAGATCAAGCAGAAGCTCCAGACGTTGCTCGACGTGGGGTTAGGTTACGTCAAGCTCGGTCAGTCCGCGACGACCCTTTCGGGCGGCGAGGCGCAGCGCATCAAGCTCGCGCGCGAACTCTCGAAGCGCGCGACGGGGCGCACCATCTACATCCTCGACGAGCCGACCACAGGTCTCCACTTCGCCGACGTGCACAAGCTCCTCGACGTGCTCCAAAGGCTCGTCTCCTTGGGCAACACCGTCATCGTCATCGAGCACAACCTCGACGTGATCAAGTCGGCCGACTACGTCATAGACCTCGGCCCGGAAGGCGGCGGCGGCGGCGGCCGCGTCGTAGCCTGCGGCACGCCCGAAGAGGTCGCCCGCGTCCGCCGCTCGCATACGGGCCAGGCGCTCCGCCCGCTCCTCAACGGCCGTCTCAACGGCCACGGGCACGAAAAGCCTAACGGCGCGCGCCGCGACCGCAAGCAGAGCGCCTGACGAGCGGCTTGCTTGAAATGTGCGCCCGCGAACGTTAGCATGGCGCTGTCATCCCCCGTGGCACAAATCGGACGCTGACGCGGCCAGACCGGCGACCGCGCCCGCCACCGGGGGCCTAAACGATGTCAAAGTCAACGCGCCACACGTCGCTCGCCGTCCTGCTCTTCGTGTCCGCCGCCGCGTGCGCGCGCGTTCGCGCGCAGACGCCGCCCGCGCCGCAGCCGTCGAGCACGCCGTCGCCCGCCGCCGACGCAACGGCGCAGCCGAGTCCGACGCCCAGCCCCCAGCTCAAGCCCGACGACATCACGCTCTGGTACGCCGCGCCGCCGCTGACGCCGCGCCAGAAGATGAAGCGCGCCGCGCGCAGCGCGTTCCTCAGCCCAGTGCCTTACGCCTTCGCCGCCACCGGCGCGCTCATCACCGAGGCGCGCGAACGCGACCAGCCGCACAAGGATTCGGGCGACCGCTTCGCCGACGGTCTCTCGCGCTTCGCCATCAACTTCGCCACGCGCAGCACCGGCACGATGTTTAGCTCCGGCATCTACCCCGTCCTCTTCAAACAAGAGACGCGCTACAGCCGCTCCGCCCGCAGCGGCTTCGGCCCGCGCGTGCTCCACGCCGCCCGCCACACCTTCGTCACCTACCACGACGGCTGGCGCGAGGAGTCGAACTACTCGCGCCTGGCCGGCAACCTGACGGCCGCGGCGCTGGCGAACATCTGGGAGCGCGACACGCCGGGGCGCAGGCGCGTCGGCGTCGGGCCTACCTTCCGCCGCTTCGGCTACTCGCTCGTCTTCGGCATGGCCTCCGACATCGTCTTCAAAGAGTTCTGGCCCGACATCAAACAGAACCTCGGCGGCCACTGACGACCGATGAGCGACGAACAGCCCCCCGCATCCGTCTACGACGAGGACGTGCGCCCGCTCGCGCTCGACGCCGTCAACACCTACCCGCTCGCCGCGCGCCCCAGCAAAGTCAGCGCCGCGGACTTCGCCCGCCCCGTCGCCCCCGGCGCGACGCTCAGAGATTTTCTCGACTCGCTGCCGAACATCCTGGCCGTCGAGTCTCTGCGCACGGTCGCGGCGCAGGTGCGGCGCGCGCGCGCGTTGCGCAAGCCCGTCATCTGGGGCATCGGCGGGCACGTCGTCAAGACCGGCCTCGCGCCCGTCATCATCGAACTGATGCGGCAGGGCTACGTCAACGCCGTCGCCGGCAACGGCTCCGTGCTCGTCCACGACGCAGAGATCGCGCTCGTCGGCTCGACCTCCGAAGACGTGGACGCGACGCTCGGCGCGGGCGCGTTCGGCGCGGCGGAAGAGACCGGGCGGCTGTTGAACGAAGCCGCCCGCGCGGGCGCGCGCGATCAGATCGGTCTGGGCGAGGCCTTGGGCCGCGCGCTCGCCGCCATGCAACCGCCGCACGCAGACCTGTCGCTGCTCTGCGCGACTTACGCGGCGCGCGTGCCCTTCACCGCGCACCTCTCCATCGGCGCTGACATCGCACACTTCCACCCCACGGCCGACGGCGCGAGCCTCGGCGCGACGACGCACACGGACTTCCGCCTGCTGGCCGAACTCGTCCGCCGTCTGGACGGTGGCGGCGTCTACCTCAACGTCGGCTCGGCCGTCGTGCTGCCCGAAGTCTTCCTCAAGGCCGTCACGCTCGTGCGCAACCTCGGTCACCCGCTCCAGGATTTCACCACCGCGAACTTCGACTTCATCCAGTCCTACCGCCCGACGACCAACGTCGTCCGCCGCCCCGTCAGCGGCGGCGCGGGGCGCGGCTACGCCCTCACCGGCCACCACGAACTGCTCATCCCCCTCCTCGCCGCCGAACTCCTCTGCGGCGCTGAGTAATTCTTTGCGGCCCTCTTCGCGTCCTTTGCGGTTAAAGTTCTTAGGACTTAACCGCAAAGGGCGCGAAGATAAACATCATCATTGACAACCCGCCCGCACAGGCCTAGAATCGCGGGTGAAATTGAAATCCGTTTTCAATTTTAACCAACAAGCTCTGCTCTACTTCTTACCGGATTACTAAAGGGGTGCTCGTATGCCACGCCCGACCCTGCCGCAGCGTCTGCTGCAACTGTCTCTGTTCCTCTTCATCGCCGCGCCGCTCCTCGGCCACGCGCAGGAGTCGCCCGCCGGCTCCTTGCTGCGCGGTCGTGTGCTCGACCCGAACCGCGCGCTGGTCGCGGGCGCGCAGGTCACAGCGGCCGCGCAGGGCCGCCCAGCCGGCGTTACCTCGGTCACGGATCAGAACGGCGAGTTCTCTCTGGCGCTCGAACCGGGCGAGTACACGGTGCGTGTGCAAGCGCCGGGCTTTGCGGCGGCCGCGCAGACCGTCAGCTTGACGCGCGCCGCGGCCGCCCCGTCGTTGGAGTTCGTCTTGCAGATCGCGGCGGCTACGCCCGAGAGCGTGACGGTCGTCGCCCCCGCCGGTTATCAGGTTGAGGCCGTCGGCAGCGCCACAAGGACGCTGACGCCGCTGCGCGACATCCCGCAGACGATCACCGTCGTGACGAAAGAGCAGCTCAGGGATCAGTCCTTGCAGAGCATCACGGAGGTGGTCAACTACGTCCCCGGCATCTCGTCGCACCAGGGCGAGAACAACCGCGATCAGATCGTCATCCGCGGCAACTCGACCACCGCCGACTTCTACCTGAACGGCGTCCGCGACGACGTGCAGTACTACCGCGACCTCTACAACGTGGATCGCGTCGAGGCGCTGAAGGGGCCGAACGCGATGATCTTCGGGCGCGGCGGCGGCGGTGGCGTCATCAACCGCGTGACCAAGGAGGCCGGCTTCTCGCCGCTGCACGAGTTCACGCTCCAGGGCGGCTCCTTCGGCAACGCGCGCGCGACCGGCGACTTCAACCAGCCCTTCGGCGACCGCGCGGCGCTGCGCTTCAACGGTCTGTACGAGCACGCCGGCAGCTTCCGCCGGTTCGTCGAGCGGGAGCGTTACGGTCTCAACCCGACGCTCACGCTCGCCCCCAGCGCGCGCACCAAACTCACCTTCAGCTACGAACACTTCCACGACGGACGCACGGCCGACCGCGGCATCCCATCTTACCTGGGCCGCCCCGCGGCCGTCCCCATCAGTACGTTCTTCGGCAACCCCGACGACAGCCGCGTGCGCGCCGACGTAAACCTGCTGTCGGGTTCGTTCGAGCACCAGGCGGGCCGCTTCAACATCCGCAACCGGACGCAGTTCGGCGACTACGATAAGTTCTACCAGAACTACGTCCCCGGCGCGTTGACGGCCGACGGGACGCGGGTCGCCATCTCCGCCTACAACAACGCGACGAAGCGCCGCAACCTCTTCAACCAGACCGACGTGATCTTCGCCGCCGCCACGGGCCGCGTCCGGCACAACCTGCTGATCGGGTCGGAGCTTGGCCGACAACTCACCGACAACCTGCGCAACACGGGCTTCTTCAACAACACGGCCACGTCGGTCACCGCGCCCTTAAACGATCCCGTCATCCACACGCCGATCACTTTCCGGCCGAGCGCGACCGACGCCAACAACCACATCAAGACTAACCTGGCGGCCGCCTACGCGCAGGATCAGATCGAGCTGTCGCGCCACGTCCAAGTGATCGCGGGGCTGCGCTTCGACTACTTCGACCTACAGTTCCACGACAACCGCAGCCACCAAGACCTGCGCCGGATCGACCGCCTCACGTCGCCGCGCCTCGGGCTAGTGGTCAAGCCGGTCGAGCCGCTCTCGCTCTACGCGAACTACAGCGTCGCCTACCTACCCAGTTCGGGCGACCAGTTCTCTGCCCTGACGACGATCACGCAGCAGGTCAAGCCAGAGAAGTTCAGCAACTACGAGGTCGGGGTGAAGTGGGACGTGCGCCGCCGCCTCGCGCTGACTTCGGCGCTCTACCGACAAGAGCGGACGAACACGCGCGCCACCGACCCCAACAACCCGACGCGGATCGTGCAGACCGGCAGCCAGCGCACCAACGGCTTCGAGTTCGGCGTGAGCGGCAGCGTCACGCGCGCGTGGAGCGTGGCCGGCGGCTACGCTTATCAGGACGCCTTCATCAGCCGCGCCACGACCGCCGCGCGCGCGGGCGCGCAGGTCGCGCAAGTGCCGCACCACGCCTTCTCGCTCTGGAACAACTACAAGTTCCACCCGCGCTGGGCGGCCGGGGTCGGCGTCGTCCACCGCTCTGACCGCTTCGCCGCCGTGGACAACACGGTCGTGCTGCCGGGCTACACGCGGGCGGACGCCGCCGTCTTCTTCAACATCACGGAGCGTTGGCGTTTGCAGGCGAACGCGGAGAACCTGTTCGACCGGAAGTATTACGCGAACGCCGACGGCAACAACAACATCTCGCCCGGCTCGTCGCGCGCCCTGCGCCTCGGCTTGACGGCCAAGTTCTAAACGGATTGCTGTGCCGCGAAGGCCCGCCGTTACGCCGTTCGCGGCGGCGTGGGTTATAATCGGCGCGTTTTTTACATCCGACAGGGAGTTGGTATCGTTACGATGGACGCAGAGAGACTTGAGCACTACCGGCGCATCCTGACCGAGCAGTTGCGCCAGCACGCCGGGCGCGTGCGCGACAACCAGGCGGCCGCCCTGGAGATGCGCGCCAACGACGACGGCGTCAAAGACACCGTGGACATGTCGGTCATGGACGTGAACCAGGAGATCGAGTTGCGCCGCGGCGAGCGCGAGTCCCAGTTCGTCGCCGACATAGACCAGGCCCTCATGCGCGTCGAAGAAGGCACCTACGGCACCTGCGCCCGCTGCGGCCAGCCCATTCCCGAAGCGCGCCTCGACGCCATGCCCACCGCCCGCTACGACGCCGCCTGCCAGGCCGCCGCCGAAGCCAGCGAAGGTCTCGACGACATCCCGACGCTGTAAAAGCAGAAGTCAGGAGTCAGAAGCCAGGAGCCAGAAGGGAAAGCGCGTCTTTCTCCTTCTGGCTCCTGGCTTCTGGCTTCTGGCTTCTATGCTTTTGGGTGCGCCTTGTCGTAGACCTCGATCAGTTTTTCCATCGAGACGTGGGTGTAAATCTGGGTGGTGGAGATGCGGGCGTGGCCGAGCAACTCCTGTATGTGGCGGAGGTCTGCGCCGTTGTCGAGGAGGTGCGTGGCGAAGGAGTGGCGCAGGGAGTGCGGGCTGATGTTGTGGATGCCGGCGCAGATGGTGATGTACTTGTCCACCATGCGCCCGACCGAGCGCGTGGTGATGCGCGTGCCCTGGTAGTTGAGGAAGAGCGCCTGCGTGTCGCGCTCCGCGGCGGGCGCGTTGTTGAGGAAGGCGCTGCGCACGGTCAGGTACTGCACGAGCGCGTGGCGGGCCGGCGCGCCGAACGGGACGACGCGCTGCTTGCGCCGCTTGCCCGTGACGCGCGCCGTCATCTGCTCGAAGTCCACGTCGCGCAGGTCGAGCTTGACCAACTCCGAGACGCGCACGCCCGTGCCGTAGAGCATCTCCAAGATCGCGCGGTCGCGCTTGCCGAGGTCGGTCGCCGTGTCGGGCGTCTCGATGAAGCGGACGGCGTCCTCGACCGACAGGTGGTTGGGCAGCTTCTTCTCCAGGCGCGGCGTGGCGACGAGCTTCGCCGGGTTCATCTCGACGACGCCTTCGCGCATGAGGAACTGGAAGAAGGTGCGCAGCGCCGCGAGCTTGCGCGCAATCGAAGTCTTCTGCTTCTTCGCGGCGTGCAGCTCCGCGAGCCACTCGCGGATCGTGATGTGATCGATCTGCTTGATGTCGAACTCGCGGCGCGCGCCCGTCGCGGGGTCGGCCGGCGCGAGGTGGTCGTAGAACTGGCCCAGATCGATCCGGTAGTTGCGCAGCGTGTGCTCGCTCACGTTCCGCTCGTACCGCAAGTGCTCGAAGAACTGTCCGAGTAGTTGCTCCATAGTAAAGCAGTGGTCAGTGGTCAGCGGGAAGACAGTTCAAGGTTCAAAGTTCAAGGTTCAAAGTTGGCCGCGTCTTGAACCTTGAACTTTGAACTCTGTCTTCCCGCTGATCATTGACCACTATGCCTCCGCTCATGGTCGCTGACGCTACTGGCTGAAGTTGTAGACGATCACGCCTGTGACCTGCACGGGCTTGTCGTGCAGGATGGTGGGCGTGAACAGGGCCTGGCGGGCGGCCTCGACGGCGGCCTCGCGCAAGAGCGAGTGGCCGCTGGTGACGCGTGCCGCGATTACTTTACCACTCTCGTCAACAGTCACCTCGACCGAGACCGCGCCGCCGATGCGCATGCGCCGCGCCGTCTCCGGGTAGAACGGCTTCGGCAGCTTGACGGCGCGGCCGTTGAGCAGCCCGCCCGCGACCGGCCCGCGCGCCGCCTGCGACTGCGCGCCCGGCTCTTTCGCGTTCCCGCTCGCCCCGTTGGCGCGCGCACTCGTCCCTGCCGCGGGCGTCTCTTTCGCGGTCGTATTCGGCTCGGCCGCGGGCGTCGGCGCGGGGGCGGGCCGTGTGGTTTCGGGGGCGGCGCGGCGGGCTTCGTTTGCGGGCGTGTTGGATTCGTTCGCGGTGGCGTTGGCGGGCGCGGGCGTGGGCTTTGCGGTCGGGGGCGACGAAGTGGCGGGTGCGGCATCGTCGGCCGCGTCGTCGGCCGCGTCGTCCGCTGCCGGCGGCGGCCCCGTCGCCGCGGGCGGCGCGGACTCGACGCGCGGAGTCGCCGCCAGCTCAACGCGCGGCGGCGCGGTCTCGGGCCGGCGCGGCGGCTCGCTGCGGCGCGCTATCTCCGCGCGCAACGCGCTAGCGTCGGCCGGCGGCGCGCTACGCGTTACGCCCGTGCCGTCGTCGTCAGGGTTCAGGTTCTTGCTGCCGTAGGACGGCCCCGTCGTGGGCGCACTCGTCTTGACCGTCAGGGCTTGCGCGGCCGCTTGCGGGTCGTCGCCCGCGGCGGCCGGGTCGGGCACGGCGGCGGCGCGCGGATCGTAGGTGTAGGTCGCGGACGATAGTTGTTGCGCCTGGCGCGGGTAGTAGCCGCGGCGCGCGCGCACGCGCACGTTAGGCCGGGTCTTGACGCGCAGGGAGATGATGCGGAAGCGGCCGTCGCGCCGCTCGTCCGACGGGTAATAACTCAGGACGTACTGCTGCGCGAGGTCGGCGGAGATTTGCGCGAACGCGCCGGGCAGGTCGTTGACGTTACGCGGGGCGAAGACCGCGCCGCCGGTCGAAGCGCCCAACTCCTGCAAGCGTCGCTCGGCCGTCAGGTCGCGCAGGTTCGCGTTCTCGCTGATGTTGTTCTGCACGGCGTAGACCTGGCAGTCGGCCGACTGCACGCGCCGCAAGGTCTCCGCGAAGTCCGTGTTCGAGACCGTGTCCACGCCGTCCGAGACGATGACGATCACCTTGCGCCCGGTCTGCGGCTTGAGGTAGTCGGCCGCCTGGACGATGGTGTCGAGCAGCGCGGTCGCGCCTTCAGGTTCGCCGTAGCGCTCGATGGTGTGGACGAGCCGGTTCACGTCCGGCGTCAACGGCTGCTCCAAGATCGGCTCGGTCGAGACGGAGAAGATCGCGGCCTGATCCACGGGCCGGATGACCGTGCGGAAGAAGCGCATGGCGGCCTGCTTCTCAAGCTCGCGCGCGGCGCGCAAGCTATAGCTGTTGTCGAACAGCAAGGCGAGGCGGACGGGCGTCTCTGCGCGCGACACGTCGCCGATGGGGCGCGGCTGGCCGTCCACGCGCAACTCGAAGTCGTCCACGCCGAGGTTGACGATGGCGCGGCCCACTTCGTCCACGACCGAGGCCGGGATGGGCACGAGGTTCGAGTTGACGCGCACGATCTCGTCCGCGTCGATCTCGACTGGCTTGCCCGTGTCGGGGTCGTCCGCCACGAGCGGTGCAGGTGTCGGCGTGGGCGTGCCGCGCGGCTCGTCGGGCGTGGCGGGCGCGCCTTGCAGGTCGGGCGCGGGCTTCGAGACGGGCGTCGGCGCGGGGGCGGCGCGGCGCGGGCGCGAGTTGTTGGGCGACGCGGAGGGCTGCGGCGCGTCCGGCCGCCTGCGCCCCGACTGCGCGCGCTCGGCGCGCGGCGCGAGCAGGAACAGGGCGAGCAGGCTCAGCGCCACGAAACCGGACGAGGCGGCGCGCAGCTTTGCGTGCAGTGTCGGGCCGCGAAACACGTCGCGTGTCTTCGTGCGGGCCTGTGCGCGTGGGTTCGTGCGGCTTCGTGGTCTCATCTGACTTGCATCTCTGTCAGGCTTTGCGGCCGGCGGCGACGAGCGGCGCGGGCTGTTCGGGGCGGACGCCGCGCAGCCATTCGTCCCACGCTGCGAGCGCCAGCGCGACCTGGTGTGCGTGCCGCTCGCGCTTGCGGCGGAACCGCTTGCGCTCGGCGGCGGGCAGCGGCTCAAGCAAGGCGAAGGTGATGTTGACCGGCTGGTAGTTGTCGGGCGCGGCTGAGGAGACGTAACGCGCGAGCGCGCCCGTGGCGGTCGCGGGCGGCGCTTCGACTAACGACTGCCCGGCGAGCAGCCGCGCCGCGTTCAACCCGGCGAGCCAGCCCGTCGCCACCGACTCGACGTAGCCCTCGACGCCGCTGATCTGGCCGGCGAAGAAGACGTGCGGGCGCGCGCGCATCTGCAAGGTCGGGGCGAGCACGCGCGGCGCTCGTATGTAAGTATTACGATGTATCTGGCCGTATTGCAAGAATTCCGCGCGCTCCAAGCCGGGAATCAGGCGCAAGACGCGCGCCTGCTCGCCGTAACGTAGATGATTCTGGAAGCCGACCATGTTGTACGCGTCGGCCAGCAAGTTCTCCTGCCGGAGTTGCACGGCGGCGAACGGCTCGCGCCCCGTGCGCGGGTCGCGCAACCCCACCGGCTTCATCGGCCCGTAGCGCAGCGTGTCGAAGCCGCGCCGCGCCAGCTCCTCAATCGGCAGACACGCCTCGAACCAGCGCGTCTCCTCGAACTTCTGCAAAGGCACTTCGCGCGCCTCGATGAGCGCGTCGTAGAAGCGACGGTACTGCGCTTCGTCGAACGGGCAGTTGAGATAATCGTCGCCGCCTTTGTCGTAGCGCGCGGCGCGGAAGGCGACGGACAGATCGACCGAGTCGGCGGCGACGATGGGCGCGATGGCGTCGTAGAAGTAGAGTTGATCGTCGCCCGTGAGCCGCATGATCTCTTCCGCGAGCGCGTCGGAGCAGAGCGGGCCGGCGGCGATGATGGTGACAACATCGTCGGGCACGCGCGTCAACTCTTCACGGACGAGCGTGATGCGCGGGTGCGCCGCGATCCTTTGCGTGATCAACTCGGCGAAGCGGTGGCGATCCACCGCGAGCGCCGCGCCCGCCGGCACGCGCGTCTCGGCCGCGGCCGCCAAGACGAGGGAACGCCCGCGCCGCAGTTCTTCCTTCAACAAATACGGCGCAGTGCCCGGCTCGTCGGACTTGAGCGAGTTCGAGCAGACGATCTCGGCCAGCTTGTCCGTGTGGTGCGCGGGCGTCTGCCGCACGGGGCGCATCTCGTAGAGGCGCACGCGCGCGCCCGCCTGGGCCGCCTGCCACGCCGCCTCCACGCCCGCGAACCCGCCCCCGATGACGATAATTTCCTGCATCCTCGCCCACGCATTCTAAATCGAAGCGCCGGAATTGGCACGCAATGAATTATCGGAAACCGGCGATTATCAGCGCAGGATGACTTGAATCGAGACAATTCAAGCTTGATCTGCCCTAAAGCAAGCTTGAATTGCCACGGATCAAGCTTGCTCAGGAGCAATTCAAGCTTGAATTGTCCCGATTCAAGCGTGATCCGCCCGGAAACAAGCTTGCTTCGCGCCGGATCACGCTTGCTTTAGAGCAGTTCAAGCACGAATTGCCCCTAAGCAGGCTTGAATTGCCTTCAGGCAAGCTTGAAAAACTCTCAGGCAAGCTAGTTTTGCTCTGAAGCAAGCCAGGATCGGGCTGATCCGAGTCAGGATCGCTCTCAGGCAAGTCAGGATCGGGTCGAGGCAAGTGCGGATTACTCTCAGGCGAGCAAGGAAAATCTTTATGCAGCCGGGGAACGCAGGCTGGCGTGTGTTACGGCCGTTTCGCGCTTCAACCACGGCGTCGCAGCCGGGAGCGCGGGCATCCCTGCCCGCCATGAGCGCAAAGCGCGAACAGAGGAAACGATGGCTTTCAAGGTTGAAAGCCGCCGCGGCCTGTTAAGCGTGCTTCAGCACGCTTTGGCGGGCAGGGATGCCCGCGCTCCCAGCAGGGGGGTTTAAGGCTGCGGCGGGGGCGTGGCAACTTGGGCATCGCCGCTGTTGGTGGCGAAGCGTTTGAAGTCGCTGATCTCTTTGGTCGCGTCCACGTCCACGCCGTTGAAGACTGCTTTGGCGTCGGTGGTTCTGACGTGCACCAGGCTTTCGAGCCACATGCCGTCGGGCAGGCGCGTCTCCTCGTAGACGATGGCCGGGTCTGTGGGCCGCGCCGCCGCGCCCGCGACCGATTGCAGCGGCCAAGCCTCGATGCGCATGACCGCCTTGTCGGCGGCGTCGAGCCAGAGGCGGCCGGCGAGTTGGGCGTAGGGCTTTTGCAGGTCGTTGGCGGGCTGGAAGTCGGCGCGCGGGCGGAAGGAGAGGACGACGGCGTCGCGGTCGCGGAAGCGTTCGCGGCGCGGGTCGTAGAACTCGGCGGCGCGCAGCACGCGCCAGGGCGCGAACACGAACTCGCCCGTCGTGAAGTTGTGGCGGAACTTGTAGCCGCTGCTGAAGCCGAAGGTCTGTATGCCGGACGGGTCGGGCGGCGCGGGCTTGGGCGCGGGGGCCGCCGCCTGCTTCTGCCGTTCGCGCTCGGCCTGCTCCAACTTGCTGACGGCGCGCTTGAACTGCTCGTCCGCCTCGGCCGCCGAGACGGGCACGCCGTTCTCGCTGACGAGCTTGCGCACGAACTCGCCCTTCACCGGGTAGACTTCATAGACGCGCACGGTCTCCTTCGTCACCGCGCCGCGCTTGTCCACCTCGCGCTCCGTGACCTTCGCCGTCCAGGTGTATTCGAGTCGGCGCGGTTGCATCGCGTGTTCGCTCCGCGCGACCTCGCGTATGAGCGCCGGGATGTCCGCGCCGACGGCCGCGGGCTGCGTCGTCGTCTGCGCCGCGGCCGTTAAGCAAGCCAAGCACGCGCCGAGCAGCAGTAACATGATCAACAGACGCGGGCGACGAGTTGAATTTTCTTTGGCGGGGGCGAGGGCGTTCGCTGACATGACGCTGATCCTTCTTTCTACTGCGGCGGGGCGGGCTTCTTCGGCGCTTCGACGGCGGCGTCGCCGACGTTGGTCGAGAAGCGTTTGTAGTTGCTGTACTCGCGCGTGGCGTCGAGGCGCAGGCCGGCGAAGAGGAAGACCTTGGCGGCGGCGTTGATCTGCGCGAAGCGCGGCAGCCAGACGCCGTCGGGCAGACGCGTCTGCTCGAAGACGAACGCCGAGCCGGGCTTGACCGAGGCGAGCAACCCGCCGCCGATCTTGAACCCTTCGGTCAGGCGCGCTTCGAGCCGCAAGACCTGCCTGTCCGCCGGATCGATCCACGCGACGCCCGTCAGCTTGCCGACGATGGACTCGGCGCGGTTCGCCGGCTTGAACCCTGGGCGCGGGCGGAAGTCGAAGACGATCACGTCGCGCTCCTGCCAACGCTCGCGGCGCGGCGCGACGAACTCGCACGCGCGCAGGAAGACGCCGATGCCTAAGTCGTCGTCGCCGTCCTCACCCGCGCCGGTCTCGGCCTGGCGCTTGCGCGCCTCCGCGCGCTTCTCTTGCCGCTTCTCATGCTCGCGCTCAAGCTTCTGCAACTCTTCGGCCACGCGCTTCTCTTCCCGCGCCTGCCGCTCGGCCGAGAGCGGCACGCCGTCCTCGCTCACGAGCTTCAACACGCGCCCGCCGCCCGCGACCGGGTAGACCTCGTGGACTTGCGTCTTCGTCTTCCTGACCTCGCCGCGGTCATCGATCTCGCGCTCGACCTGCGTGCGCGTGAAGGTGTACTCGCTGACGCGCCGATCCACTTCCGCCTGGTTGCGCGCGACCTCGCGGAGCAGCGCGGCGATGTTGAGCGTGGCGTCGCCCGGCGGCTCGAACAGCGCGGCGCTCACGTTCGTGTTGTAGCGCACGCCTTCGAGCGTGAAGACGAGCGGCGCGGCCGCGCCCGACGCGACTTCGAGCCGGTGCGGCTCAAGCGCGCCGTTCTCGATTCGGTAGTCGCCGTAAGAGACGACCGTGCGCGCCGCGTCGTCGGCGCACGCGGCGAGGAGTTTCGTGCGCGCGCCGAAGCGGCAGCGCACGCGCGCGCCGTCGCGGCGCGAGAACTCGACGACGTAAGTCGGCTCCGCGCCCGCCGCGTCGTAGGCGACGGTGCGCAGCAGCACGTCGCGCTTTTTCAGGTCGAGCCAGCGGCTCGCTTCGAGCGCGGCGAGGAGCTTCGCGCCCTGCGCCTCCGCGCCCGCGAGCGTGCGCAACGAACCGTCCGCCTCGCGCCGCCAGGCCGTGCGCGCCGTGGCCGCCGCGTTCGTCTCGCCGCCGGGCAGCAGCACGTCCGTCCGCACGGCGTCCGGCGCTCTGCGGACGACGCGCGCGCGCGCCTGCCCGCCGTCGGGCAACTGCACGAGCCACTCGTAAGTCGCATCGAGCACGCCGCGCTGCCGCTGCTTGCCGCCGACCGCCTTGACGTGCTCGGCCACGATGCGTTCAGGCGCGGGCAGCTTCGCCGGCCGCGACCCCGCGCCCGCCTGCGCCCGCGCGGACAGACTGAAAGACGCAGCGCACGCGAGCAACACGATGGGCCAGAGCTTAGTCTTCATCAGGCTGTACATCTTGAGCCAAGTAGCGTGCGGCGGGTCTGGGGAGACGCGCGGCGCGGCGTGCGCGCCATCTTAACGGATCACCCGCCGCGCGGCACAACGCGAAAGGCGGCTGAGTAATGGCTGATTTCGTTTTTATCTCTGTGCGTCCTCTGTGTCCTCTGTGTCTGCGGTGGTGAACGCCACTTAACCCAGATTCACCACCGAGACACAGAGGGCACAGAGGACGCACGGAGGCTTGATCAGTTTATGGCGCTACCGACGACTGGACGCGGCGAAGGGCGACCGCGCGGCTTGTGTGCCTCGGTCGCCCTCCGTTAATGCGGACGCAAGTTCAGGTCAACGATCTTCAAGGCGCGTGCTCTGCGCCTTCGCCCGACTCGTCCGGCGGCTGCGGCACGTCCGCGTCCATCGCCGCCGCCGAGTCGCGTTCCGCTTGCAGCCCCGCGCCCTCCTCGGACGGCGTGGCCGCGCCGCTCGCGTCAGTCGTCTTCGCGTCGCCCGCTTTGGCCGTGCTCGCGTCGCCGGCCGCGTGTCTCGCCTCGTCTGTCATCCGCGTGCCCTCCCGGTCTGCTCGAACGGCGGCTAGCGCGTGGGCTTGCGCGCGCCCTTCTTGCCCGCGCCGCGCGCCTCCTTGGCGGCGGCGTTACTGCGCGTGGACTTGACCGCCCCCTTCTTCGCGCCCTGACCCGCGCCCTTCGCGGAACGGCCCGCGGACTTCGCGGCCTTGCCCGCGGCCTTCTGTGCCGCGCCTTTGCCGACGGCCCGCGTCGCGCCGCCGCCGGTCTGCGCGCGCTTGCCCGCGCCGCCGCCTTTGGTCGTGCCGCCCTTCTTCGCCGCGCCGCTCTTGCGCCCGGCGGCCGCCTGCGGCGCGGCCTTCTGCCGCTTGCGCTGGACGCGCTCGCGCGCGTCGGCCATCAACTGCTGGATGCGCTCGGCCTCGGTCTGCGGCGCTTGCGCCTCGTCGCCCTCCTGCCGCCGCTCCTGCTGCTCGGTGAACCGCTCGTGCTCCTCCTCGGTCAGCGCGCCGTGGTGCTGGTTGAACTCGTGTTCGTTCAGGTGATAGCCGCCGATTTTGTAGTTGGGTTGGTTGCGTGGTGGGTCTTTCGGCATCCTCTTGTTCTCCCTCCTCCTGCCCGCGCCGGGCCTGCTTGACAACCCGCCCGCCGCCTGCGTAAGCTTCCCCTCGCCGCGAGTTAAGCCACCTTAGCTCAGTTGGTAGAGCGGTCGATTCGTAATCGACAGGTCTGCGGTTCAAATCCGCAAGGTGGCTTCGATTTTTTGCCGTATAACAGTCTCACTGTTATACGGCAATTTTCTTTGCGCCTCAATCCGTCATCAGCCGCTTCTTATAGCCGAACTGCTGAATCGTGTGCTTCTGATGATGATTGGCGCACAACACACGACACTTGGCCACTTCCGCTTGTAGGCGTTTCAGGCTGCAAGAGCTATGTGCCAATGTGCTTACATGATCGTGCTTTTCTTGCGGGTCTAAATGATCGAACACGAGCATGTCCGGATCATTCACGGTACAGCCTTCCCACTCACACTGCCTGGTGCTGAGCTACTCGTCAAGCCATCTGAGGTTTCTCAGAGCGTATGCGCGCCTGTGGCCGTAGTTGCGCCGCGGGTTGCGGTCGTTGTGCTCCTTGTCGATTAACTTTTTGCAAGCGCGACAATAAGCCTGCAACCCGTCTCGCCTAAGTGCGCTGCGGTGAAACTCGCTCATGTCTTTGACGAGCTTACAGCGGCAGCACTGCTTCAGTACGCCGGTCTTTGCGACAGTCTGAACTTTCGCCATCGCGCTAACCCCCTTTCGCCTCCGGTCGGGGGCGGGCAACCACGCAACGCTCGCCATTCGAGACTAGCTCGCCGTAACGGCCACACCATAACCGCGCATCGCCCCGCTAAGTTTACACGGCCGCGCCGCCGGCGAGCCGCCCCGCGAGGCAGTCGAGCTGCGTCTGCCGCAGGGCTTCGGCGCGCGGGTGCGCGTTCAGGTGCTCGTAGAAGCGGATCATGAAGGCCGCGCCGACGCGGTCGTCCACCACCCGGAGACAGCCGAGCACGCTCGGCACTTTCGGCGCACGGGCGGCCGAATTATTTATTGACAGCCGGGGGCCGGCGAGCATATTGTTGGCGCGCTACAGACACGAAGGTCGTTTACAGTCTCCGCTCCTTTTCGGCGTTACTTGCCGAATCTCTTGGCCACGCCCCCCCAACCGTTCCCTCGACGGCGTGCTCCCGAAACGCTCACGGCCCGGACTGTCTCTGTCACACGGGCCACGCGCACTTCGTCCCCTAACAGACCTTAACCGCGAGACCTTAGTCTCAGTGGAGGATGAAAGCGATGAAAACCTCGCGCCCCGAGCCGCGCGCGCGCAGGCTGCCGCTCGCGCCGATTTTTGCCGCCGGGCTGGCGTTCTGCTGGCTGGCGACCACGGCCGCCGTGTGCACCCGCAGGGCGGCGGCCCAGACTACTTGTAATCGCCCGAACAACAACCCGAACTACACTTGGAGCGTCGGCCCCGGCCGCCCCTGCCAGAACCTGCAAGCAGTGCTCGACCTGGCGTGGCCGGGCGACACCATTCAGCTCGACGCCGGGGCGACCTTTGCAGGCCCGATCACGCTGCCCGCCAAGACGCCCTCCACGAACCCCGACAACGACTGGATCACGATCCGCTCTTCGGCCCCGGATGCGAGCCTGCCCGCGCCGGGGCAGCGCATCGATCCTTCCTACGCGAACGTGCTGCCGAAGATTGTCTCGCAGGGGGGCAACGCGCCGGCCGTCCAGACGGCGCGGCGAGCCCAACGCTACCGCCTCGTCGGCGTGGAGATCACGATGACGCCGCGCGACGCCCTAACGGAAAGCTATGAACTGGTCAACCTCGTCCAGCTCGGCGACGGCACCGAGACGGATATCGCGGACGCGGCGCACCACCTCGTCTTCGACCGCTGTTACATCCACGGCCAGCCGAACACCAACCTCCGCCGCGGCATCGCCCTGAACAGCGAGTACACGGACATCATCAACTCGCACATCTCGGACTGCCACGTGATCGGCCGCGAGGCCCAGGCCATTGGCGGCTGGAACGGGCGCGGGCCCTTCAGCATCCTCAACAACTATCTGGAAGCCGCGGGCGAGAACATCATGTTCGGCGGCGACCTGAGTTCTTACCTTAACCCGGACAACTCCAGGTTCCAGTTAATACCTGCCGACATCGTCATCCGGCGCAACCACTTCTTCAAAAAGCGGTCGTGGCGGGTGGGCGATCCGACCTACGCCGGCTACCACTGGACGGTGAAGAACCTGCTTGAGCTGAAGAACGCGCGGCGGGTGGTCGTTGACGGCAACGTCCTTGAATACACCTGGGCGGACGCACAGGGTCATGCGTTGGTGTTCACGGTGCGCGGGGAGAACGGCCAGATGCCGTGGGCGACGGTCGAGGACGTGGTGTTTGTCAACAACATCGTGCGCCACGTAGCGTCGGCCATCAACCTACTCGGCCGGGACTACTTCGGGCCGAGTCAGCTCGGCAACCGCATCGTCTTCAGGAACAACCTCTTCGACGATGTCAACGGCACCACGTGGTGCGGCCCCGACTGCGGCACCTCGGGCCGCTTCCTGCAAATCCAGGAGACCGATCGCGTGGCCATTGACCACAACACCGTGTTCCACACGGGCAGCGTCGCGGTGGCGAGCGGGGTCGCGAACACGCTGTTCCTCTTCAACAACAACCTGCTGGCCCATAACGATTATGGCATTCACGGTGACAACGCCGCGTCGGGCCTCGGCGACCCGAACAACCCGAGTGACGGCGCGCTCGACATTTACTTCCCCGGTTACGTCTTCCGGCGCAACCTGCTCGCGGGCGCGAACCCGACCCGCTACCCGACCGACAACTTTTACCCGCTGACGCTGGACGACGCCGGCTTCGCCGACCGCGCGGGCGGCAACTACCGCCTCGCCCCGACCAGCCCGTACAAAAACGCGGGCACGGACGGCAAAGACATCGGGGCCGACATAGACGCGCTCGAAGCCTCCATCGGGCGGCCGAACGGCATTGACAGCCAACGCTTCTTCGTCGCCCAACACTACCTCGACTTTCTGGATCGTGGGCCCGTCGATCCGGAGGACGGGCAGGCGGGGGCCGTCAACCTCGGGGGCTGGGATTTCTGGACCGGCCAGATCACGCAGTGCGGCGCGGACGCCGGCTGCCTCCGCTGGAAGCGCGTGGACGTGTCGCGGGCGTTCTTCTATTCGAGCGAGTTCATCCGCAATAACCCGGCGTTGGCCGACGCAAACCGCGGGACGGATTCGTACAACCGGGAGTTCGTGCGGCAGTGTTATTACCGCTACCTGCGCCGCCGCGGCGACCCGGCGACCTACGACCCCGGCGGCTTCAACTTCTGGGTGAACAAGCTGAACACCGAATACCCCGCCCTGGGGAACGGCGCGTACAACAACATGATTGACGCGTTCCTACTCTCCGGGGAATACCGGGCGCGCTTCGGCCAGCCGTAGGGTCAGCGGCGGCGGACGAGGTAGGTCTGGAAGGTGCCGTAGCCTTTGGCGAGCGGCGTCTGCCCGACGTACTCGCAGGTGAAGGCGCGCACCGCTTGCGCGTAGGTCAGCGCGGCGAAGCCGAGGCTCGCGTAGACCTGACCGGGCGGCGTGATCGGCTCGATGCGCGCGGCGCGGCTCACGTGCGTGCCGAAGAAGGTCGGGCGCAGCAGGATCGGATCGGTGCAGGCGAAGACCGGGCCGGCGTGCAGCGCCACGCGCAGGTTCAGCTCCGCCGGCAGCCCCTGAGCCGTGCGGTCTGTGCGGTTCAACTGGTCGCACAGTTCGAGCGCGAACAACCCGGCGCGGCGCACCGAGTCGAAGACGAAGTAGAGGCCATCGCCCCAGGTGTTGCGGAACTCCGGCGCGTACTCGGGCCGGTCGAGCAGCCGCCCGACGGGTTCGAGGAAGTGACGGAGGAACAGCGGAATCTGCTCCTCCGTCAGCTTCGAGAAATGCACCGCGTCGGCGAACAGCAGCGCCTTGATCTGCGGCACGAACTCGACGAGCGCGCCGCTCGGCGTTAGCGCGCCCGCGGCCGGCGCGCCCGAACTCTGCGCGCCGGCCGCGGCGCTCGTCACCGCCGCCGCGCCGTTCGTTGCATCAACCTGCGCCGCTGTCCTCGCGTCGGCGCGCGGCGCACTCTCGTCAGCCGTCGCCGCCGGCACTTCGGCGAGCAGCGCGGCGGTGTCTATGACTTCGACCTCGCGCTCCGTCGCCTGCCACTGGGCGACGAACGCGGCCGTGCCGCCGGGGCCGTCGCCCGCGCGCCCGTCCCAGACGGCGAGCGGCACCAGCCCCGTGTCCAACTGCTCGGCGCGCATCAGCCCGACGCCTTGCAGCAGCAGGTTGCAGTACTCGTAAGACAGCCCGCCCTCGCCGATCTTCTGCTCGGAGGCGACCGTGACGGTGGCGGCGCGCTCAAGCGCCGCCTCGAAACGCGCGCGCCAGCCCGCGCCCGGCAAGACCTCGACGCTCTCCGCCACGAACTGCTCGCGGTTGTAAGGCAGCACGACGTTGGTCTCGCCGCCCAGTTCGGCCATCGTTTCCAGAAACAGTATGTCCGAGCCGCACGCGGCCGAAGAGTAGCCGATGCCGGCGTCGAGTTCCTTGAGGCGCGCGCGCAGACGCTCGCGCACGGCCGCTTCGAGGTGCGCGGGGAAGCGCGGGTGCGCGCGCCCCGGCGCGTCGAGCAGGTGGCCGGAGCAGACGACGACGCGCGGCAGGCGCAGGCAACGCTCGACGCCTGCGCCGTCGAGTTGCAGGTGCGCGAGGAGCAGGCGCGCGTTGCGGCGCGTCGAGGCGATCTCGCCGTAGCTGCTGCCCGAGGCGACGGCCTCGCAGTAGCGCGCCTCGGCCTCCTTCAAGTCGCCGAGGATGAGCGCGGCCTCGCCGAGCGTGGCCAGCGGCCAGTAGCGTTCGCCGTAGGCGTGCTGGCCGTCGTTCAGTTCGCGCAGACAGGCGGCGCGCACCTGCGCGGCCAAGTCGTGCGCGCGCTCCGGCTCGGCCATGAAGAGCGAGAGCGTGGCGGCGTTGATGGCCGTCCAGTAGCCGCCGCTCGACTCGTAGGCGCGGAGGTAGGCGTCGCGGGCGAGGCGCAGTTGGCGTGCGCGCTCGGCGTCGTCGGTCGCTTGCAGCCAGCAGTCCTTGAGCGTGCGCGCGAGCATGCCGAGCGTCTCTTCGTCGCTGTGCCCGTCGGCGACGAGGCGCGTGAGCAGGGCGGTGGCGCGCCGCTGCGCGCCGCTGCGCGAGAGCGCCAGCGCCTGCAACTGCCGCAGCCCCACGTCGGCGGGCCACAGGCGCAAGCCCTCGCTCACCACGTCGTAGGCGAAGACGGGCGCGGCCAGCTTGAGCGCGCGCTTGCCGAGCGCGCGAAAGGGCGCGGGGTCGCGCAGCCACACGTCCGGGTCGCGCGCCTGCCACAGCGCTACGAGCGCGGGCAGGCTCGCCGCCCCCTTCAGGCTGTCGGTCAACTTCAACACTTCCGCTTCGGTCGCGGCCGTCTGGTTCGAGTCATTCATAAAGTGTGATGTAGCGGCGGCGGGCGACAGCTTTACCGCCCACGGAGCAACAGGTAGAGGCCGACGATCAGCACGGCCCATAACAGCACGACCCACAGCATGTGCCACATACTGCGGCCCTTGGCCGGCTGCAACTGCGAGTAATCAACCGGCGCGCGCGGGCGCAAGCCGGACGGGCGCGCGACCTTGCCGGCCTCGCGCTTGCGCTTCTGCCAGAAGACACTGAGCGCCGCCTCCGCGTCTTCACGCTCCTCCGGCCGCGCGGCGGCGGCCGGCTGGGCGACCGGCGCTGGCGGCGGCGCGGGCTTAGGCGGCGCGCCAGGTCTGACGTGTGCCGGCTCGCCAGTCTGTTCCCTCGACCACTGCGACGGCGGCACGATGACGGTCGCGCCCAAGGCCGGCGCGTCCGGGCGCTGCGCCGCGGTGTCGGGCATCGTGGGCGCGCCGCAGTTAAGACAGAAAGCTTTCTCCTCCGACACGGGCGCGCCGCAATGCCTGCACACGCCCGCTGGTGTGTCTCCGCGCCGGGCGGCCGGGGCCGGCGCGGGCGGAGGCGGCCCGGTGCGAGGTGTTGGCGGCGGGGCCGGCGTCGGCGCTGTCGGGGGCGTTGCCGGGGCCGCGGGGTGCGTGCCGAGGGCGGGGCGGAGGTGTTGGAAGTGGAGGCGGCGCAGTTCGGCGGGGGGCAGATTTTCGGCCGGGCTTTCGGGCAGCGGCGTCTCCCAGTAGATCGGGCGGACGAAGTTCGGGCGCGCGAGCGCGAGCGCGTACTCCCACTCCGCGCGCACGTAGGTCGAGCGCATCGCGTTGTGCGACCAGAAGAGTTGGAACACGTCGGCCTCTCTGATCGCGTCGCGCATCCAGCGCTGCCAGTCCTGCCCCGCGCGCAGCTCCGTCACGTCGCGCAGGTACTTGTCGCCGAGCACCTGTATGTGGTGCTCGATCTGCTCGACGATCTCGCGGTCGCGGTGCGAGTAGGAGGCGAAGATTTTGCGGTACGGCTGGGCCGATGCGGCCGCGACGGGCGACGCTGGCGCGGCTTGAGCGCGCGCCGCGTCCACGCGCAACGTCAGCGGCACGTCGGCCAAGATCAGGCTGCCGAGGAAGACCGTCAGCCGCCCGCGCGCCGCCCGCCCGTCGAGCGCGGCGGCGGCGCACAACTCGAACTCGACCTTATGCACGCTCTTCTGCCAGAAGAAACTCTGGCTCGGCGGGTTGAACTCGCAGCCCTCTATGACGGGCACGAACGTCAACTCGCCCTTGCGCGGGACGGCTTGCGCGCTGTCCTGCCTGACGCTCTTGTACTTCGCCGGCTCGTCCGCGAGCACGCGCGCGGCGATGCGCTCGACCTCGGCCAGCGGGTCAGGCTCGTCCGCCGCCGCGTCCGCCCGCCGCTCCGATAAGTGCGCGAACGCCAGCATCGTATACCAACGCCCCGGCGCGACTACCTCCGGCCGGTACACAGTGAACTGCACGTTCTCGTCCGCGTACAGCGGTTGCTGCGAGCCGGCCTCGGTCGCAGATCGACTCTCCCCCTTTGCCCCTTGCCCGACCTCCACATCGTCGGTTATCTGAACGCGCGGCGGCCTGACCCTTTCCAGCTTGCGTTGGAGCGACTCGCGCCGCCTGACACTGGCCTTGAGACAGGCCTCCACTTCCGCGACGAACGCGCCGGCCGTGGCGGGACGCTGCGCGGGGTCGGTCGCCAGTGCGCGCGCGATGAGGGGCGCGAGAGTGCGCGCACTCTTCGCGGTCACGTCCGGCCACTCCGTCACGCTTTCGACCGACAGACTTAGCTCGCCCGGCGCGCGTGCCGTCAACTCCGCAAAGCGCACGCGCCCGGCGAGCAACTCGCAGCAGATCGCGGCGAGGCTGTAGATGTCGGCGCGCGCGTCCGGCCGGGCCGGGTCGGCGCGCAGAGTCTCCGGGGCGCTGTAAGGCGCGTCGGCGCGCGCATCAGACGCGTCACGCGCGCCGCCGACAGACAGTTGCTCAATGCTCGGCGGGAGCAGCTTGACGAGCGGGCGGGCGTCGGGCGTGCGCGTGAACATCACGTCCGCCGGGCGGAGCGGGTTGTAAAAGATGCGGGCCGCGTGGGTCTCGTCGAGGCCCTGCGCGAGCTGCCGCAGGACTTCGAGCGCCTCGCCCACGGGCAAGCGGCCGAGTTGTTCCAACTCCCGGTCGAGCGGACGGCCTTCGGCGTAGTCCATCACCATGTAGACCGACCTGCTCGCGTCCATGCCCACGTATCTGACGGTGACGACGTGCTGGTGCGCGAGGCGCGCGCGCTTAACGCGGCCCATGTAGGCGTGAAGGCGGTCGAGCAGAGGCGCGCGCTCCAGTTCCGGCGCAAACACTTTCAGCGCGACCCGCAGTTCGAGCCGAAGGTGGCGTGCGCGGTAGACCTTGCCCGTGCGCCCCGCGCCGACAAGTTCGAGCACCTCGTAAAGACGGTCGAGCACCTGGCCCAAGAGCGGATCGGTGGCCGGGATGGGCGTGCCGTCGCGCGGGCAGAACGCCGCGTCGTCTTCATAACTGCGCTGGCAGGTGGGACAGGTTTTCATGGCGCTGGCAGCGGCGCGCGGACGTGCGGCGGTAACGTTAAAGCGAGGCCGGATTATAGACCGGGCGCGGGGCAAAAGGAACAGCAATGTGTACGGCCGCTCTGCGAGACGGTCGGCAGTTGAGTCTGACGCGTGCTCAGATAACACAGAGTACACAGAGGGCACACAGAGGGCACAGAGTTTTTAAACTGTGTCCTCTGTGCTCCCTCTGTGTACTCTGTGTGAAACCGGCCGCTCGCTGCACTCAACTCAGGCGCTGACGGCCGCGCCGGTGGTGGGCTGGGCGGGCTTGGCCTGTTTGTCGCCGAGGCGCGCGTGGTAGAGGTCGGCGATCTGCTGCTCGTGCTTGGCCAGCTCGATCTCGATCTCGTCGAAGATGGCGCACGTCGCCGGGTCGGTGAACTTGATGCTCAGGTTGAAGGCGTCCACGACGCCGGTCTGCAAGTCGCCGAGCGCCCGGCGCAGCAGTGCCATGTCGTCGCTCGACTGGAACCAGCTCTTGAGCGTGGCCCAAGCGCCGCTGCCCGCCGCCTGCATGTCCTCCTTGCCGCCGAGCGCGCCGAGCCGCGCTTCGAGCCGCGCCACGTGCCGCGCCTTGCTCGCCTGTATCTCCTTGAAGGCGGTCTGCAACTCCGCGTCCGCCGTCTTGTCGGCGTACTTCTCGAACGCTTCCATCGCGTAGCGCTCGCCGCGTATGGCCGTGTTGAGACCGTCCACGATCTCCGCCTTGGTCGAGCCGCCCCACTGCTCGCCCAGCGCCGACCACTCGAACGTCTCGTCGTGCAACTCCGGCAGATCAGGCCCCTTCACGCGCAAGCCCAGGCGGCGCAGGATGGCGGTGGCGAAGAGCGGCAGGTCGCCGGGCCGGCGCGCGGTGACGAGGTTGCCGTCGGCGACGACGGGCGCGTCCTCGAACTGCGCGCCCGCGTTCTGCATGTCCTTGCGGATGGCGCGGAAGCCGGTGGCGCGTCGGCCTTTTAACAGGTCGCCTTCGATCAAGACCTGCGGGCCGTGGCAGATGGCGGCGACGAGCTTGCCCTGCTCAAAGGCGCGCTGGACGAAGCGCACGGTCTTCATGTTGGTGCGCATACGGTCGGGGGCCATGCCGCCGGGGATGACGACGGCGTCGAAGTCTTCGGGGCGCGCGTCGGTCGTGGTCGCGTCGGCCTCGCGCGCCAGCGTGCCCTGCTTGCCTAGGTACTTCTCGTTCATGCGCGAGCCGAGCACCATCACCTCCGCGCCCGCCTCGGTCAACGCCGTGTAGGGCACGGTGAACTCGGCGTCCTCGACGTGGTTCTCGATCAGAAACGCGATCCGCTTCGGCCCGTTCGTCAGATTCGCAGCCATGTCTTCACACTCCTTCGTGGCAAAGTCTTTCAGGCGCGGCGGTCGTCGCCGCGCGCGTTCCGTCTGTTCATTGCGGACTGATCCGACGGTTTGAGGGGCAAGGCTTGTGCCAGCGCCGACGGCCGCGGGCGGGGCGGCAATTCCGGCGCATTCGCGCGCAAGGTTGTGCGCCGCGCCGTACTGGAAGAAAGCAAGGCTGTCCGCATACGAAGCAGCGGCGCGGATGACAGGTTGACGCGCGTCGGCCTCCCTGTTATTGAGTTAGGCAAGTGAGCCGGACACCCAAGCAGCAGCGGACGACGGACGACTAACCACGGACAGTCTCTATGGCGAAGACCACGATTGCTTGCGTGCAGATGGACTGCGCGCTGGGGGAGGTGGCGACGAACCGCGAACGGATCGCCGCGCGTCTGCGTGAGGCGGCGCGGCGCGGCGCGGAGTTGGTCATCTTTCCCGAATGCGCGTTGACGGGCTACTGCTTCGAGTCTCTGCCGGAGGCCGCCGAATTCGCCGAGGCGGCGGACGGGACTTCGGCGCAAGCCCTCGTCGGCGTGTGCCGTGAGACGGGCGCGCACGCGGTGGTCGGCTACATCGAACGCGCCGGGGCGCGCTACTACAACGCCGCGCTGCTCCTGGGGCCGCGCGGCGTCGTCGGCAGTTACCGCAAAGCGCACCTGCCGTTCCTCGGCGTGGATCGTTTCCTCACGCCGGGCGACGAGCCGTTTCGCGTCTACGAACTGCCCGCGGGCCGCGTGGGTCTGAACATCTGCTACGACGCGAGCTTCCCCGAAGCGACGCGCGTGCTCAAGCTGCTGGGCGCACAACTCGTCGTCCTGCCGACGAACTGGCCGCCGGGCGCTTGGCGCACGCCCGCGTTCGTCCTCAACACGCGCGCGCAGGAGAATCACGTCTATTTCGCGGCGGCGAATCGCGTGGGCGTGGAGCGCGGCTGGCGCTTCATCGGGCGCAGCAAGGTGGTGGACTGCAACGGCGACACCATCTGCGAGGCGGGCGGCGAGGCGGAGGAGATGTTGCTGGCCGAGATCGAACTGGCGACGGCGGACGAAAACCGGATCGTCAACGTGAAAGGCGCATACGAGATCGACCGCTTGGCCGACCGCCGCCCGGAGCTTTACGGCCTCATCAGCGCCGGCACGACGGAATGATCGTTTCCTCCGCGCCTTGTGCGTTTGCGGTTGAGTTTAGCGCGCGGCCGTTTTACTCCGGCTTGCAATTGCATCGGCACTTTTGAAATCCGTCTTCAGATTATGCAGTAATCTATCAAACTCCGTCACGAAGGCTTGTCTCGGCAATCTCGGCACAGGCTGTGTCTAATGCTTGAGCGAGTTTTTCCTCTAACTCTGTAGCGTTTCGGTAAAATATAGTGCGCCAGTTGCGTATATCGAACTCAAGCTCAGTGTCTTTACGTGCGGTCTGAATGATGCGCTTCCTTCTACCTCTCGCATATCCAAGCTCAAAATATACGTTTGAAGGACTGAGGGTGAAATCTGTTAGGCTTTGCCCATAAAGTCAAAATTGGTACTTGATATTGGGCATGGTCAGTGGCAACACTCAGCATCTTGCGCACGCCGCCGACTTTATGGGCAAAAGCCATTCACGCTGAACCACTACCTTGACGTGAAGCGGTTTGCTTATCGGGTTGAGGATGCGATACTGCGGGCATTGGGTCGCTGAAAAGTGAGCGCTGGAAAGTGTTTTTGGTTCATGCCGGATGCAGAACGCGCTAACGCCGGGAAGAAGATTATCCGCCAGCCTGGTTGGAGACTATGGGGCATAATCTTTGGCGGTTGGACGCTGTACGGCGTCTTCTTCGCCGGTCAGACGTATCTCAACAGCGCCTATTATGGGAGACCCATCCCGTTCGGGCAAGCGTTGATCGTCTGGCTGATTTGCGCCTACCTCTGGGCGCTGCTCACGCCGTCCATCATCCGCCTCGCACGCCGCTGCCCCATCGAGCGCGGTCAATACCTGCGCTCGACGGCGCTGCACCTGTTCGCCAGCGCGCTCTTCTCGGCGTTTCAATTAGCCCTGTACGTCTTCGCGCGCCAGTGGCTGCTCGGAGACACGTCGAGACCTTTCTCTCCGCTGCAATCTTTGCAAAACATCCTGGTCGCCGAGTTCCATGCCGGCCTCCTGCTCTACTGGGCCGTCTTAGGCTTATGTCACGCCTACGACTATTACCGCCGCTACCGTGAGCGCGAGCGCCGGGCGGCGCAGTTGGAGTTGGAAGCCTCACAACTGGAGACGCAACTCGCGCGGGCGCAACTCGACACCCTCAGGATGCAACTGCACCCGCACTTCCTCTTTAACACGCTCAACACGATCTCCGTGCTGATGCAGGAAGATGTCGACACCGCCAACCGGATGCTTCTGCGCCTGAGCGACCTGCTGCGGCTCGCCCTGAAGGACGCGGGCGCGCATGAAGTCTCGCTGCGGCAGGAGATGGAGTTCTTGCGCAGCTACCTGGAGATCGAGCAGACACGCTTCCAACATCGCCTGAAAGTCGAGATGGAGATTGACGCGGAAGCGCTCGACGCGCGCGTGCCGAATCTGATCTTGCAGCCGCTCGTCGAGAACGCCATCCGCCACGGCGTCGCGCCGCGCCCGACCGAGAGCACCATCGAAATCCGCGCCCGCCGGCGCAACGGGCAGGTCGAGCTTCAGGTGCGCGACGACGGCCCCGGCATTGACGAGTTGAGAAGGGAGACCGCGGCGGGCGGCATCGGCCTGTCGAACACGCGGGCGCGCCTCGATAAGCTCTACGGCGCGGCGCACTCGTTTCAGCTCTCAGCCGCCGACGGCGGCGGCACGCAAGTGACGATTACGATCCCTTTCCGTCCCGCCGCCGGCAGCGAGGAAAGTTCCAGTGGAGAAGATCAGGGCGTTGATCGTTGATGACGAGCCGATTGCGCGGCGCGGGCTACGCCACCTCTTACGCGCCGAGCCGGACGTGGAAATCGTCGGCGAATGCGCCGACGGTCGGGAAGCGGTCGCGGCCATCGCGGAACGGAAGCCCGACCTCGTATTCCTCGACGTACAGATGCCGCTCATGGGCGGCTTCGGCGTGGTCGAAGCGTTGGGCGCGGAGAATCTGCCTGCGGTCGTCTTCGTGACCGCCTACGACGAGCACGCGATCCGCGCGTTCGAGGTGCACGCGCTCGACTACTTGCTCAAGCCGGTTGATCCTGAGAGGTTTCAGAAAACGCTGGCGCGGGCGCGCGCGCAGGCGGGCGCGGCAAAGGCGCAGCGACTCGATCATAAATTATCGGCTTTGCTCCAAAGCCTCGACGCGTTGAAGGTGGCGGGGCGGGTTGTGCCCCCGCCGGAGCGCGTCGTCATTAAAGAGCAGGGGCGCATCTGCTTCCTCAGCACGGATGAGATTGATTGGCTGTGCGCGCAAGGCAATTACGTGCAGTTACACGCCGGCCGCGAGACCCATCTGCTGCGGGAGACGGTGGACGGCATGGAGCGCAAGCTCGACCCGCGCAAGTTCGTTCGCTTGCGCCGCTCGACGATTGTGCGCGCCGAGCAGATCAAGGAATTGCATCCCCTGTTCAACGGCGAGTATGCCGTGATTCTGAAAGACGGGACTCGGCTTCAGTCGAGCCGCCGCTACCGCAAAAACCTTGACGCGCTGCTGAAAGGTTAGCCACCGGCCGCCGCCGCTTTTCCCCGCCGCCCCTCCGTCTTCCCCCGCCGCACCGCCGCAAATCACAAACCTGTTGCGCCGATTCTGTGCGCGGCGATAATACCGCGCGAGGCAAGCAGAATCTTTTCATGGAGCGTAAAATGAGGAAACTGTTTTTCGTTTTCATCGCCACGTTGACTTTTGGCCCGTGGGAAGCCAGAGCGCAAACGACGAACGCTGCGGCCGCCGACCAAGCGGCCATCAAACAAACCGCTTTGGACTACATCGAAGGCTGGTACGCGGGCGACGCCGAACGCATGGAACGCGCGCTGCATCCGGAACTGGCGAAAAGAATCGCGCGCACGAATCCGCAGAACGGCCAGAGCCGGCTCGACCAGATGAGCGCGCTCAGCCTGGTGCAAGGCACGCGCAGAGGCGGCGGCAAGAATACGCCCAAAGAGCGGCAGCAGAAGGACGTGACCATATTGGATGTTTACGGAAACGCGGCCAGCGTCAAGATCGTCGCTTCCGACTGGATCGACTATTTGCACCTGGCGAAATTCAACGGCCGCTGGGTCATCGTCAACGTGCTGTGGGAACTGAAGCCCGTGGCAAAATGAGCGCGCTTGCTTTTGCGAAACACGGCCAGCTTTACCGCAACGGCGGCGGCAAAATATTCGTCTTCAGAGATCAGCCGCTCGTCATAGTCATCACCGCCACGACCTACGGGCACGGTACATGCACCGGCAGGTCTTCAACATGATGGAGCGCTACATTCTGCCGGCGGTAATCAATTAAAGTGGGGGTTACATGGTCACACGCCGTAAGTTTATGAAGTCTCTGGGCGGTGCCGTTGTTGTTTCAGCCCTCAAGATAGAACCAGCCTGGCCGGCCGATCTACCGCAAGTGTCTGCCAGGGCCGCCGGCCTCTACCGCGGCGCGTTCGTCCTCGACTGCAACACCCTCAGCTCTATCGGCCTACAGTTCGCCGGCGTCGAGCAGGAGATAGGCTTGAAGGACGTGCGCGAGTCGGGCGTCACCGCGGTCAAATCCACCCTCGGCGGGGCGAACGGCACGTTCGAGGAGGCCGCGGCCGACATTGCCGCGGCAGATCGACTGATGGAGAAAAGAGCCGACCTGTTCCTGAAGGTTCGCGTCCACAGCGATCTCGAACGCGCACGGCAGCTACGCAAGGTGGGCGTCATCTACTCTTTTGAAGCCGCCAGCATGTTAGAAGATAAGGTCGAACGCATCGAGCAATTCCGCCATCAGGGCGTTCGCGTCATGCAGCTTACATACAACCGGCGCAGTCCTTTCGGGGTCGGGTGTCTCGATGGCGACGCGGGCGGGTTAACCGAGCTAGGACGCCGGGCCGTCGCGAAGATGAACGAACTCGGCGTGGCGCTCGATCTGAGCCACTCCAACACGCAGACGACGGCGGAGGGCATCACTGTCTCGAAGCGGCCGCCGGTCATCTCGCACGCGGGCTGCCGCGCCGTCTACGCGCACCCCCGCAACAAAGAAGACCGCGAGATGAGGGCGCTGGCCGACAAAGGCGGCGTCATGGGCATTTACATGCTGCCGTTCCTGACGGCTTCGCCGAAGCAGCCGACGCTCGCCGACTACATGCGCCACATGGAGCACGCGCTAAAAGTCTGCGGCGAGGAGCACGTGGGCGTGGGCAGCGACGTTCCGTTCAGCCCCGTGACGGAAAAAGATTTGGCAAGGATGCGAAGGTTGGTCGAGCAGCGGCAGGCGGCGGGAGTCTCCGCCCCCGGCGAAGACCGCCCGCCGTACATCCCCGACCTGGACACGCCGCGGAAGATGGAGATCGTCGCCGACTCGCTCCTCAAGCGCGGGTACACAGGCCGGGTCGCCGAGAAGGTGCTCGGGGCGAATTTCCGGCGCGTCTTCGGAGAGACTTGGCCCGACTAGCTGAACGAACCGCCCTGAAGCCTATCAAGAGCTAATGAACAGATTACGAAGCCCACGCAACGGTTTAGGCGACATCTACCAGATAGACATCGGCGTCTTGGGCATCGGGAAATAAACGCACACGAGTTATGCAGTCAACGTTGAATATTTGTGCAAAGCCGACTCGAATCAAAACTTGCGTCAGGTCTGTTACAATCCCTTCATGGCTGGCTATCTTGAGGTAGCAAACTGGTCGCGGCGCGAGCTGTTCGAGTTCTTCATCGGCTACACGAACCCGTACTTCAACGTGTGCGCGCGCGTGGACGTGACAGAACTCGTGGCGCTCGTCCGCCGGCGACCCGACAGCAGGATTTCTCTCGCCCTCCATTATTTCGCCCTCCGGGTCGCAAACGAGGTCGAGCCGTTCCGCTACCGCCTGAGAGACGGAAACGTATTCGTCTGCGACGTGGTGAACGGCGGCACGACCGTGCTGCTCCCGAATGAGAGCTTTGCCTTCGCGTATTTCGACTACCAGCCCGACTTCGACAAGTTCGTCGGCGACGCGGGCCGGGCCGTTGACCTCGTGCGGACGGGCGGCGGCCCGTTGCGGCCGACCATGCGCGACGACGTGATTTACTTCACGACGCTGCCGTGGATATCCTTCACGAGTTTCGCGCACGCGCGGAACAGGGGGCGCGGGGATTCAATCCCGCGGATCGTGTTCGGGAAGTTCACTGAAGAGGGCGGGCGTCTGATGCTCCCGATTTCGGTGGAAGTGCATCACGCCCTCATGGACGGGCTACACGTCGGGCGGTTATTAACCAGACTGGAAGAGGCCCTCGCGCAGCCCGAACTCTTCGTGCCGCCCGCGAAAATCTGAAGCCGTCAGTTCAACTTCCTTATCAGCCTTCCGACATAGAGGGGAGCGTTCATCTGCCCTGCGCTTGCTCACCGCTGAGCGTCAGGCACGTACTCGTCGCGCGGGCCACCAGACTTCCCTGCTCGTCCGTTATGTCGCACTCGACCAGGCCCACCGTGCGCCCTTGTTTGACGACGCGCCCGACGGCGCGCAGGCGGGCCTGCCAGACCGGCTTCAGGAAGTTGATCTTGAGTTCCAGCGTCGTGAAGGATTCGCCTTCGCCGAGGTTGGCCGAATAGGCGATGCCCATCGCGGCGTCGGCGATGTCGCAGAGCACGCCGCCGTGCAGCGTGCCCATCGGGTTGGCGTGCGCTTCAGTCGCCTGCAACTCGACGACCGCTTCGCCGGGTTTGGCCGAGATCAGCTCAAAGCCGATCAGCCGGGCGACCGGCGGCGCGGGCGCGTCGCCCCGAATGATTGCCTCAGTGCGTTCGAGCATCTTTGTCATATATGCTTATTCCCCGTCAGCCGCCGGCCGCTCTTTTCCGCCCGAGACCGTCGGCGAGTGGCAGTTCACTTACAGGCCGCGCCCGCCCCTCTATTAGTAGCCAGGCGCAAAGTCCGCTCGCAAGTGTGAGCGCCGTGGCGACGAGGATGACGACGCGGAAGCCGCCGACGAATGATTCTGCGACGGCGCGTTCGAGCACTTGTTTCGTCTCGCCGTTTAACTCAGGCGGGATGGCGATTGTGGCCAGCCGGCTCGTCTGCGCTGCGAGCGCGGCGCGCGTTTCGGCGGGCAGGTCTAAAGCCCGCAGGCGCGAGTTGAAATTGCGCGCGAAGACCCCGGTCATCACGACTCCGAGGACGGCGACAGAGATCAGCCCCGCCGTCCGAGAGACCGCGTTGTTGATGCCCGACGCGATGCCGGCGTGCCGCTCTTCGACCGCGCCCATCACGGTCGTCGTCAGCGGCGCGACGCTCGCCGCCATGCCGAGGCTCATCACCAACACGGCCGGGAAAAAGCTCGTCCAATAACTGCCCGCGCCCGCACCGGGCAGCACGAACAGAGCGAAGCCCGCGCCCGCGACAACAGGCCCGAGCACGAGCGGCAACTTCGCGCCGTAGCGCCGGACGAGACCGCCCGCCCAACGCGACAGGAGGAACATGGTCAGCACGAACGGCAGGAGCGCGGCCCCTGCTTTCGTCGCCGAGTAGCCCTGTACTTGAATCAGGTTGAAGGGCAGAAAAAACATCAACCCGCTCAGCGCGCCGTAGAGGAAAAACGTCAGCAGATTCGCCCCCACGAAAGTCTGCGAGCGGAAAAGCGCGAGGGGCATCATCGCCCGCTGGCCGCGTCTCCGCTCGACGATGACGAAGAGGGCGAGCAGCACAACGCCCGCCGCAAGGCTCGCCACCACGCGCGTATCTCTGAAGCCGCGCGCGCCCGCTTCGAGCAGGCCGTAAACAACGCCGCCCAGTCCGAGCGTCGCCGTCGCCGCGCCGAGGATGTCCACGCGCGCGCCCGCGCTCTCGTCGCGGCTCTCCGGTACGTGCCGCCAGGTAATCACCAACACCAGAACTGCCAGCGGCAGGTTGATGAAGAATATCCAACGCCACGAGACGTGCTCGACGAGCCAGCCGCCGAGCACGGGGCCGACGCCCGCGGCGATGGCCGTGAAACCCGACCACGTGCCGATGGCCCGCCCGCGTTCTTCCTTGGAGAACGCGGCGCTGATGAGCGCGAGGCTGCCGGGCACGAGCATGGCCGCGCCCACGCCCTGCACGGCGCGCGCGGCGACGAGGTGTGCGGTCGTCTGCGCCAGCCCGCACCCGGCGGAGGCGACCGCGAAGAGCACGAGGCCCGCGGAGAAGATGCGCTTTCGGCCCCAGCGATCACCCAGCGAGCCGCCCGCGAGAATCAGCGCGGAGAGCAGCAGTTGATAAGCCTCGACGATCCACTGCGCCCCGACGATGTCCGTGCCCAACTCGCGTTGAAGCACGGGCAAGGCGACGTTGACGACCGTGCCGTCAATGAACGTAATGCTCGACCCCAGGATCGTCGCCGCCAGCACCCAAGGCGCGGCACGTTTCGGGCACACGCCGCCCGCGCGTCCGGCCCGAATCACCGCCTCGTCACACGGAGCTTTAACGCCGGTCGTCAATTGAACTCTTTCCCCGCCCTACTCCTTGATGCCGATCAGGCTGATGACGACGTGTGCATGGCGGTTTGCTCAAGCGTTCATGCCGCCGTCTACGTCGAGCGTCGCGCCGGTGATGAAAGACGCGTCGGGGCTAGCGAGAAATGCGACCGCCGCGGCCACTTCCTCCGGCTTACCGTAGCGGCCCAGCGCCGTGCCCGCCTTCATGACGCTCGCAAAATCGCTGTCCGACGGGTTCATGTCGGTATCAATGGGGCCGGGCTGGACGATGTTGACCGTGATGCCCTTCGGGCCGAGGTCACGCGCGCAGCCGCGCGTGTAAGCGGCGACGGCGGCTTTGCTGGCCGAATAATCGGCGAAGCCGGGCCACGGCGAACTTGTCGCCGCCACGGAGCCGATTGAGATGATCCGCCCGCCTTCAGTCATGAAGGGCGCGGCCGCGCGGACGGCCGCCGCCACACCGCCGACGTTGACGGCGAATTGCCGGTCGAGGGCCTGCGTGTCGCCGGCCGGGTCGCCGACCACGCCGGTGACGAAGACGCCCGCGCTGTTGACCAGAATGTCCAGGCGACCGAAGCGTTCGACGACCGCTTTGACCAACCCTTCGACCTGAGCCGCGTCCGCCTGGTCGGCCTTAAAGGCCGCCGCGCGGACGCCGCCGCCTTCGATGTCGCGGACGACCGCTTCCGCCTTATCCGCCGACGCGGCGTAGCTGATGGCGACGTGCGCGCCCTCTTCGGCGAGGCGTCTGGCGATGGCCGCGCCGATGCCGCGCGAACCGCCGGTGACCAGTGCGACCTTGCCCGCAAGTTTCTTCATCGGAGAACCTCCCGAAGCTGAATTTTATATTGATGCCATCCGGCAGGAACTGAATGCGCGCCGAAGATGAGTAACACAACACTCATCTGTTGCTACCGCCCGCGACCGGCTCATAAATCTCTATCTCGACGATGCCGAGCGTGCTTTTAGCGCCGCCCTTGCCGGCGGCCGACTGCGGGTCGGGCGTGCCCGGAATCTCGATGATGTTGCCGAAGGCGTCGCGGTTGCTGGCGCTGCCGGTTAGCTCGATCTTCAGCGTACGCCCGACGACGGGCGGGAACGCGAGCGTGACGTAGCCGAGGCTGCGCGGCGTCGCGCCCGCGAAGACGACCTTGTCGTCCAAGAGGACGCGCACCGGGTACGACTGCGTCCGCCAGCCCGTCAGTTTGACGACGACTTCGGAGACGCGCGCCGGGCGGTCGAACTCGTAAGCGATCCACCCGTCCCCGATCTTCCCGTCGCTCGCCCACTCGGTCGTCTCGTCGTCGTCGAACGTCGCCGCGGCTTTGTCGGCATTCGCACCCGCACTGACGCGGGCGATCCGCACGGGCGTGCGCGAGACTGTGAACGAAGACGCTGCGGGCGTCGGGCCGCGTTCGAGATACGGCGCAAGCCCTGCGTCGGGCATCTCGGCAGACAGGCCGCCGGGCGCGGCGAACGGGCGCGAGACGATCTCGACGGAGGCGGGTCTGAGTCCTTCGGCGGTCGCGTTCAAAGTGATCTTGCCGGCGCGTGTCGCCGAGCGAATGATGACGCGGTTGACGCCGTTCTCGACGGGCAGGGTTTGCGCGAGGATGTAGTTGTCTGGCCCCTGCGCGATGCCGCCGCGCCACTCGGCGGGGCCTGCGAGCGAGAAGTTGACGAGGTTCAGCGCCGTCGGGCAGCGCCGGCCCGCGGCGTCCACGACTTCAACGTCCACGAGCGCCACGTCCGCGCCGTCGGCGCGCAGGCCGCGCGGCCCCGTGTGCGCCGTCAGGCGTAGCGCCGCGGGCGCGCCCGCCGTCGTCTTCGCCGCCTCAGCCACCTCCTGCCCGCGCGCGTCGTAACTCACGGCGCGGAGCGTGCCCGGCTGCCACGCGACATCTTTGAACGTGAAGAGGAAGCGGCTCGACTGCTCGCCGAAGCCGAGCGACTTGTTGTTGACGAACAACTCAACTTTCTCCGCGCTCGAAATGACGTAGACGTTCTTCCTCGTCCCCTCCGCGTAGTTCCAGTGCCCGACGACGTGCGTGCGCGCACGCTCCACGTCCACCCAGCCGTCCCACATGACCTGGTGCGCGAAGTAGCCGTCTTTGGGCAGGCGCACGGCGTCCACCTCGCCGCTGCGGCGGTAGTTCTCCGCCCCGCGGTGGTGCGTGTTCGAGTCGGAGAAGACGATGTTGACGCCGCCCGAACTCATGCGCGCGCCCGTGCCCGGCCGCTCGCGCCAGTAGTCGTACCAGCGCAGGACGTTCTCGACCGCGTGCGAGTCCTGGTTGCGGTTGTACGCGCTCGCGTCCTGCCCTTGATGCAGCGGCCCCTCGCCGTCCTTGTGGTAGGGCGGCGAGAACTCGTCCCAGTATTTCCTGAGCGCCTCGTCGCGCGAGTACTCCATCGCCCACACGGGGAGCCGCGCGCTCTTGTTGATGTAGAGCATCTCGCCGCCGTACTCGGCCACTTGGCTGTCGAGCATCTCGCGCGAGCCGGAGGCGCGCCCACCGTGCGGATCGAACTGATCGCGCAGCGCCTTCATCTGCCGCATGTGCGCTTCGCTCACGCCCTTGTTGCCCGACTCGTAGAAGACGACGCTCGGACTGTTGCGGTTATAAATGATCGCGTCGCGCATCACTTCGAGCCGCTGCTCCCAGCGCCGGCCCTCCACGTCCTTCTCCGAGTCGCCCGCCGGCAGCGCCTGCATCAGCCCCAGCCGGTCGCACGCTTCCACGTCCTGCTTCCACGGCGTCACGTGCATCCAGCGGACGAGGTTCGCGTTCGACTCGACCATCAGGCGGTCGCTGTAGTCGCTCAGCCAGGCGGGCACGGCCGAGCCGAGCGCGGGCCACTCGTTGGTCGTGCGCTGCGCGTAACCTTTGAGCTGGACGACGCGGTCGTTCAACTTCACGCCGCCGCCGCCGAACTCCGTCTTGCGGAAGCCCGTGCGCGTGCGGACGACATCAACCGCGCGCCCGCCGACCCGCAGGATTGTGTAGACGTTGTAGAGGTAGCCGTAGCCCCAGCTCCAGAAGTGCAGGCGGTAGACGCGCGCGGCGGCGCGCAACACCCGCGTCTCGCCCGGCGCGAGCGTGTGCCGGCCCGCGTCAAAGGTTTTGACGACGCGCCCGCTCATGTCTTCGACGACGACATGGTAGCTGAAGGTCTGCGCCGCCGCGCTCTCGTTCCTGACCTGCGACTCGGCGTTGACGAGCGCGGACTGCCCCGGCACGTCGAAGTCAGAGGCGTAGACGTAGACGCCGGTCGTGCCGAGGTTCGTGTAGAGCGGCAGCGTCTGGTGCAGCCGGTCGGCGACGTGGAGGAAGACGTTCTTGTTGATGCCGCCGTAGTTGGCGTAAAAATTCCGGTCGTTCCACTGGAAGGCGGAGCCGGTCGCCTTCTCCTTGTAGTCCCAAGCGTTGTCTATGCGCGCGGCGAGGACGTTCTCTTCCGGGGCGGGCTTCAACGCGTCGGTGATGTCGAAGCCGAAGGCCGTGATGCCGTTCTCGTGGCGGCCGATGTGTTTGCCGTTGAGATAGAACTCGCCGGCCTGCTTGATGCCCTCGAACTCGACGAAGACTTTCCGCCCCGCGGCGTCCGCCGGGAGCACGAACCGCTTGCGATACCAGGCGACGCCGGTCGAGAGGTCTTTGATGTCCTTCCTGAAGGCGTCGTCCTCGTTCCACGCGCGCGGCAGCGTCACGTCCTGCCACGCCGCGTCGTCGAAGCCCGGCGCTTCTGCGCCCGCCGGGTCGCCGACGAAGAGTTTCCACCCGGAGTTGAAGTTGTACTTCGCCCGCCGGCTCGCGGGCGGCTCGTATGCGAAGACCACGGCCGCGGCGCACACCAGCGCCACGCAACTTTGAATGAAGAGGCGTTTCAGCGCGCGCATAAAAAGTCTACGGATGTTAGCTGAGGCGAATTTTAGCACTTGGCTTCCATTGACGATCCAGTGTGGCTCCGCCGGACGGGACAAAATCGGCCCCTGATATTTCAGCCGCGCAGACCGTGATCAGGCCAGGTCGAAGAGGATCACCTCGCTGTCGTCGCCGGCCCGGATCGTCAGCGTGCTCTCTTCGCTGATCGCCGCGCCGTCGCCGACGCCGAGCCTCGTCCCGTTCAACTCGACCGCGCCCTCGACGACCTGCAACCACGCGTGGCGGCCCGCGGCGAGTTGGTGCTCGACCGCCGCGCCGCCCTTCAGCAGCGCGTTGTAGACCGACACGTCCTGGTGAATCCTCAGCGACCCGTCGCGGCCGTCGCGCGACGCGACGAGTCTGAGCCGCCCCGCCTTCTCCTCCGGCGCGAACAGCTTCTGCTCGTAACCCGGCCGGATGTTCTCGGCCTCGGGCAGTATCCAAATCTGGTAGAAGTGCACAGGCTCGGTCTTCGAGGCGTTCATCTCGCTGTGGCGCACGCCCGTGCCGGCCGTCATCCGCTGCCACTCGTGCGGCCGGATCACCTCGCCGTGGCCCATGCTGTCGCGGTGGCCGAGGCCGCCGGAGACGACGTAGGAGAGTATCTCCATGTCGCGGTGGCCGTGCGTGCCGAAGCCCCGGCCCGGCGCGACGCGATCCTCGTTAATCACGCGCAGGTGCCGGAAGCCCATGTGGCGCGGGTCGTAGTAGTCGTTGAACGAGAACGTGTGGCGGGTGTCGAGCCAACCGTGGTTGCCGCCGCCGCGTTCGTTCGCCGGTCTGATCGTAATCATCAACTCACCTCTTTCCGTCAGGGCCTCGGAAGCGCGCTCACTCAAGCCCTGCCCCCGTCTTCGTTACCCGGTAACGTGCGGCGCGTTCTTACCCCGCACGCCCTTCCCCTACTCGACGACCGCCGAATTCACCTAAACATGATACACCTAAGACCGACGCTTGAAGCGGCCGCTCGTGATTCCATGCAGCAGGTTCAACTGCCGAAGCAGTCGGCCTATTTCCCGACCACCAAGAGTGTGAACGAACCCGGCACGATGGTCGGGCGCGGGCGCGGGCGCTCCGGGGTCGGCGCGGGCGGCGGGCCGAACTCCGCCGTGACGAGATAGACCTTGTGCGTCTTCGGGTCGAGGGCCATCGTGCGCGCGCCCCTTTGCGTAGTGACGTTCTCGACGACCGAGTATTTGTCGGGCGCGTCTTCGTGGACGACCGTGAGCGTGCCGTCCCCGTTCGAGCTGAAGATGAGGCCCGTCTCCGGGTCGAAGGCGGCGGCGTCCACCCCGCCGCCGATGGGTAAGGTCGTCAACACCTTCCCCGTGTCGGCGTTCACCACCGCCATCAGCTTGTTCGAGCCGGCGGAAAAGAGCCGGCGGTGCTTGCGGTCGAACGCCAAACCGGAAGGCTCCTCGGCGGGCGCGATGGGCCAGGTGGCTTCGACCGCGAGCCGGCGTGAGTCGAATTCCACGATGGCGCTCTTGTCTTCGATGTTGACGAAGACTCTGCCCTGCTCGTCCGTGACGGCGAACTCAGGTTTACCGCCGAGCGCGAGCGTGCCCGCGACCGTGTCGGTCTGCACGTCAATGGCCGTCGCGTCGTGGCTCGCGCCGTTCATGGTGAAGACGCGTTTGGACGCCGCGTCGTAGATGATCGCGTCCGGGTTCTTGCCGACCGGAATCTGCTTGAGCGCCTTCAAGGTCTTGAGGTCGAAGACCGTGACGGTCGAGGCTCGTCCGTTGCTCACGTAGCCCTTACCCGCATCCTCTACGACCGCGATGCCGTGAACGCCCGGCGTGTCGGGGATGTCGCCGACGACAGCGCCCGTGTCCGCGTCAACGACCACGACGTGCGTCGCGTGCGAGACGTAGAGGCGACGCGCCTTGCTGTCCACCGTCAAGTAGTCCCAGCCGCCCTCGCCGCCGAGCTTATATTGATTCAGCACATGGTAGCCCGACCGGGTCTTTGTCTGCGCGTTGAGCACCACGGCGTTCGAGACTAGCACGAGCAGGCAAATGAGCGCGCCGCGCCACTTGAGTGACATCATGGTTGGCCTCCTGTTGAGAAGATGAAGAGACGTGCGCGCGCGTTCCGCGCACCGCGCGTTTGTTAACCCTTACTTGGCCGGCTCGCGGCGCAGCAGCACGTAGACGGTCGGCGTCACGACGAGCGAGAGCAGCAGCGCGACGGCGAGGCCGCCGATGACGGCGATGGCGAGCGGCTGCAACAACTCCGCGCCCGCGCCGAGGGCGAGCGCGAGCGGCAGCATGCCCAGGATCGCCGCGAGCGAGGTCATCAGGACGGGGCGGAAGCGCCTGCGCCCCGAACGCAGCAGCGCCGCGCGCAAAGTGTCGCCCGCCGCCAGGTGCTCCTCCACGGCGTCGAGCATCAGGATGCCGTTCTTGGCGACGATGCCGACGACCATGATCATGCCCATCAGAGAGACGACGTTCAGCGTCTCGCGCGTCAGCAACAGTCCGAGCAGCACGCCGCCGAGCGCGAGCACCGCGCCCGCGACGATGGCGACCGGATGCGCGAAGGAACGAAACTCGATCAACAGCGTGATGAAGACGAGCACGACCGCGAGCGCGAGCGCGAGCGCGAGTTCGCGGAAGCTCGCCTGCTGCTCCCGGTAGAGACCGCCGTACTCGACCGTCATGCCGGGCGGGAACTTCACGTCCTGCGCCAGTCGCCGCTGAATCTCCGCGACGGCCGTGCCCAGGTCTTTCCCTTCGAGCCGCGCCGTGACGGGGACGTACTGGCGGAGCGCCTCGCGGTTGATCTCGGTCTGCCCCTTGTCGTAAGCCACCTCGGCCACCTGATCGAGCCGGAAGAGCGCGCCCGAAGCCGAGCGCACCTGAAGCGCGCGCAGAGCGTCGAGCGACGCGCGCACCTCCGCCGGGAAGATGACGCGGACGTTGACGAGCCGCCCCTGTTGCAGGATGGACGACGAAGCGTCGCCCGACATGGCGGTCGTCACCGCCGCCGCCACGTCCGCGGCCGTGACGCCGAACTGTGCCGCCCGCTGCGGGTCAACCCTGAAGGTCACGGCCGGGCCGCTGACGACGACGCCGGGGTTCGTGTCCACGACGCCCTGCACCTTCTGGATCGCGGCCTCGACCTCTTCGGCCTTCGCGTCGAGCGCACGCGTGTCCTCGCTGAATATCTTGATCTCGACGGGTTCGGGCGAGCTGACGAGATCGCCGATGAGGTCTGAGAGGATGCCGACGAACTCGACTTCGAGCGCCGGCTCGGAGGTTTCGATTGCTTCGCGCAAGTCGCTCTCGACCTCTTCGGTCGAGCGGGCGCGGGCGCGCTTGAGCTTGACGAGAAAGTCGCCCGTGTTCGGCTCGGTGATGGAGAGGCCGAGTTGCAGCCCCGTGCGCCGCGAGTAGCTCTCGACTTCGGGCGTCTCCTTCAGCATCGCTTCGACGTGGCGGAGCATCCGGTCGGTCTCTTCGAGCGACGAGCCGGGCGGCGCGATGTAGTCGAGCACGAACGCGCCCTCGTCGAACGCCGGCAGAAACTCCGAGCCGAGGCCGCGGTAGAGCAGGTACGAGCCGACGAGCACCAACGCCATGAGCAGCACGACGGCCCAGCGGTTGTCGAGCGCGTGCCCGAGCACCCACTCGTAGCGGCGGATGATCGCGCGCAGGAAGCGCCCGCCCTGTTCCTCCGCTTCCTCGTCGCGCCGCGCGTCGCCCGTCGCCCCGACGCGCCGCTTCGCCTTCACGAACCGCTCGGCGAGCACCGGCGTGAACGAGAGCGCCAGCACGAGTGAGGTTAAAAGTGCGACGGCCATCGTGAGCGCGAGCGAGCGGAAGAAGACGCCCGTTACGCCCGTCAGCAACGTGAGCGGCAGGAAGACGACGACGGGCGTCACGGTCGAGCCGATGATCGGGACGGTGATCTCGCCGACCGCCGACGCGACGGCCGCGCGCCGCCCTTGCCCGCGCGCCAGGTGCGTGTAGATGTTCTCGACGACGACGATGGCGTCGTCAATCACCAGCCCGATGGCCGCCGCCACGCCGCCCAACGTCATCAGGTCGAACGAGAGTCCGACCAGCCACATCGCGAGGAAGGTGACGAGCACCGTGACCGGGATGACGAGGATGGCGACGAAGGTCGTGCCCCAGTTGCGTAAGAAAGCGTAGAGGATGACGACCGAGAGCAGGAGGCCTATGAGGATGGCGTCGCGCACGGACTTTATAGCCTCGCGCACGATGAGCGACTGATCGTAGAAGGTGCTGACGCGCACGTCCTTCGGCAGCAGCGGGCGCACCGACGCGAGTTCCGCCGTCAGTTCATCCACGACGGTGACGGTGTTGGCGTCGGGCTGGCGGTCAACGTTGAGGAGCACGGCGGGCCGCCCGTCGGCGGTGACAATCGTGTACTGCGGCTCGAAGCCCTGGCCGACGGTCGCCACGTCGGCGAGCATGACCGGCGCGCCGTTCACGGTGGCGACGACGATGGCGTTCAACTGGTCGGGCGTCGCGGCCTGCCCGCTGACGAGCGCCAGCTCAAGCTGGTGGTTCTCTTCGATCAGGCCGGGCGAGGCGATGAGGTTGGAGTTCTTGACGGCGTCCACGACCTGCTGGATCGAGACGCCGTGCGCCGCGAGTCGCTGCGGGTCAACCGTCGCGTGGTACTCGCGCACGCGCCCGCCCGCGACGTTGACGGCGGCGACGCCGGGCAGGCGCGCGAGCCGCGGGCGGATGACGAGGTTCGCGATGTCGCGCAACGCGGCCGGGTCGCGCGTCTCAGAGGTCAGGCTGTAGCCGGCGACGGGGAAGACGGCGAAGGTCAGGCGATCAACGCGCCTGATCTCGGCGGGCGGCGGGAGTTGCGCCGTGAGCTGCGAGAGCCGCGCCTGCACGAGCTGCAAAGACTGTTTGATGTCCACGCTCCAATCGAAGAAGAGGTTGATCTCGCAGGAGCCGCGCGCGGTGGTGGAGCGGATGCGCGTGATGCCGGGGATGCCGTTCATCGCCTCCTCGACGGGGCGCGTGACCGAGACGAGCGTCTGCTCGGCGGGCACGACGCCGTTGTCCACCGTGATGACGATGCGCGGGAAGTCGGTCGCGGGGAAGATGGCGCTCGGCAACTGCCACGCGGCGTAGAGACCCGCCGCGCATAGCAGCGCGACGAGGACGAGCACCGCGCGCTTCTGCTCGGAGATGAGACCGGCCAGCGTCACTTCTCGCCCCCCGCCTTCTTGCCGCCTTCGGCTCCTGTTTTCTTGTCGCCTTCGTCAGTGCCCTTCCGTTCGTCGGTTCCCTTCGCGCCGCCTTCGTCAGCGTCTTTCTGTTCGTCGCCCGCGCCCTCTTCGTCGCCCGCGCTCACTTCGACCTTCGCCCCGTCGGGCAGCGCGTAGTTGCCCTCTGTGACGACCGTCTCGCCGCCCGCGAGACCGGCAGTGATCTCCACGAAGTCTTTCGTGCGGATGCCGACGGTGACTTTCGTCTCGTGCGCGACCGACTTGTCGTCAACGACCATGACCGTGCCCTCGTCGGCGTTCGAGGCGTCGAGCGTGACGGCCGCGGCGGGCACGACGACCGCCTCCCGCTTGGCGTTCGCGGCGACCGTGACCTGCGCCGCGCCGTTGACGCGCAGGCGGCCCGCCTCGTTGCCGAGCGTGACCCAGACCTCGACGGTGCGGCTCGCCGGATCGACCGCGCGGCTGATGAGCGTCACTTGGCCCGTCATCTGCTCGCCGGGCAGATCGGTCGGGAGCACGGTGGCCGCGTCGCCCACCTTCAACTGCGCGGCGACGGTGTCGGCGAACGGCGCTTTGACGATCACCAGGGTCGTGTCGGCAATCGTGACGAGCGTCGTGCCCGAAGAGGCGAAGCTGCCCTCGTACAAGGACTGATCGGTGACGACGCCGCTGATGGGCGCGCGCACCGTCGCGTAGGCGAGTTGCGCGTCGAGCGCGCCGACGTGCTGCTCGGCCTGCGCGACGCGCGCGGCCGCCTGCGCCCGGTCGTTCGGGTTGAGCGCACGCGTGCGTAGAGAGACGTTCGCTTCGGCGAGGCGCAGATCGCTTTCGGCGCGCGTCAGATCGAGTTGCGAGGCTTCCAAATCTTTCTTCGAGATGCCGCCCGCCTGGTAGAGCGCCTGCCGCCGCTCGTAGGTGCGGCGCGCGTTGTCCGCGGCGGCGCGCGCGTCGCGCAGAGCCTTCTCGTCCTGCGCCGTGTTCTGCGGGATCGTGCCGGTCTCGACGCCGCGGGCGCTGGCGCGCGCCTCTCTGAGCGCGGCCACCGCCTCGTTGCGCTGCGACTGCAAGTCGCTCGCTTCGAGCACGGCGAGCACGTCGCCCGCGCGGACGACGCGGTTCTGCCAGAGCGGCATCTGCTTGATCTGCGCGCTGATCTTCGGGGCGACCAGCGCGGTGTCGCGCGGGAAGATCGTGCCGAGCGCGGTCTGCTGCGCGGCGATGGGCTGCCGTTCGGCCTTGGCGACGCGGACGCTGACGACGACCGCGGTCTCTTCGGTCTCCGTCTCGACGCTCCGGCGCGCGCGCCAGACGAGGGCGGCGACGACGACGATGGCCACGACCGCGACGGCGGCGACCGCGACGAGCGTCGTCCGCTGCTTCCGCGCACGCTGCCTGCGATCTTCATCAAGCACCACACGTTGTCGCTCGACGATCAACTCTTCGGCGGCCGCCGCCGGCTCGCCGCCCGCGGTAACTTCGCCGGCAACTTCGTCGGGCGCTGGGGCGTGCCCTTCGGCGCGCGCGCTTTGTGTCCGTTCCGACTCTTCGCTCATTGTCCTGCCGCCTGTCTGAGTCGCGCGAGCGCCACCTGATAATCGAAGAGGGCTTGGAAGAACGCGAGCCGTTGCGCGGCCAGGGTCGTCTGCGCGTCCGTGACCTCGATGATCTGGGCCTCGCCCGCACGGTAGCGCGCGGTCGAGGCGTCGAGGTTGCTCTGCGCGAGCGTGAGGCCTTGCGCGGCCAGACGGATGCGCGCCGCCGCCGACAGCGCCTGCGTGCGCGCGGAGCTGAACTGCTGCGCGAAGCCGCGCACGGCGAGCGCGCGCTCGTTCTCCGCGACCTCAAGCTTCAACTGGGCCTGCCGCTCGCGGCTGCGTGTCGCGCCCCAGTCGAAGATCGGGAGCGACAGGTTGACGACCGCCGAGAAACCCGTGTGCTCGCGCAGGCGCGGCGGCCGCAGAGAGTCCGTGTCGAAGCCGCCGTTGATCGTGTAGGAGAGTTGCGGCAGGCGTTCGGCGCGCGCGCCGCGCACGTCCTGCCGGGCGGCGCGCACCTGCGCCTCGAACTGCGCGACCTCGGGCCGGCGCTGCACCATGTCGGCGGTCAGGCGCTCCACCTCGCCCGCCGCGGGGACGAGCGTCGCGAGGTCTGCGACGACCAGAGCGCGCGCCTGATCGTAGCCGACCAGGACGCGCAGCGCGTCCGCCGCGACCGACTCGCCCGCCCGCGCCTGCTCAAGCTCGCCCTGCCGCTGGACGGTCTGTAGCTGCGCGCGCGTCAGGTCAACGGGCGCGACCTCGCCGCCGCTCAAGAGCAGCGACGTGACGTGCTCGAACTCCTGCGCGGCCGCGAGGTTCTGCTCCGCGGAGCGCGTCTGCGCGGCGGCGAGCGCCAGCCCGTAGTACGCCTCGACGGTCGCCTGCCGGAGCGTGCTGCGCGCGACCTCCGTGCCGGCGCGCGCGGCGGCCAGGAGCGCGCGGTTGCGCGCGAGCGTGGCGCGCAGGCGGCCCGAGATGTCCACGTCGCCCGCGACGCTTACCACCGCTTGATATTCGCCGATGGCGTTGTTGGCGATGTAGCTCGGCGCGCGCGGCTCGCCGCGCGGCAAGCCCGGCGCGGGCGAGGTGTAGATGTAGTCGAGCGGCGTCGTCACCTTCGGCAGAAAGGCCGCCCGCGCCTGGCGCACGTCCTCCTCGGCGAGCCGCTCGTTCAACTGCGCCTGCCGGAAGCCGGACACCTGCGCGTTCGCCAGCCGCAACACGTCGTCGAGCGAGAGTTGCCCGAAAGCGACTTGACCCGTGGCCGGAGAAACGACTTGCGGGCCTGCTGGGGCGGCCGGTGCGGGCGCGGGTGTTACGCTGGGCGACGGCGTGATCGTCTGCGGCGATGAACTCGGCTGCGGCGCTTGCGCGGGCGTGGGAGACTGCGTGGTCGGTGTCTGCGGCGCGGGTCGCGGCCCTTGTGCGTGTGCCCAGCCGACGAACACGACCCCGGCGATGATGAACGAGAGACGTTTAAGGAGCCGTGCCATTTTTCGGACTCTGCCCGCCCTGCGCTGCGATGATCCTGTGTGATTAAAACTTTACCCCGCCGAAGATAACAGGAACATTACGACGAACGACCGAGGAATTTTATTCCGGTGGGCGTAAATGTAAGACGGCGACCACCGGGGACGTGAACATTATCGTTAAGCGGGGGCGGCCCCGACTGAAGACGGCAGCGAGACGACGAAGGTCGTGCCGCTGTTGTCCGTGCGCTTGAGTGTGATCCGCCCGCCGTGCAGTTCGGCGACCCACAGGGCGATGGCGAGGCCGAGGCCGGCCCCGCTCCCGTCCGTCGCGCCGTCGCGCGGGCGCGCTTTGTCGGCGCGGTAGAAGCGCTCGAAGATGTGCGGGCGTGCTTCCGCCGGGATGCCCCGGCCCGTATCAGTGACGCTGATCTTGTAATCGGCGTCGGCGCGCTCAAGCCGGACGCGCACCTGCCCGCCGCGGGGCGTGTATTTGATCGCGTTGTCGAGCAGGTTCAAGACCATGCGCCGGACTAAGCCCTCGTCGCCGCGCAAGGGCAGCTCGTCTTCGGGCGGGCGGTAATGAAGCTCAAGCCCGTGCTGCGTCGCCAGCGAGCGCACGGCCCGCACGCACTCGCCGACCGCCTCGTCCAAGTAGAACGGCGTGGCGGCGGGGCGGTACTGACCGGCGTCGGCGCGGGCCAGCAGGAAGAGGTCTTCGACGATGCGCGTCAGCCGCCGCCCTTCGTCGTGCAGGATGGCGAGCGACTCGCGGTACTCTTCCACGCTCCTGCGCGTCTGCGAGAGCGCGACCTCCGACTCGCCGCACACGATGGCGACGGGCGTGCGCAACTCGTGCGAGGCGTCGGCCATGAAGCGGCGTTGCTGCTCGAAGGACAGATCGAGACGCGCGAGCAGTTCGTTGAAGGTTTGTGCCAGCCGGCCGAGTTCGCTCCGCTCGTTGCCGACGGGCAGGCGTTCGCCCAGGTTGGCCGCGCCGATGCGCGCGGCCCGCGCGCCCATCGCGACGATAGGCGCGAGACTCTTGCGCGCCAGGAAGTACCCGCCGAGGCTGGCGCAAAGGAGCGCGAACGGCACGGCGAGATAGAACGCGCGCCGGGCCTGTGCCAACTCTTCGTCCTGTTCGTGCAACGACTGGGCGACGACGACGGTGTACGCGCGGCCCAGACTGTTGATTGAAGCGGCGTAGGCGCGTATGCCGACGCTGTGCGCGGGGAGGGTGGCGTAAGCGCGGCCTTGGCGCGTGGCCGCCGCGAGCAGCCCGCCCGCGCTTTGCAGCAAGACCGGCGCGGGCGGCCACGCGTGTCGGCCGCGTGCGTTCGCGGCCGCGTCGGTCGCGGCCAGGACGCGGCCCGCGTCGTCGAGGATGATGGCCTGCCGGTCGTCGAAATGGAACGCGCGTGCCACCTCGGCGGCGGCCGCGTCGCCCGACTGGTTCTCGTCCTCCATCTCCGTGGTGAAGCTGGAGACGACGGCGTTCGCCGTGTCGGCGAGCGACTGATCGGTGCGCCCGCGCGCGGCGCGCGCGAGGTAGGCGTAGGTGACGGCGGCGAAGACGACGAGCGCGAGCGCGAGCACGCCCGTGTACCAGAGGGTCAGCCGGGCGCGCGTCGAATCAAGCATGATCGTCCAGTGTTGTGCCTCGCCGCGCCGGGTCATCGGGATCGCCGGCCTCGCCTAAACTGTCGGGCGCGGCGAGCACGTAGCCCTCGCCGCGCCGTGTGTGGATGAGCGCGGGCGCGAAGCCGTCGTCAATCTTGCGCCGCAGCCGGTTGATGTTCACTTCGATCAGGTTCGTGAAGGAGTCGAAGTTCTCGTCCCAGACGTGCTCGGCGATCTCGGCGCGGCCGAGCACGCGCCCCTGCTCGCGCGCGAGGTACTCAAGGAGCGCGTACTCCTTGGCCGTCAACTCGATCAGGCGGCCGGCGCGGGTGACGCGGTGCGCGCGCGTGTCTATGACGAGGTCTGCGACGCGGATGGAGGCGGGCCGGACGACGTGCCCGCGGCGCAGCAGCGCGCGCAGCCGCGCCAGCAACTCCGCGACCTCGAACGGCTTGGTCAGGTAATCGTCCGCGCCGATGTCCAGCCCCGTAATCCGATCCTGAATCGCGTCGCGCGCCGTCAACATGAGCACCGGCACGTTTGAGCCGGAGGCGCGCAACTCGCGGCAGACCGCGAACCCGTCGCGCCCCGGAATCATCACGTCGAGGATGACCGCGTCGTAGTCGTTAACGGACGCCTTGTAGAGCGCGTCCTCGCCGTCGGCGGTCACGTCCACGGCGTAAGCCTGTTCGCGCAAGCCCCGCGCGACGAACCGCGCGATGCGCGGATCATCTTCGACCAGCAACACTCTCATCTCGCGCCTTCCGAGCTACAGACGACGGGTAGGTCTATTTTATCGCGCGCGCCGGGAATTAAAAATTCCACGCCAGCGCCAGCCCGTAGGTTCGCTCCGCGCGACTGTAGACCGGCGCGGCGAACGGAATCAGCTTCGACCGCGCGCCGCCGCTTTTCGCCGGGTCGTCGTCCAAAGAAGGATCGTGATGCGTGCGATAAACGTAGCGGCCGATGCCGAAGCCGACGGCGCTGCCGACGAGCACGTCGCTGAGGAAGTGTCTGCGCCCCGTGTAGCGCGAGACACTCACGGCCGCGGCCAGGCCGTACGCGCCGACGCGCACCAGCGGCCGCCGCCGCCCGTACTCGTGTGCCAGCACGGTCGCCAGCGCCCAGGCGCTCGCGGCGTGGCCCGAGGGGAATGTGTCGCCGCCGTCGAAGAACTCGCCGCTCGCGTCATCAACGCGCGGGCGCGGTCGCTGCGAGGCGGTCTTAAGGGCGACGGTGACGATCTCGCTGTCAATGATGGCCTCCGCGCCGAGCAGTCCGGCCTCGCGCGCCCGTGCGTTCTTCGTCGCCCGGCCGACGAGGTAGAACGCGCCGGAGACCGCGCCCGTGGTGTAGAGCGCGCCGCCGCGACTGACCGCCTTGCTGATCCGCAGCCGGGTCAGGTTATCGCCGTGCTCGGCCAGTGCTCGGGCCGTGCGGTGGTCGGTGGCGAACAGGACGACGCCCGAGACGCCCAGCGGCGCGAGCCATCGGGCGTCCCCGCGCGCGACGTGGAAGGGCGCTGTCCAGATCGCCCGCTGGTCGCGCAGGATGTTCTTGACGAAACGGCTTTCGAGGCTCGGGGTGGGCGACGGCTGCGGGGCGGGCGGGTTGGCGGCGGGCTGGCCCTGTCCGCGCGCGCCGGCCTGGGCGGCGGTCAGAAGAAGCATGACCAGGACTGCTCGGCGAATGCTCCGCGGACTCAGGCGCATGACAAAACCTCCGTGTCAGCTCGCCGAGATAATATGAGCCGGCAGATGAACGCAGGGTTAAATCGGGCGGGCCGGGTAAAGTAATCCGCGGGGGTGTGCTTCGACGCTCTGCCGAGTTTCAATTACGCATTCTGTTTCGGGCACGAGTCGGGCCGCGATGATGCGGTTACGAATAGCCGTGTCGCGTGCCGCGGCAGAGTCAACGCTCTGCGGGCGCGGGCTTCAGGCTAACGAGCTTGACGGACTTCGCGAGCCTGAGCAGTTGCAGCACGCGGATGCCGTACCAGTTCGGGTCGAACTCGTACCAGGCGAGGCCGTGGCGCGCGGACGTGGGGTGCGCGTGGTGGTTGTTGTGCCAGCCCTCGCCGAACGTGAGCAGCGCGACCCAGAGGCTGTTGCGCGAGTCGTCGCCCGTCTGGAACCGCTGCCGCCCCCACATGTGCGTCGCCGAGTTGACCAGCCACGTCACGTGCAGGTTGAGTGTGACGCGTAAGCACACGCCCCAGAGGACGAACGCCCAGCCGCCGAAAGCGAACAGCAGCAGGCCGACGAAGACGAGCGGCAGGTAGTAGAAGCGGTTGAGCCAGAGGTGGAAGCGGTCTTTCATCAGGTCGGGCGCGTAGCGGCGCAGCGTCGCTTGGTCGTGCTGCTGCGCCGTGCCGACGAGAATCCAGCCGACGTGCGCCCAGAAGCCGCCGTCGCGCGGCGTGTGCGGGTCGCCCGCGGCGTCCGTGTGCGCGTGGTGGATGCGGTGCGTGGCGACCCACTGGATCACGCCGCCCTGCAACGCCAGCGTGCCGCACAGGGTCAGGAAGTATTCGACGGCGCGCGGCGTCTTGTAGCCGCGGTGCGTGAGCAGCCGGTGGTAGCCCATGCCGATGCCGAGGCTGAGCGCGACCCAGGTGAGCAGCGCCGCGCAGATGATGGCCGGCCAACTCCAAAAGAACAGCGCGGCGACCGCGCCGACGTGCAGGCACACGATTGTGATCGCGTCGCCCCAGTTGATCTTCGCGGCCGCTCGATTAGCTTTCACTCCAGCTTTCATGTGATCCCCGTTGCCCTTCCCGCCGGCGTGCGCCGCGGCCCGCCCTTAAGGGCGCGGCGGCTCGAACTCCGCGAGCGCGTGCTGGCCGACCAACCCCTTTAACTCGATACGCCCGTTGGTGAGCACGCGCGCCACCGTGAACGTGCGCTCGCCCGACGCCCGCCCCGGCATCAATTCGGCGCGGAACGTCAGCCGCATCCCCTTGATCGCCCGCGGCGGCGCGCTGGCGCGCCGCGCCTTGCCCCTTCTGCGCACGCGCCGCCCGTTACCTCTGCGCCCGCGCGTGGATGAGCCGGCGCAGCCGGTCGGCGAAGAGCACGTCGATCTTCTGCGTCTCAAGCACCGCCGTCACTTCGCCGGGGCCGAAGACCGGGTGCGACATGGCCTGCCCGGCGCGGTAGGTGCGCGTCGGATCGTAGGGCGTGCCGGCACTCGCGCCGGCCCGCCGCGCCGTCGCGCCGTCGCTCTGTTTGTACACGCTGCGCGTGCCGCACTGCGGGCAACTCACGCGCGAGATGTGACCCAGTTTGGTGACCGAGGCGACGACGTGCCCGCGCACCTCGCCGCACGCGATGCAGTGCTTCTCTACCCGCTCGCCGACCGTGTGTGTCTGCTGTTCCACAATGCCCCTTCCGTGCTTTGTCTCTATCAATCACGCGCACCCGTCCGGGCGCAAAAGCGAAAGCGCCTCGGGCTACGTTTGGTCGTCGCCAGAGGCGCTTTACTTAAAGGTCGCTGGTTGGTCGTCCGTCGCTTACCAGCGCGTTTCCCGGCGACCGCCGCGACCGCCGCCGCCGCCGCTGTTACGGTTGCCGCCGCCGCCGCCGCCGCGGTTGCCGCCGCGGTCTTCGCGCGGGCGCGCTTCGTTGACGTTCAGGGCCCGCCCGTTCAGCTCCTTGCCGTTGAACTGCTGGATGGCGGCGTTGCCTTCCTCTTTGCTCGCCATCTCGACGAAGCCGAAGCCGCGCGAGCGGCCCGTGTCGCGATCCTCGACGACCGAGGCCGATTCGACCGTGCCCGCCTGCGAGAACAGCTCGCGCAACTCGTCGCTCGAAGTCTGGAACGAGAGATTGCCGACGTATAGTTTCATGGACATTTAGTTGTACCTCTCCCCCGTGGGAGTATTAAGAGAAGCTTCCGTGGCAAAGTGGACTTCGTTGAACGGCTGCGACGAAGGCTCGTGCGTCCGAATGCTCTAGCGAGCGGCTTCTGCGGTTGATGACCGACCTGCTCCCGAACCATCCAGAACGCCGCCGCCTTGTGGCGGGGGGCGCATCACCGTCGATGCGCGAGAGAAGGAATAGACGCTCAGTATGATGCCCTAAGTGCGTGTGTCGTTGCAATCGAGCAACGGCCCGATTGGGCGCAGGAAATAACACATTTGTGTGTCGGCGCAACGGCCGTCACGTCGTCGCGCCCCGCGCGCTCACGCCGTCCGCGCGGGCAACGCCCACGGGGCGCGCGCCCGGCGGAGGGCGGCTTTGGTTAGCTTGAAGATGGCGCGGCGGTTCTGCACGAGCACGCGCAGCCAGGCCCGCCAGTTCATCTGCGGGAAATAGATGCCGCGGAAGAAGAGCCGCATGACGAGGTGGGTGGCGCGTACCTTGACCGGCTGCTCCGCGAGCGCGTCGAGCACCTGCGCGTTCCGCTCCGGGCTGTAGGACGCCGTCCACGCCTCGTTGAGTTCCGCGTGCGTCTGCGGGATCGACATCTTCAGCGGCGTGTGCGCCATCTGGTAGGGCGCGAACTCCAACCAGTGTTGCGGGCGCGTGAGCCGCCCCGCCGCGGCGAGCCGTGCGTAGAGCGGCGTCGAGGGAAACGGCGTGAGTTGACCGAAGACGGGGAGGCCGGGCGGCCAACTCTCGATCTGTTCGAGCGTGCGCGCCGCCACGCCCGGCGTGTCGTTGTCGAGGCCGATGATGAAGGACGTGACCGCGTAGATGTTGCGCCGGGCGAGCCGGTTGAGCACCGCCGCATACTCGCCCGGCTTGTTGAAGCTCTTGTTCACGTCGGCCAGGTTGACCGCGTCTATGGACTCCATGCCGATGAAGACCCACTTGCCGTGCGACTCGGCGATCAGATCGACGAGTTCTTCGTCGCGCAAAAGGTTCGCGCTGATCTGGGCCATCCACGGCAGTTGCGCGTTGGCCGCGATGATGTCGCGCAGCAGCGACTTGGTGCGCTTGATGTTGATGGCGAAGTTGTCGTCAATGAAGAAGACGATCACCTGCTCGCGCTTCCGGCGGGCGTTCCGTTTGAGGCGCAGCATCTCTTCGACGACGCTCTCGTTGGTGCGGAAGCGGATCGAGTCGCCGAAGAAGCCCGTGACTGTGCAGAACTCGCAGCCGTAAGGGCAGCCGCGCCCCGACTCCATCGGGATGATGTGCACCGAGCGCCAGCCCGACCCGTAGCGGCGCATGAACGGGCGCGCGAACTTCGGCATCATGTCGAACTGTTCGAGGTCGTAGGTCTCCCAGGGGATCGCCGGGTAGGGTTGCAGGCTCGGCTTGCGCTCTTTGCCCGTCGCGTCCACGGGCGCGTAGGTCTCTCTGAGTTGGCCGCGCGCCGCGTCGGCGACGATCTGCGGCCAAGTCTCGTCGGCTTCGCCGAGCGCGACCGCGTCGGCGTGGCGCGGCCCGCCTGCGCGCCCCAGCGCCTCGTCGGGCACTTCCGTGACGTGCGGGCCGCCCATCACGACGGGGATGCCCGCGGCGCGCAGCGCGTCGGCCATGCGGTAGGCGCGCGCGATCATTCTGGTCATCGCGCCGATGCCGACCAGCCCGACCTGTTCGCGGCGGGCGAAGGCGACGAGTTCCGCCTCGTTCATCGCCCGCGCGTTGCCGTCAATCAAGAGCACTTCGTGTTCGGGCGGCGTGAGCGCCTTCAAGAGAAACATCCAGAGGTGCGGCATGAAGTTGCGCGTCACCCCGTTATCGGGGTTATAGAGAAGGATTTTCATGATTCTCTACTTGTCTGGTTGCCTAGCACTAAAGTTCGGATAACAGAACAACAAGGAGCACAAGGGGGGGTTTGACAACTCAATCCGTATGCCGGGGTTGAGTTGTTCGGGAAGGAAGTATAGCAGGGTTGTCTGTCCGCTATCATACAAATGAACGAGCTGCCGTCAACTTTCGCGCAGCCGTATCAGCCTGGGGTCGGCGTGGCGGCAGCTATTCCAGGTAGTGCTCGTTCAACAGCGCCCGCAGAGCGGCCGGCACCTGCCGCCAGGTCGTAACGGCGAGACCGCCGAGGGCCGGCTCGCGCGGATGCACGCGCGCGCAACACCAGCGCCCCGCCGCCGGCTCGTAGAGCCAGCGGTAATAGGGGCCGTCCGCGCGCCGGCTGTAGAACACCGCCGGCCCGCTGCGACTGCTCAGGCTCATAGGATCGGTGTAGACGCGCAGCCCTCTCAGCTTAACCATCTCCAATTCTGCGCCAGCCTTTTCTCTCCCGCACAACAGATGAGCCGGCGGCGAACTCATCGTCGAACTGACGAGGCCGGGGCGGCGTTCACGTGTCAACGGGCGGGCGCTAGCCGAGGCGCAGCAGGTACAGCAGGCAGGCGGCGTCGAGGGCCGCGACGAGCGCGAGGTGCAGCCCGCCGATTGCCATGCGATGGCAGCACGGGCAGCGCACCTGTAACGTGTGCAGTTGCATCCAGCAGGTTGGACAACATCTCTTCAACTGGCGCTCGCTCTCGACGATACTGCGGCGGCGCGCCGCGCCGGCTATAAGGACTTGCGCTCCAACATTCCGTGTCTGCTTCTGCGCGCCTCGTCCGCCACCAAGGACTTCTGACAATACTGGCACAACGTATGTTCGGCCGGCGGGCTGGCGGAGAAGTTGACCCACGGGCGGCGGGGCGCTTGCCGGCCGCAGTGCGTGTAGCCTCTGTCCGCTAACATGATGTGGTACTTGTCACTGTCGTCAAAGCTTGCATACATACTCTTGCCTCCCGCCCCTGGCCCGATCATGGTTGATCAGCTAAGCCGCATCTGTTCGAGCGACGCGCGTGCGCTGCCGCCGCCGATGTCCGGCACGATGATCAACTCCAGGACGGTCACGCCCGCGAGTTCGACGCGGTAGTCTTCGATCTCGCGCGTCGTGCCCGGCGGGCTGAACGTCCACTGCTGGCGCAGCAAATCCTGGAAACTCGCCCCGCCGTCCGGCGACCAACGCAAGACGAACTCTTGTGTGCGTTCCCTGTCCGCCTCGTTGAAGACGAGCCAAATCTGGCGCAGCCGCTGCGGGGCGTCGAACAGGAGCCGGAGCCTTTGCGCGCCGGCTTGCGCGGCCCGCCAGCCCGCGCCGCGCCGGGGCAGCAGCGCCGCTTCAACCGGGAACGCCTCCTCCTCCGAAGAGACTTCGACCCGCGCCAGCCCCTCCAGATCGAGCCAGTCCCTATCCGACGGGGCGACTTGCAGGTCGTAATCGGTAATCTGTTTGCGCATCAGTCTGTCTTAAGACGTTCACCACCCCCAAACCACGGCAGCGGGCAGGGCGGCCTGGTTATGAGGTGATGTGTATCACGTCTTCCTTCTCATGGTTCACGGCGGAGAAGAACAAGTAAGCGGCGGCGGCGCACGCGATCAAAGCCGCGCCGATGGCCAGCCAAAGGATGTGCGTGCCGCCCTGCGGGTCGAATTGCCCGGTCGCATTTTTGAACTGCACGAACAGGTAGAACTGCCAGAGGGCGATGACGGCGCTCACCGCGCCCAGTGCGGTAATTAACGTGCGTAGGATTTTGCCTGGATGGTTCATGTCAGACCTCTTCAGTCTCAAGTCCCGCACGCTGACGCGGCCGCGGCGCGCGCCCGTGTGCGTTTCGGGCTTGAGTCAGAGCTGTTGGCTTCAGAAGGTCTGGCGGATTCCAGAAGGTCTGAAAAGGGAGCGAGCTAAACTCGATTCAACGTCATCTTGGACGCAATCAGGGCCGATGTCAAATGACTCGCCCGACGGCGTAGCCGACCGCCATGGCCGCTCCCGGCCGCGCGTCATCTTTGAACGTGCTAGGCCCCGCGTGTGCTAGAATCCGCCCACTGCTGATTAGCCGATCAGGTTCATTTAAGATAGTCACTCTCGACATCGGAGACAGGGCCCGCTGCCCTTCTTCTTGTGCCGACCGGAGACAGGGAGAAGCCCCGATGCCCGCCTGCCAGTTTCGCGCCCGCTGTCGTCACATGCTCTTCAACCCAAGCCCGAGGTACGCATGAACAAACTCGATGTCTTCCGCTCGTGGGGGCGCATACTGCGCGGCTATTATCCGGCGCTCTCGATTGAGATCACGCGCGAGTGCCCGCTGCGCTGTCCTGGTTGTTATGCCTACGAGCCGGAGCACCTGGGCGCGGTCGGGCCTCTAAGATCGCTGGCCGATTACAAAGGGCAAGCTCTGGTGGACGGCGTCCTGCGGCTCGTCCGGCGCTACCGGCCGATGCACGTCTCCATCGTGGGCGGCGAGCCGCTCGTGCGCTATCGTGAGTTGGACGTGCTGCTGCCGTGGCTGAGCGACTTGGGGATAGAGACACAACTCGTGACCAGCGCGGTGCGCCGCATCCCGCCGGCCTGGGCGCGGATCGAGAACCTGAAACTGGTCGTCTCGGTTGACGGCTTGCAGCCGGAGCACGACGCGCGCCGCAAGCCCGCGACCTACGAGCGCATCCTCGCGAGCATCGCCGGGCACAGCGTCAAGATACACTGCACGATCACGCGCCAGATGACGCGGCGCGCGGACTACTTGGCGGAGTTCATGACCTTCTGGTCGGCGCGGCCGGAAGTTAAGAAGGTGTGGTTCAGTCTCTTCACGCCGCAAGTGGGCGCGGGCGACGAAGAGGTGCTCGCGCCCGACGAGCGCGCGCGCGTGCTCGAAGAACTCTTTGCTCTGCGCGCCCGCTTCCCGAAACTCTACCTCCCGCGCCTGGTGCTCGCCGGCCTGCGCCGGCCGCCGCAGACGCCCGCCGAATGCATCTTCGCGCGCACGACGCTGTCGTTCACCGCCGACTTGAAGAGCCGCATCTCGCCGTGCCAGTTCGGCGGCAACCCCGACTGCGCGCAATGCGGCTGCATCGCCTCGGCCGGTTTCAAGGCCGTGGGCGAGTACAGACTGCTAGGCTTCGTGCCGGTGAAGAGTTTGTATCAAGCGTCAGACGCAATCGGTAAGACAACGGCCCGGCTGCGCCGCGCGCCCCGTCCGTGAGTAGGGACGGCAAACTAGCGAGCGGATGCCGGCGGGTTTCATTCACGCGACCTGAAGTTCCGCGAGCGTCGCCGTGATGGTGCGGTCGGATTCGCCGTGGCAGGTGATGGCTTGATTCTCCTGATCAAGCGTCATCTGCCAGAAGCGGCGCGCGCCGGGCTTCTCCAACTGCTTGATCAGTTGGCCGGCGGCGTCGAAGGCGAGCAGGCACATGCTGAGCCGGTCGTCCACGTAGTCCGTCGCCCAGTAGGTGTAGTCGCCCAGCGTCAACACCTGTGACTCGGGGTCGAGGTCGGAGGTCGTGGGGCCGGTCGCGGTAGCGACCTTCAGTTCCGCCGGGACGGGCGGATGACTCGCCGTGGGCACGACGCGGATGACGGGCACGGCGGGACTGCCGAGCAGCACGCGGTTGATGATCGGCTTGGCGGCGCGGAGCCTGGGGGGCAAGATCAAAGCCCACTCGTTCAAGGCGGCGTTGAACCACACCTTCTCCATGATGATCGCGGCGGCCGTCTGGGCCTTGTCGATTTTCGTGATGACGCCGCTGAGTTCCTGAAAGAACACTTCCCAGCCGGTTCTGACCTTATCCAGCGCCTGCATGGCCAGCTCTATGTCGGTCACGGCGATACCGGCGGACAACGTCAGCCCGTTCAACGTGGCGATCTGGGCCTCTTCCTGCGAGAGATTTTGTTGGTAGCTGACGATGCGGGACTGGTGCGTTGAGATCGTGCCTTCCAGTTCGCGCACACGGCCCTCGGCCTCCTGGATGGAAGAGACGCCGACGCCCGCGATGATCAGCGACAGCCCCGCCGTGAAGGGCGCGAGCACGCAGCCGATGATGGTCGCCACGACGCCGCCCGTCTTTTTCGCCTCGGCCTCGGAAATCGCGCGCCGGGCGTTGCCGATCTCGGATTGGAGTTTGCCGATCTCGGCGTTGATGCCGGCGATCTGCGTCTTTAAGGCACTCGCCTGCGTCTGAATCTGACCGACCGTGCCTTTGATCCGGGCGTGCGCGCTTTGCAGGCGCACGCCCCAATCGCGCAGCTTGCCCTTGTAGTCTGTGACGGTGGTGGAGATCACCTGCGTCGGCGGCTTGAGCTTATTGAACTCGGCTTGCAACCCGCTCTTCGCGCCGGCCAGATCGGTGGCCGCCTGATCGAAGAGCCGCATGACGTTCGCCCGCGCGGCCTGAAACGCCTGCCCGCACTGCACGACGCTGGTGCGGATGGCGGACTCGGTCTTGTCGGCGTATTGCGTCTGCCACTCGCGCGCGAGGCCCTGCGCCTGCTGCAACTCGGCGTTGAGCGTGCCGTACCAGGGCGAGTTGGACGGGGCGAGGTAAGTGCTGAGGATGCCGTGGCAGGAGGCCGTCAGGTTGGCCGTGGCGGTTGCGCTGGAGGCGAACCCGCGGTTCACCTCGGCTGCGTTCAGGGGCACAGTCGTTCCTCCGTTTGCTTGTCAGGGGCGGACGCCACGCGTTAGGGGCGTGTGGCACGCAAGAGGGCGCACGCCTTGTCGCGTGCGCCCTCTTGTTCGAGTCTGCGAAGTGCTCAGGCCGCCATCGGCATGGGCCGGACTTCGACCTTGACGGGCTTGCCGACCAACTGCTCGGCAAACTCCACCGCCTTGTTCCACTCGTTCTGCGCCGCCACGACGCGCGTAATGTTGAGCACGGCCGCCACGGTCTCGTCCGCACTGTCGAGCTTCTTCAGCGTGCCCTCCAGCTCGCCCTGGAAGAACGACCACAGCATCTTGACATCGGAGAGCGCCCGCGTGGCCGTGGCAATCGCGGTCACGGCCGTGCTGGCGGACAGCGACAGCCCCTGCAAGGCGATCAACTGCCGCTTGTCGTCCGCGATCTTCTTCTGGTCTTCCGCGATCTCCGCGAACTGTTTGTTGATCTCGCCCTGCATGACGCCCCACGTCACGCCGCCGCCGATGGCGGCCAGCCCCGCGATGCCGGCCACGACGAGCGACGCGCCGCCGGTGACGGGCGCGAGCGCGACGGCCACGACCGCCACCGTCAGGCCGATGGCGAGCGTGGCCGCCCCGCCCGCGACGAGCAGGTTCTCGCTCTGAATCTTGTCCTTCAGCCCCTTGATGGCGTTGTTCATACTCTCGATGTGCGCTTGCAGGTCGATCTGCGCCGCCTGGATGCTGGCCGCGCCTTTGAACAGGTCGTCGTGGGACTGCTGCATCTTGTTGCCCCACTCGGTCAGACGTGTATTCGTGGCTTCGATTTCTGCGATGATCGGGTTGATGGAGTCGCGCAGGGCCTCGATGAGTTCAAAGACCTGCTGCACGACCGGGTCGTCTTTCCCCTTGGCCTTGGGGTTGTTCCTGAGCAGAGTGACGATCTCGTCGGTCACCGCCTTGTAGGTCGAGGCGTAGTCAATGACGTGGCCGGGGATGCTCGCCGTCATCTTCGGCGCGATGTTGTCGATCCAGTCGTGCGCCCGCACCTTCGCGGTGTCGAGGTCTTTGTTCAGCGCGTCGAACCAAGCGGGCTTGGGCGACGGGGCGATGAACTGCGTGTTGAGCACGCCGTGGCAGGCGGCGGTGACGATTTGCAGGGACGCGAATCCGCTGGAGGTCGCGTCGTTGGTGTTCAGGGCGGAGGCGGTTTCGGCGCTAAGCATGATCTTGGTTTCTCCTCTCCTTTTTTAAGCTGCCTGGCTGACGGTGATGGGTATGTGCTCGCCCTGCTGGGCCGCGCGCGAGAGTTTGCCGACGAAGTCGCCCAGCCGGTTCCAGGTGGCGGCGGCCGCCTTCATCGAGGTCAGCGCCATCGTCTGGCTGGGCTTGGCCCCGGCGTTGAGCGCGCTCATCGCGTCCGCGACTTTCCCCTTTTCAGTCCGCCACATCTCGCTCAGGGCGGGGAGTTGCTTTTGCACGGCGAGCAGGCTCTTGTCGAAGTTGTCGATGAGTTGGATGACCGCCTTGGTCATCGCCACGGCCTGCGCCGCGTGCGACAGTTGGTTGCGCGCCTCGACGACCTTGTCAATCGTCTCCTTGATCTGGGCGTCGGCCACGATCACGTCGTAGGCGAGCTTGCCGGTGCTGTAGATCAGGCTGACAATCGAGAGGTAGGGCACCTCGACCCCGGCCTTCGAGACCAGCGTGTAGGTGATGCTGAGCGACGACGAGATGTAATTCTGGCCGCCGGAAATGCCCGTGCTGCCGAGGTCTTCTTGCAGCCGGTTGACCCGATCCTGAAGCGAGGTGACGAGCGTCGCCAGCGCGACCATCTGTTCCTCTTCCGCGCCGAGCTTCGCCCAGGCCTTGTCGATGCTGCTGCTCATGACCTTCCTGACGTTTTCCAGGTCGTTGATTCTTAACTTGAAGGCGTCCTCGGCCGCGCGGCTGGCGTTCGCCCCCGTATTCAGGTTCCCCTTGAGTTGATCCAGCGCTTGGAGCCAAATGTCCTTGTCGTCGCCCAGCTCCTTCCGGTTGTCCGCGAAGCTGGAGAACAGCGACGCGTAGCTGCTGAACTGGGTCAGGATCGGGGCCCAGAGGTTGGGCTTCTCCAACTGCCACTGCTGCCCGGCGAGGCTCAGCAGCTTCAGTTGGTTGCGTACCTGCTCAAGCCAGTCCGGGTCGGGCGAGAGCTTGCCGATGGAGGTGTTGATGCTGGCGTAGGCGAAGGCGTCCACCTTGTTGATGGTCGCCTGCGCGGCCGCCAGTTGATCCGAGACGTGCATCACGTTTGGAGAGAGCATGGCGTCTGTACCTCTGGCACTTTCGGTGCGGCTGGTTAAACGACAACGGCTGTCGTCAGACTCAGAGCGGGATCATTCCGTTAGAGCCTCACCCCGCGTGCTGTTACCTGAGAAAGACGGACGAATGAAGTTAGTACCGGCGGACTCCCCTAGCGAGCGGGAGGCATTCTAGCATCGAACGCGGAAAAGGCAACAGATATTTTATTTGGCGCGAGTGCTTGAAAATCAGCGAAGCCCGGAAGCAGTCAAGCGGCGCGGGCCTTGCCGCTTGCACCGTCCCGACGACCAGCGCCCGAAGTTTTAGAGAAAATACATTGACATGTTAATTTATGCAGCGCTCTTCCAGTTGCGATCATAGGTTCAGCGGCCTGCTTAAGCACCGGCGGAGTGCGCGGGGCAACGCGGCCCCCGCTTAGATCAGATGCGAGGAGGCAGAATGGAACGTAAAGTAGCAGCCGATTATCCGCAGGAGTTGTTAGACCTCTTTCACGAATACCAGCACGGCGACATCAGCCGCCGCACGTTCCTCGAACGCGCCGGCAAGTTCGCCGTCGGCGGCCTGACCGTCGCGGCCATCTTCGAGGGCCTGCGACCCAACTACGCCTGGGCGCAGCAGGTCGCGCCGGACGACAAACGCATCAAGGTCGGCTACGAGGTCGTCCAATCTCCGGCCGGCGACGGCTCGATCAAAGGGTATCTGGCCCGCCCGGCGCAAGGAAAGAAACTGCCCGTCGTGCTCGTCGTACACGAGAACCGCGGCCTCAACCCTTACATCGAAGACGTGGCGCGCCGCCTCGCCGTCGCCAAGTTCATCGCGTTTGCGCCCGACGGGTTGACTTCGGTCGGCGGCTATCCGGGCAGCGACGAGAAGGGCGCGGCCCTCTTCCGCACGGTGGACGGGAAGAAGATGACCGAAGATTTCGTCGCGGCCGCCAAGTGGCTCAAGGCGCGCCCCGATTCAACGGGCAAACTGGGCGCGGTGGGTTTCTGTTTCGGCGGCGGCATGGTGAATCAGTTGGCCGTGCGGCTGGGCGCTGAGCTGAATGCCGGCGTCGCGTTCTACGGCCGCCAGCCCGGCGCGGACGACGTGCCCAAGATTGCCGCGCCGCTGTTGCTGCACTACGCGGGCAACGACCAGGGCGTCAACGCCGGCATCGCGGCTTACGAGGCGGCGCTCAAGGCCAACAACAAGGTCTATACGCTCTACATGTACGACGGCAAACAGCACGGCTTCCACAACGACACGACGCCGCGCTACGACGAAGCGGCCGCCAAACTCGCGTGGACGCGCACCCTCGAATTCTTCAACAAACACCTGCGCTGACGCCCGGCCTAACGCTGGCCCCGTCTCCTGACGAAGACGAGGTGCGTCACCGTGTCCCAGGCGTTGTGAATGCCGACGAAGAGGAGCAGCAGCGCCGCAGCGCCGACGATGAACAGCGCCGTGCGCGCATGGGAGCGAGCCGCGAACGCCGATCCGGCCAGCATGGCGTAGGCCGCGAGCGGGAGCAGCACATGAAACAACCAGTCCTCGAAGACCGGACGGTAAACAGTCTGCCCGCGCATCCGCCGCGCCACGACGCCGGTGTACGCTATCCCGCAGAGGCCCACTAAGCCCCAAAGAACTGCGACCGCGCCGATCCCCAACCACGGCGCGCTCAGGACGGCCGACAGCAGCAGCACGACCCCGAAATGGACGACGCTCGGCGTCGAAAAGGCCTCGCTCGCTTGCGCCTCACCGCGCGTGACCGGCCGGCCGGCGATGAGGGTGAGGACGACGAACTGCAACCCGATCAGCGCGCCGGCCGACGAGCCGACGATGACGTAGAAATTCTCCCACCCGTCCAGTGCTGTCATGTCGTCGCTCAACCTGCTCGTTTATTCGGTCGTTGATCATGACTGACGTTGTTCGTCGCTAACCCTCTCCCACCAGCCGGGAGTCTTGCCGTCGAACTGCCAGCCCCGTCGCCCTCGGCGTCCGTCAAGTGACCGTCGGCGCATTCAGGAGCCGCGCCGCGACGGCCGCGGAGCACGTCACGACCAGCGCGCTCGCGAGGAACACCGCGCCCAAGCCGGCCCTGCCCGCGACCAATCCCAGCGCAGGGTTGGCGAGGCCCAGCGCCAGATCGAGAAAAGCCGTGTAGGCCCCCATGGCGAGGCCACGACTTTCCGGCGGCGCGCGCCGCACGGCTTCCACGCCGAAGCCGGGGTAAACAAGCGAGTAGCCGAAGCCTGTGATCGTCGCGCCGACCAACGCCAGCGCCGCCCAGGGCGCGAGCCAAATCAGCGCCAGCCCGACCGCTTCGATCAGCGCGCAGACCAGCGCGACCCTCGCGCCGCCGACGCGATCCGCCAGATGACCAAAGAGCAAGCGCGCCACGATGAAAGCGGTCGCGAAAGCCGTCAGGGCGAGCCAGCCCAGCCCCCACCCGTGTTGCGCGAAGAGCAGCACGACGAACGTCGTGATCGCGCCGAAGCCGACGCTGCTGAACGCCAGGCCGACGCCCGGCGACCAAACAGCGCCAACCACGCGAGTGAATGACGGGCGCGGGCGTGTCGGCGGTGCGACGGGGCGGCGCGGCAGCACGAGCAGCAGGGTGGCGAGCGGGATCAGCGTCGTCGCGAGGGCAATCGCCGCGAAGCCGTAAGCGGCGTACAGCGCCGTGCCGGCCGGCGCGCCGACCGCGAAGGCGACGTACATCGCCGTCCCGACCCACGACATGACCTTGCCGGTGTTCTGTGCCCCCCCAAGCGCCAGCCCCCAACTGAGCGCCCCCGTGATGATGAAGCTTTCAGCCCCGCCGAGCACGGCCCGACCCACCAGCAGGATCGTGACGGAGGTTACGGGGGCGCTGACGAAACGGAGCGACAAGAGGTAGAGGAGGCCCGCCGCCACGGCGATCACCAGGCCGGCGACGACCGCGCGCTTCCCGCCCCGGCTGTCGGCGTAACTACCCGACCAGAACCGTGAGAGCAGTGACGCGGTGAACTGCGCGCCGGCGACGAGTCCGACCACGAAGGTGCCGAGACCCAGGCCTTGGTGGACGTGAAGCGGCAGCACCGGCAGCGCGAGACCGATGACGAGGAAGGCCACGAAGACCGCCGCCATGATCGGCAGCAGCGCCGCCACGACGGAACGCGCCGCCAGCGGCGGCCGGGACGCCTCGGCGGACACGTTCAGCTCTCGAATGTTACCGGACATGGCTAACTCTTAACTGACCAGGCAGCGGCCAAAGCAAAGCCGTCCGGCGCGGCGCGCAAACAATTCGACTCCGAGCGGAAGATACCTGGGCGAGTAATTTCAGGGCGCGCTCGGCTCGGCCAGATATTGTTCGTCGCTGACCTTTTCCATCCATTCGACGACCTTACCGTCGAGCGCCTCCCGGATGGCGTTGTGCGTCATGGCCGTGGTTTTAGTTTACGGCTACGCCGCGCGGCGCTTCAAACTCCCGCCAAGACATCCGCTCAGCGCCCCGTCCTTCGCTCCATGCTTTCGGGATACCGCGCCCCCTGCACGGTGATCTCCGAGGCGGCGCTCTCGATCTCGCGGAGGTCGTCGGGCGTCAACTCGACGGCGGCGGCCCCGATGTTCTCCTCCAGGCGGTGCAGCTTCGTCGTGCCCGGAATCGGCACGATCCAAGGCTTCTGCGCCAGCAGCCACGCGAGCGCGATCTGCGCGGGCGTCGCGTTCTTCTTTTCCCCTATGGCGCGGAGCAGAGCGACCAAAGCCTGATTCGCTTTGCGGGCCTCCGGCGTGAAGCGCGGGACGATGTTGCGGAAGTCGGTGCTGTCGAACGTGGTGTTCTCGTCGATCTTCCCCGTGAGGAAGCCCCTGCCGAGTGGGCTGTACGGGACGAAGCCGATGCCGAGTTCTTCGAGCGCCGGCAGCACCTCCTCTTCGGGCTTTCGCCACCACAGCGAGTATTCGCTCTGAAGCGCGGCGACGGGCTGGACGGCGTGCGCGCGGCGGATCGTCTGCGCCCCCGCTTCGGACAGGCCGAAGTGCTTGACCTTACCCGCCTGAATTAAGTCTTGCACCGCGCCCGCCACGTCTTCGATGGGCACGTCCGGGTCAACGCGGTGTTGATAGAACAGATCAATTGTCTCGACCTTGAGTCGCTTGAGCGAACTCTCGGCGACCTCCTTGACGTGCTCCGGCCGGCTGTCTAACTCGCTCCACCGCCCCTCGCCGTCGGCGGCGGGTTTGAAACCGAATTTGGTGGCTACCACCACCTGCCCGCGGAAGGGCGCGAGGGCTTCGCCCACGAGTTCCTCGTTCGTGAACGGGCCGTAAACTTCGGCGGTGTCGAAGAACGTAACGCCCCTCTCGACCGCCGTGCGGAGCAGCGAAATCATCTCCTGCTTGTCCGCGGCCGGGCCGTAGCCGAAGCTCATGCCCATGCAGCCGAGACCGAGGGCCGAGACTTCCAGTCCGCTGTTTCCAAGTCTGCGCTTCTGCATCGTTTCTCCTCCGAAGGTCAGTAGGCTTAACTCATCCACACGGCCAACTCGCGCCACAGGTGTAGCGGCGAAGCTGCGGCTAGCCTATAGCTGAAACCCAAAGTATAGACTGCTTACCCCGAGGGCGTTTGCCTGTTTGAATACAATTCTTGCCAGCTTCTACGAGACTCTACAGGAATCGCCACGGCGGCTGTCAAATCTCTCTCAGTAGCGGGCCGTTGAGACCTTCGGCGCGCACCGTCCATGAGCCGTCCGAGGGGAAGCCGGGCGCGTGGACGGGCGGTGCGCCGCGCCAGCCGCCGGCCATCAGCGCGACGGCGTAGAGCAGACCGCCGTTGCCGGGCAGGTAGCAGGGGAGGTTCGGGCGTTGCCAGTTGTGGCCGTTCGGCAGGTAGCGGTTCTTCTCCGTCTCCATCAGCAGCGCGTCAACGGCCGTCTTCGTCTCGCCCAGGCGGGCCGCCGTCATCGCCGTCACGGGATAGTCCCAGCCCCAGGTCTTGTCCCACTGCCATTCCTTCAGCACCTTGAAGAGCGTGCGGCGCATCGTCTCGGCGTCAACGCCGTCGCCGCGCAGCACGCCGAGGGCGCAGAGCATGGACGGGTGATCGTGGTTGCGCTCGGTGAAGGTCTGCGGGCAGTTCTCGTGCGCGAGGTAGACGCCGCCGCGCGCGGGCAACGCCGAGAGGCCGCTGATGACGGCGTCCCACGCGGGCGCGCGCCGCAACCCCAAACGCCCGCGCCAACGTTGCGCGGTCTTCAGGCCGAAGGCCCAATAAGACAACTCGAAAGTCGGATTCCAGGTCTCGCGCGCCGGGTGGTTCTCCTGCGCCGGGATGAGCGGCGGGCCGAGCACGTAGCGCCCGCGCGCGCGCTCGAAGTAGGCGTAGGCCGCCATGAACTCGGCCGACTCGAAGACGAGCCGCCGGTAGCGCCGCAGCGTCGCGCGCGTGGGGCGCGACAGGTAACAAAGCTCCGCGTAGAAGATCGGGTGCGGCTGCTGCCAGACGAGCAGCGGCCCGATGGGCGAAGGGCTGTCGCGGCCTTCGGGGCCGACCATTTTGGGCCAGCGCGCGCCTGCGTAACCTTGCGCCCGCGCCAGCGCGCGCGCCGACGGCAGGATTGCGTCGTACCAGCCGAGGCTCTTCTCCAACAGCGGCAGGCGACCCCAGAGGGCGAAGTGCGCCGCGTGCCACCAGTGCATCTCCAGGTGTGACTTGCCGTACCAACTGTTCACGGTGAGGCCCGTCTCCTGCGGCGGGCGCGAGCCGGCGCACTGAATGGCCGTGAGGTACTGCGAGAGCACGACGCGCCGCTCAAGCTCCGGCGCGCGCGCGTCGCGGCTCGCGCTCAACTCGACCGCGCCGCCCTTCGTCCAGAAGCGCCGCCAGTGCGCCGCGCTCGCGGCCATGGTCGCGGCGACGCCCGGCAGCGCCGACGCGGACGGGCGCGCGGAGAACGCCACGACGAATTCGAGGCGGGTCGTCTCACGCGCCGGGGTCAACAGAAACTCGTGCTCGGCCGCGCGCGCGAGCGCCGCGCGCCCGCCCCACGCGACGCCGACGAAGTATTCGTCGCCGTCGAGCGCGCGTCGGAGTCGGACGCCGTCGGCCGTCTGCGCGAGCGTCTGCGTGCGATGCCGGCCGGGCTGTCCCCAGTCGGCGGCGTTCATGTCGGGCGAGCCGTAGGGGAAGGCGAGGCGCGCGGCGAGGTGGCCCGCTTCAATCAAGTTCGATTCGACGGCGACGGCCAGCAGGTCGAGTTCGGGGTGGACGGCCGTCGTGACCGTCACGCGCTCGCCGCGGAAGCGGAAGCGGCTCGTCAGGACGCCGCGCCAGAGGTCGAGCGTCTGCTCTATGTCGCCGATGTCCGCGACGCGAGCTTCGTCGCCGCCGGCCGTGAGCAGGCGCAGACCGACGCGGCCGAGGTGCAGGCGGTGCGGGTTCTGGCGCAGCCAGTCGAACAACGCCTGCTGCCCTTCGGCGCTCGTGTGGTAGCCGACCGCGCGCCCGTGCGTGTCGTACGCGGTCAGACGCAACGCCGTCGGGTCGAGACCGCGCGCCAGCGGCGACGTGTGCCAGCCCCACTGCGACAGTGTGCAGAGCGGCATCGAGTGCTCGTACTCGTCGGGGAAGGTTTGCAGCCCCGTCACGTCGGCGTTGAAGGCGAACTCGCCGTTGCCGAGCGAGAGCGGCGCGAGCGGGTCGAGCGCGCGCAGCGTCGGGTTGTGGCGGCTGACGAGCGCGCGCCGGTCAATCGCCGTGCTGCTCGTTCGGCGCGCAACGGCCGGGTCGTCGTTTGAAGACGCCGACGGGTCTGCCGAACCAACAGCCGGCGGCGCGGCGCGGGAGTCCGCGCCGCGCAGGAGACCGGCGGCGAGCAAGGTCTTGATGAAGTCGCGGCGCGAGCGCATCGTTGTCGAGTCGTCCGAATGAAAACGGGAGTCGGATGATCTTGTTGAATGAAAACGGGGATTGGATGATCTTATAAGATCACCCAATCCCCTGTTGCAAGGAGGCGGCCGCGCCGCCTTAGAAGATGAACTTCACCGCCATCTGCGCGCGCCGCGCGTAGTTGTCCTGGTTCGACGCGGAAATCTGGCCGAAGGTGGACGTGGTTGCGGTCGTGACCGGCGCGGGGAAGTACGGCTCGTTGGTGGCGTTGAGCAACTCGAACCGCAGTTGCAGCTTCATGCTCTCGCGGAGTTGTATGTCCTTGAGCAGCGACAGGTCAACGTTCTTGATGTAGTCGCGGCGAACGCTGCTGACGCGGTAGGGGAACGTGCGCAGGTGGTTGACCGGCGTCGCGTTCGTCAAGGTGTTATTCAGGACGGAGGTGAACGCGCCGGTGTTGAACCAGCGGGCCGTGCCCCGCTCGCCCGACGGGATCGAAATCTCGCCGCCGTTGTAGAACAGGTCGCCGGACGTAGCCGCGGTCGTCAGGTTGTACGCGCCGAAGGCGATGGGGAAGCCGCTCTGCATTTGCAGCGTGCCGCCCAACTGCCAGCCGCCGAGCAGCGCGTTCTCGAACCAGTTGGCGTCAGACCGGAACATACGCCCCCGGCCGAACGGGAACGAGTACATCGCGCTCAGCGAGAAGCGGTGCGGCGAGTCCTGATCCGAGATCATCCTGGTCGGCCGCTCGTCGGCGGCGTTCAGGTACTCGGTGGCCTGCAACCACTTCGACCAGGTGTAGGCGGCCTGCACCGTGTAGCCGTGCGAGAAGCGCTTGGACAGGCTGAACTGGGCGGCGTGATACCACGACTTGCCGTCGTTGTTCGTCGTCAGGATGTCGCCGAAGGCGGGGAAGGGCCGGAGCAACTGCGCGCGCGTGACGGTCGCGTTGCCGAGCGGCGTGTTGGCGAACTCGGGCAGCCCGGCGAACGGGTTGGCGACCGTGGCGGTCAGGAACGCGTTGTTGTTGACCATCGCCGTGGTGCGCGCGTTGTCGGTGCTCAGGTACTTGTTCGGCAGCGCGTTGATGTTGCGGACGATCTCGATGTCGTAGCCGCGGTTGCCGACGTAGCTGAGGTCGGCGACCCAGCCGCCCGGCAGTTGGCGCTGGAGGCCGATGGAGAAGCGCGCCTGCTTCGAGACCTTCGGGTTCTGGTTGAAGAAGGAGATGCCCGTGCCGAGGCCGGTCTGCCGGCCCGCGGCGTTGCCGGCCGGCTCCGCGATGGTGACGCCGGTCAGGGCGTTGGTGATCGAGGCGGGGATCGGCGCGCCGTTGACGTTGGTGGTCGTGGGCACGGTGGTCGTCCGCGTGTAGCCGGGCTGGATCACGTCGCCGCGGCGCTCGCCGAGGAAGCCGGCGAACAGGCCGAAGCCGCCGCGCACCACCGTCTTGTCGTTCCACTGGTAGGCGAAGCCGGCGCGCGGCAGGAAAGTGCTCTTCGGCGTGTTGTACAGCCCGCTGCCGGTGTCCTTGCCCGCGAACAGGAGACCGCCCGTCACGTTCAACTGCGGGAGCAGCGCCTTCAACTGCGGGTCGCTGAGCGCGGCGTAGCGCGCCTGCGCCGTCGCCTGCACGGGCTGGACGTAGTTGAAGTCGAAGCCGGAGACGCTCTTGTTCTGGCGCTCGACGAGCGGCGTCTCGACCTCGTAGCGCAGCCCCAGGTTCAGCGTCAGGTTGCGCCGGACGCGCCAGTCGTCCTGCACGAAGAAGCCGTAGGTCTTCGAGTACTCAGAGTAGTCGGCGCGGCGGACGATCTGCGAGGTGGTCGGCAGACCGAGGAGGAACGACGCGAAGGCTTGCAGCCCGTTGAAGTCCGTGCCGCTGGCGCTGTTCTGCCGCGTGTAGGTGTTGTCGAAGATGTACTGGCCCGTCTGGTCGTTGCTGGTGAACACGTCGTTCTCGCGGTAGATGCGCAGCTCCGAGCCGAACTTCAGCGAGTGCTTGTCCACCGCTTTGTTCAGGACGGCGGCGACCGAGTGTGTGTCCACGGGCCGGTTCTCGTTGCCGAACGCCGTGCCGAGGACGGTGTTCGCGGGGAAGTCGAAGCGCGGGAAGCGCCGGATCAGATCGGGGATCAGGCTGTTGTAGGCGGCGGGGAAGCCGAGCGCCGTCAGGTCGAAGCCGCGCGCGTCCGGGTCCTGATCCTGGAAGCGGATGAAGTGGTTGTAGCCGTAGCGGACGTTGAGCACGGTGGTCGGGTTGAGCGTCCACACGTCGTCAATGACGCCCTGGCGCGAGATGAACTTGAAGTTGACGCCCGTGGCCTCCGTGCCGAAGTAGTCGTTGTAGTGGCTGTCGCGGTTGTACCAACTGCCGCGCACGAAGAGCCGGTTGGTGGCCGAGACGTTCTGGTCAATGCGGAACGTGAAGTTGTCGTAGGGCTTGGTCTTCTCGGTCAGTTGCGAGTCGAAGATGTTACCGAGCAGGCCCGGCTGCTTGGGCTGCGCGAAGTACTTCAGGATCGCCTGCGCGGTCGGGCTGAGCAGGTTCTGCGGGATGACGTTGCCGGGGAACGGGTCGGCGAGGAACTGCCCCGACGAAGCGGGGTTGGGCCGCCGCGTGTAGGGGTTGTAGATCGTGATGCAGTTGGTGGTCTGGCCGGGCGCGCAGGCGAAGGCCGAGAAGTCGCCGTTGCGGAGCGCCTGGGTGGGGACGAAGGAGTTGGCCCCGGCGTCGAAGCGCGGGCGTGAGTCGCGGATGCCCTCGTAGCCGAACAGGAAGAAGGTCTTGTCCTTGCCGTCGTAGAGCTTCGGGATGCGGACGGGGCCGTTGATGCTGAAGCCGGGCCGGTTCGAGAAGGTGAAGGGGCGGCCCTGGCCGCGCGCCTTGCCGAAGAAGTCGTTGGCCGCCAGCCCGCCCGGCTCGACCCAGTAGTAGGCCGTGCCGTGCAGGTCGTTCGTGCCCGACTTGATGGTGATGCTCGTGACGCCGCCCTCGGTGTTGCCGAACTGCGCGTCGTAGGTCGAGGTCTGCACCTTGAACTCCTGGACGATGTCGGACGGCGGCACGTAGGAGGCGATGACCTCGTTGGCGTTGGCCGTGGCGGTCGAGGGCGCGCCGTCGATCAGGAGATCGCTGCGGTTGCCGCGCGTGCCGTCCACGGCGTAGCCGACGATGTGCGTCGGCTCGAACGGGCGATCCAGCCGCGTGCTGCCGGTGTAAGTGACGCCCGCGGAGAGGCCGATCAGTGTGTACGGGTCGCCGTGTACGAGCGGCAACTCGGCGAGCCGCTTCTGGTCGAGCGTCTGCCCGAGGTTCGCGTCGGCGTTGTTCAACTCCTGCGCCCCGGCCGTCACCGTGACGGTCTCCTGCGTGCCGCCCACTTCGAGCGAGATCGCCAAGTCGCGCGTCTCGTTGATCTGGAGCACGACGTTGTCCTGGATGAACTTCTTGAAGCCCGCGACCTCGACCACCACCTGGTACGTGCCGGGCAGGAGGTAGGGGGCCTGGAAGAAGCCTTCGTCGTTGGTCGGCAGCGTCAGGCTCGTGCCCCTGGCCGGGTCAACGACGCGGACGGTCGCGCCCGGCACGGCCGCCTTGTTCGGGTCTGTGACCGTGCCCGTAATCCTGCCGCGCGACTCCTGTGCGTGCAGCGGCGCGTACAGCGCGCAGATGAACAGTACGGCCAACAGCGCGGCGGCCCGGCGCGTTGCGTTAGCGGCTCTCAGTCTCATAAGTCATCTCCTCAAAATGGGATTTAATCGGCGTGCGTCTTGCACCTCTCGGCCGGGTCGCCGGCAAGCCTCTGGTCGCGGGCCCCCGGAGCTTTCCGCCGCGCGCTCGTCGGCCCGCAGGGCGGGCGCGCCGAGGCCACGAAGTTGTGTAAGGGATCGAAAACCGCCCTGGCTCGATTAAGCGCGAGAACGACCGGAAGGGTCTCGCGGGCTGAAGTGTTTAGCGACTCCGAAAGTTTTTCACTTCCGAACACTCGATAGGCCGTTCGGTAGGCGTCACGCGCGCGCCCCGCGGGGAGGCACAAGCTGAACAGCCAGACGGCCCGACCAAGTTTCCCGGATGAAGATTCGGAGGCGCTGTAACACGGTCTAAACTTCAGACCGCATACACACATTCACTCACAAAGTCGGCGCATTCTGCACCCAATCCGCGGATTCTGTCAAGTTATATTTTTACCAATCTTCGCCTACACTCGGAAAGGTAAGACCAACGGACATAAGATTGCAGCGCGCGCACAGCCCGCTATCGCTGTAAGGTCGCACGGTAGGACTTATTTAGAGCATATCAGAGGTGTCCAGGGGTGGAGGTGTTTTCTGGAATCGAATTATGTGGTTTATTGAACAAATGCCGGAAGACGGCGGGTGGCTTTACAACCTTCTCTCGGCGCTCGTGGTGTTGACGGACAACCGCGGGGCGAGTTCTCACTGCATGACTTGGTCGAAACGCTCGGCGTAGTCCTTGGCGTAAAGCTCCACCGTCCGCCTGACTCTCTCCCACAGCGCCTTCTGCTCGCCCTGGTCGGTGATACTTTCGCGCAGGAAGAGCATCGCGTTGACCTCGCCCCAGTATTCGCGGCTCTCCCAAATCTCGACGGGCGTGCCGCCCATGCGCCGCGCCAACTCGACCAGCCGCGGGTCTCGGACGTTGCGCCCGTTGGCGAGCAGGATTTGGTTATAGACGGGCATGAGTTGGTTCTGGAGTCGGTAGAGGCCGGCGTCCACGTTCGCCGCCTGCTTGACGTGGCCGAACTCGTGCGCGATTTTGGCCGCCGCGAGGACGTTGTCGCTGATGACGTACGACTCCCGCAGGGGCAGGAGTGCGTTCATCACCGGGTAGTAGATCGGACTCGGGTAGCCCTCGTTGATCCGACTGCCGAGCGTGATGGTCGCCGCCACGAGTGCGCCCTCGTCGTTCCACTTGTACTTGGCCGTGCCCGCCCCGTGCCGGTCTCCGTCGGAGACGGTGATCGTCAGCGTGAACTGCTCGGCCTGCTCGTAACGCTCCCACTCGTCGCGCCCGACTCTGGTCGAGAGGAACGCGTTCTTCCACTCCTGATAACGCCCCTTGTATTTATCCGGTATGACCTCTCTGATGCCGCCGCCCTCCCGCCGGCTTGCGGCCGCTCGCCCCGATGTCGGGCGGGCGTCGGCGCGCGCCACTTCCATGACGCCCGTGGCGAGACGTGTCTGTGCGCGCAGCGGCGACGCGAGCGCGAGTAACGCGAGCAGCAAGACGAAGGGGCGAGCGGTGCGTGCCATTCTCATAAGGGTGTGCGTCCGATCTGACGGAACCTGTCGTGACACTGCCGGAGACGTGGGCGCTATTAAGAACGAACTCCGTTTACAAGTCAACGATTTTCCCCCGACCTCGGCCGCGCGGCGCGCACCGCTCAACGCGCGGGGCGCAGGTGCGCCGCGCCCACAGGCAGAAACTCCCGGCACGAAAGTCTGCTCAATCCGTCTACCGACTTGTCTGTTAGCTCGTCCTTCATCCTCAGCCCTTCGTCGTCGGTTGCGTCACTGCGGCTCGCCGAGCGCCTCGTCAATGAGGATGCACCAGACGTGCAGGAGCATGAGGTGTACTTCCTGGACGTGCGCCGTCACGTCGCTCGGCACGGCCAAGACGTGATCGGCCGTCTCGCCCAAGAGACCGGCCGCGCCCGTCACGGCGACGGTCGTCGCGCCGCGCTCGCGCGCCGCGCGCAGACCCCGCTTGACGTTCTCCGACCGGCCGCTCGTCGTGAAGCCGAAGACCACGTCGCCGGCTTCGGCGAGCGCCCGCGCCTGGCGCGCGAACAGTTCGTCGTAACCGAAGTCGTTGGCGATGCAGGTGACCGCGCTGGCGTCGCTTGATAAACAAACGGCCGGGTACGGCTGGCGCGTGAGGTGGAAGCGACCCAGCAGCTCGCCGACGAAGTGGCTCGCCTGCGCGGCGCTCCCGCCGTTGCCGAAGGCTATGACCTTGTGCCCCGCCCGCAGCGCCTCGATGGTGACGCGCGCCACCTCGGCCGCCGGCCCCTGCAAACGGGCCGCGCTCTCCTCGACCACGCCCCGGTGCGAAGCGAAGTGCTCCGCGATGCGACCTGTGCTCATTGCTGAAAACCCTCGTGCCTGTGCCTAATCTTTAAACGGCGCGCGCCCGATGCCATGCTACCGCGCGGCGCGCGCGCCTCACGAGTGATCGTGGATCATGCGCCAGCCTTGTTTGGTGTGTCGCCACACGGTCGTGAACCAGCCGGTGCGGTCGGGGCGGTCGCCGCCCGTGAGCACGAACTGCCCCGTGACGAGCGCGTGCTCCTTGCCCAGCATCCGCACCTCAAGATGTTCGTAACGGAGTTGCTGAAGCGGCCGCCCCGTCTTCCAGAAGCCGGCACGCATCGTCCGCTCGATGTGGTCGCGTCCGCCCGCGGGGCCGTCGCGGGTCATCTCCGTGGCCTCGTCCGTGTAGGCGGCGAGGTACTGCGCCAGGTCGCCTTTGTTCCAGCCCTCGGCGGTCGAGGCAAACTCCGCGCGAATCTGCGCCTCGGCCGAGCGCGCATCGGCCGCCGCGGGGCCGGCCCAAGTGTAAGCGGCGGCGGCGAGCGCCAGGGCGCAGGCCGCGAACACAGGTGTCCTGCTCATGACGTGATCATGCGGGGCGCGCCGCGGCGGCGTCAACGTTGGGCGGGAGTTGCGTGCGTAGCTCGGGCCGCGCGCGGGCGGCTGCGCGGTCAGTTGGTATGAGTATTGACATTTAGTTTTAATAGAAATATTGTTCCGGCGTCGTTCGCCCGTCGGCTTTCTGTTAACGAGAGTCTTACTGTCGTTGGCTTCTCATAACAGCTCGTTCTCACCTCGCTTCTTGTATGAACCGCTGCTCCGGCTGCGCCCGCGCCCGACACGTTAGGAGGAGAGCAAGATGAGTAAATCAGGTGCGACCAAATGGCTCAAGGTCATGGGGCTGCTCGGCCTCGGCGTGGTGGCCGTGACGAAGGGGCCGAAGCTCGTCCGCCGCCTCTCGCGCAAGGCCAAAGGCTCGGAGGCTTTCAACAACGCGATGGAGCAGGTTGACCACTCCGTCGGCTGGGACAAGCTGCCGCCCGCCCTGGGTCTGCTGGTGCTCGTCGGGATACGCAACACGCTCCGGGCCAAAAACCTGTACGACACCGCTGCCGCGCCCTCAGTCCCGCTGCCCGAAGTTGTGCCGCAGGATCAGCACCACCTCACGGCGCGGACGGCGGACGGGACGTACAACGATCTGTCGCAGCCGCGCATGGGGGCCGCCGGCACGCGCTTCGGGCGCAACGCCCCCATCGAGTACACCTTCCCCGAACCGGAGCCGGCGATCCTCTCGCCGAACCCGCGCACCGTCAGCCTTGAGCTATTAACCCGGCACACCTTCGCGCCCGCGGAGACGCTCAACGTACTCGCCGCCTCTTGGCTTCAGTTCATGATCCGCGACTGGTTCAGCCACGGGAAGAGTCCGAAGGAGAACCCCTGGAAGCTGCCGCTCAAAGCGGACGACTCGTGGCACGAGAACCCCATGCTCGTGCTGCGCACGCGCCCCGACCCGACGCGCCCGCCCGGCGAAGACGGCCAGCCGCCGACCTACGTCAACACTGAAACCCACTGGTGGGACGGCTCGCAACTCTACGGCAGCAACAAGGAGCTGCAAGACAGGGTGCGCGCCGACGCGGGCGGGAAGCTGAAGGTCGGGCCGAACGGCCTCATCCCCGTCAGCCCGGAGTCGGTCGCCGAGCCGGGCACTTGGCTCGGTCTCGCCCTCCACTTCAACCTCTTCACGCTGGAACACAACGCGATCTGCGACCACCTGCACGCCGCCCACCCGTCTCTGTCCGACGACCAACTGTTCGACAAGGCGCGGCTCGTGCTCGCCGCGCTGCTGGCGAAGATTCACACGGTCGAGTGGACGCCGGGCATCCTCGGCCACCCGACGCTCCAGATCGCCATGCGCGCCAACTGGTGGGGCCTCGCCGGCGAGTGGGCCTACCGCAACTTCGGCCGCCTCAGCACGAACGAGGTCGTCAGCGGCATCGTCGGCGGGCGCACCGATCACTTCGGCGTGCCCTACGCGCTCACCGAAGAGTTCGTCGCCGTCTACCGCATGCACCCGCTCGTGCCCGACGACTACGTCTTCCGCTCGCTGACCAACAGCGCCTTCGCCGAAGAGCGCGACTTCAAGAGCATCTCCGACCGGCGCATCCCCGAACTCTTCGAGCGCCTGCCGATGGCCGACATGCTCTACTCGTTCGGCATCGCGCACCCCGGCGCGATCCAGTTGCACAACTTCCCGCGCGCCTTGCAGCACTACGAGCGCCCCGACGGCTTCATGATGGACTTGGCCGCCACAGACATCCTGCGCTCGCGCGAACTCGGCGTGCCCCGTTACAACCAGTTCCGGCAACTGCTCCACAAGCCGCCCGTCAGCTCCTTCGACGAGTTGACCGCCAACCGCGAGTGGGCCGAAGAGATTCGGCGCGTCTACGACGGCGACATAGACCGCGTGGACACGACCGTCGGGCTGTTCGCCGAGAACCCGCCGAAAGGGTTCGGCTTCAGCGACACGGCCTTCCGCATCTTCGTGCTGATGGCCTCGCGCCGGCTGAACAGCGACCGCTTCTTCACGGTGGACTACAAACCCGAGGTCTACACGCAGGCCGGGATGGAGTGGATCGACAACAACACCATGAAGACCGTGCTGCTGCGCCACTACCCGCAACTGGGGCCGGCGCTCGCCAAGGTCAATAACGCGTTCGCGCCCTGGGCGCGTGTCGCCTAGCGCGCCGGCGCTGAGCAATCTTATGTGGCAACTGCGAAAAGCATTCTGGAACCGCCTGGCGACCAAGAAGTTCGCCAGTAACAAACCGGCGACGATTCCCGTCCCGCGCGACGGCGGGCGCGAACTCAAAGCCGTGAGCTTCGCCAGCCAGTTTCCCGGCATCCCCATCCCCAACATACGCGTCGCCGACCACGTGCCCGACGACGAGGCCGAGCCGCTGAAGGTCGCCTTCTACAAGTTCCAGGTCGGGATGTACACCGTCTTCCCCGCCAACCAGCCGGGGCTGCCGCCGATCAGCGCCGACCCGCAGCAGGCGCTCGCAGAGGCTTACACCGAAGCGCACCGGAAACTATTTCCGCCGCCCGTCCTGCCCGAAGAGTACAAGGGCGAGATCGATCTCGGCCGCATCGCCGTCGCCAGCCCTTACGCCTGCTACGTCGAGCGCGCGCCCGAAGGCGGCTACCAGTGGGACTTGCGCGAACTCGACGGCTACGAGCGCCACGCGGGCTTGCGCTCCATCGGCGTCCGCGTCCTCTTCCGTGTCAACGAAGGCGCGCGCCGGCTTGAGGCGACGCAGATAGATTGCGAGTTAGGCACGTGCCGGCCGGGCGACCCCGACTGGGCGCTCGCGCAGAAGCTCGCGCTCTGCGCGGCCACGACCCACGTCTCGCTCGTGCGCCACTTCAACGGCGTGCATCTGGCCGCGGGCGGCCCCTTCGCCATCGCCACGCGCAACCGCCTGCCCGCCGCACACCCTTTGCGGCGGCTGCTCTGGCCGCACATGTACGGCACGCAGTACAGCAATCAGATCGTCACCAAAGGTCAGATGGCAAAGGGCGGCGACTTCGAGACGATCTTCAGCTTCACGCACCGCGGGATGTGTAAGCTGTTCGAGGAGACCTACGAGCGTTACGACATCACAGTCCTCGACCCCGAGCGCGACGCCGAGCAGCGCGGCATCCTCGACGCGGGATTCGACACGCCCGTCCTCTCGAACCGTCGGGCAATCTTCGACGTGATGCACGCACACGCCCTGCGCTACCTGCGCGTCTACTACGACTCGGACGAAAAACTCCGCGCCGACGCGAGCGTCCAAGGCTGGGTCGAGGAGTTGGAGCGACTCATCCCGAACGGCGTCCGCAAGCTGCTCGGCGACCAACTCACAGTCGGGCGCGCGGCGCGTCTCATCGCCGCCTTCATCTACCTGGCGGCGGTCGAGCACGAGGCGCTCGGCACGGGTCTCTGGAATTATCAACTGTGGACACACGTCCAGCCTGTGCGCGTCTACGCGAACGGGCAGCGCGAGCCGCTGGACGTGTACCAACGCCTGGTCAACGCCAACTTCAACCTCAACGTCAGCCGCACGCGGCTCATGCACGACTTCGGCTACATGGCGCTCGACCAAAAAGGCGCTGACGCCTTCCGCCTCTTCCGCTACGAGCTGCAAACCCTGCAAGAGAAAATGCAGCAAGAGCCTGACGCCTCTTGGAAAATCTACCCGAACATCCTCGAAGCCAACATCAACGCTTAAACGCAAGCCGGCCCGTCGTGTGAAGGTTGGCCGGTCACGCTTTCGTCTCTGACCTTGAACCCGAGCGCGGTCACGGGCGACAGCGCCAGCGGCCGAGCGACACGCGCGGTCACCGTTAAATGAACAACGCCGGGGCGGTTGCGTCTCGCGCGCGGCCGGGTTAACACAGAGGGCACAGAGGAAACACAGAGAGCACAGAAAAAACTGTGTCCTCTGTGCTAACTCTGTGCCCTCTGTGTTGGAAACGGCCGCGCGCGAGACGCAACCGCCGACCGCTATCGAGTTCTATGGCCGCCCGAAGCGGAGGCGGTACTCGGTGGAGTTCAGGAAGCCGTTGACCATCGTGCGGAAGTCGTCGGGGTGCGCCGTCAGGTAGTTCAGCCAGCCCTGATACCCGCCCGGCTCCGGCGTGCGCCGCAGGTAGCCGTAGTACTGCATGGCGACGAAGGCGCGGGCGAACTCGGCCTGCGTGACCTGTTGGCTCTGCACGACGGCGCGCAGGACTTGCGCGCGCGTGAGCGTGCCGGCCGCGAGGCGTGTGGCCAGTTCCGCCTGTGTCAGCGTCACCTGCGCCTGCCCGTCCGGGTCGGCCGGGTCGGGCGTCGTGATCTGGCCGAGCTGGTAGCGCGCCAGCAGGGCCGCCACGTACTCGGCGTCCGACTTCGCGTCGTAGCGCGCCTTGAACTCCGTGCGTCGGGCGAAGTCGGTGGCGAACTGCGCCCGCCGCTGGAAGGTCTCGGCCGCGGTCTGCCCCGTCACGCCGCGCATGTCCTGAATGATCTGTGCGTACTCCGGCAGCAGCCCGTCGAACGCCACCTGATAAAAGTTGAAGACGTAGAAGCCCTTGAGCCGGAACTCCGGCGAGCCGAAGAAGGCCGCGGAGACCGTGATGCGGTCGCAAGCCGCGGACGGGCTGTTGGGGTCTAGGTTGTTCACGTCCGGGCAGCGGTTCAGCACGCCCGACCAAGGCTCGCCCGCCTCCGGCTCGCGGGCCAGAAAATCCAAATACTGCTGGCGGACGAAGAACGGCGTGGTCAGCACGGGGTTCGTCTGGCCCGGCTGATCGTTGTCGGTGATCGTGACGGTGACGCGCCCCGGCGCGCCCAGGCTCACCCCCGTCGCGCCGCGCAGCACCACGTCGAACGTCTCCGCGCCCTCGACGTGGCCGTCGTCAATGATCGGCACGGTGAAGCTCTTTTGCGTCTCGCCGGCCGCGAACTGGAGCGTGTCAATCGTGGTCGCGTAGTCGCACCGGGCGAAGGCCGCGCCCGGCAAGGTCTGCGTGTCGTCGCACCTGACGGCGGCCGGGTTGTCCACGGTCTGGTAGTAGAGCGTGGCCGCGCCGCCGCTGACGAAGCCGGCGCGCGTGACGGTGATCGTGGCCTGCCTGGCCCCTTCGCTCACGGTGAACTGCGCGGCGGTGAACTGCGCCGTGCTGGTCGTCAGCGCGAGGTTGTCGAAGACGGCCGTGCCGGGGTCGCCGACCGGCTGCGCCGTGCCCGCCGACAGCTCGACGGCGAGGGCCGAGACGCTCTTCTCCAGACTCTTGCGGTAGCGCTCGGTGAACGTCTGGTTGTCGGCGCTGGTCTCGAAGACGATGGCGTTCGCGGGCGCGTCGTGGCGGAAGCGCCAGTAGCGATGCGCCGCCTGATCGTAAGGGATGACCTGCTGCGAGAGGACGCCGCCGACCCGCACCTGGAAGACGAGCACCAGCGTCGAGGCGTCGAGGATGCCGAACCGGGCGAGCGCCTGCGGCGCGAAATCCTTCAGCGCCGCGCTGTTGCCCGCGCCGACCATGAAGCGGTAGAAGTTCTGCTCGTCCTCGCCGATGGCGAAGACGGTCTCGGCCCCGTTCGCCGCCGCGCGCACCACCTCGACGCCCACCTGCCCGGCGGTGAAGTCGAAGCTGTTCACGGAGACGTAGCCGTTGTAGTGCAAGCCGCTGACGTTGGCGCGCGGTGTGATGACGAGTTGGCCGCCGGTCTGCGCGACCGTGACGAGCGGATCGAACGCGCCCGCGGGCTGGGTCAGCGTGCCGAGATTCCACTTGTCCGCGTCGCGCTGGGGCGCGTCGAAGTCGTCCGAGGGCGGCGGCGGCAGCGCGGGCGCGGACTGCGGCGCGACCGCGAAGTTCGCCGTCTGGCTGCTGCCCAGCGCGGGGAAGTCCACGCGCGGCTGCACGAAGGCGTAGTAGGGACTCGCGGCCGTGACCGTGTAGCTGCCGCCGGCCGCGACGGCGAACGAGTAGTTGCCGGCGGCGTCAGTGCGCGCCACGCGCGCGAGCGTGCCCGAAAGCGTGACGGTCACGTCGCCCACGCCCGCCCCGCCCTGTGTGACGCGCCCGCTGATGGTCAGGCCAGCCGGCGGCGTGGCCGTCACCGGCCGGCAAGGGGAGAACTCCGAGGTGTTGCCCTGCGGGTCGGTCGCCGTCGCCGTCACGACCTCGCCGACCGTGGTCGGCCCGAAGATCGAGACGCCGATGGTGGCGTTGCCGCCGCCGTCGGTCGAGACGAGGGAGAAGCCGAGGAACCGCTGGCCCTCGCCGTTGCCCGAAGGGTCGCACGACGGGCTGGCGAAGTACTCGACGCGGAACTGCGTGTTCGCGGTCGAGTTGAGCGTGCCCGCGACGTTAGTGATGCCGCCCACGGCGACGGCCGCGGAGAGCACGGGGAAGTTCTGTAAGCCGTTGGCTCCTGTGTCGGCGTCGCCCGCGTCGTTGGCCGTGACGCCGTTGGTGCCGAGGTCTATGCCGAGGTTCGTGTTCGCGTAGATCGAGTTCGACTCGATGGCGTTGCCCGTGCCGGTGTTGAAGAAGTTGACGGCCACGCCGTTGCGCGCGTTGAAGGCGATGACGTTGCCGTTGAGCGTGTTCCCGTCGCGCGAGTTGATGAGGACGCCGTGTTGCCCGTTGCCGAGCGCGGTCGTGCCGTCGGCCCCGACGCCGACGTAGTTGTTCAGCAGTTGGTTGCCGTTGTTGTTGAGCGAGATGCCGTGCAGGCCGTTAGCGGCGACGACGTTGCGCCCCTGCGTGTTGGCCGCGCCGACGAGGTTGCCGCCGCCGCTGTTGCGGATCGAGATGCCTTCGCCGCCGTTGGACAAGGCGGCCGTGCCGGCGGCGTTCGTGCCGATGAGGTTGCCCTGCATGGTGTGGCCGGGCGCGGCGTTGCCGTTGATGTCTATGCCCGCGCCGCCGTTGCCGGAGATGACGTTGCCGGGGGGCTGCCCCGGCGTCACGGTCAGCCCGCCGACGAGGTTGTTCGCGCCGCCCTGGATGAAGAGGCCCGTGCCGCTGTTGCCGCGGTCGAGCGCGCCCGTCACGTCCGTGCCGACGTAGTTGCCCTGCACGGTGTTCGAGCCGGTGAAGAGCGCGACGCCGGTGACGTTGGCCGAGATGACGTTGCGGGCCGCGGCGGTCGCGCCGCCGATTGTGTTGTCGGTGAAGCCGCTGATGGTGATGCCGCTCTGCCCGTTGCCGAGGGCGGCGGTGCCGGTCTTGTCCAGGCCGATGATGTTGCCCTGGACGACGTTGTTCCCCGCCCCCGTGCTGCCGAAGATGTTGATGCCGTTCAGGCGGTGGCCGGAGATGACGTTGCGCTTGTCGGGCGTCGCGCCGCCGATGACGTTGCCGGTGCTGCTGCTGATGTTGACGCCTTCGCGGCTCAGGTCGGGGAAGTTGGCCGTGCCCGCGGCGTCCGTGCCGAGGAAGCAGCCCTCGACGCGGTTGTTGTTGCCGACGCTGATGCTGATGGCGGCCGCGTTGCTGAAGCGGTTGATGACGAGGCCGCGCACCGTGCTGTTGCCGCCGCGGATTTGGAGGCCCGAGCCGTTCGCGCCGGGGCCGACCAACTCGACGAGGAGCACGGCGTTGCTGCCTTCGGCCAGCGTGTTGGGCGAAGCGCCGGGCTGCGTGTAGCCGTCTATGACGACCGGGTCGGTGAGCGCGGGCAGGATCGTGACGGGCACGATGCTCTGGACGCCCGACCCCGGAATGTTGAAGGCGATGGTCTGCGTGCCGGCGGCGGCGTTCGCATCCAGGATGGCCTGCCGGAGCGAGCCGGGGCCGGCGTCGTTCGTGTTCGTGACGGTGATGGTCTGCGCCGCCGCGGCCTGCAAGCCGAGCAGGCAGAAGATGACGGCGGCCGCGGCCTGCGCGCCGCAGGCCAAGACCCTCTTCGCGGCCGTGCGACGATTGAGGCTGGGGCGTGGCATGAAAATAATCCCTTCGGTTCGTCTGCGCGCGCGGGCATCTCGTGTCCGCTACCTACTAACGCGTGGAATAAACACGAAGGGGATCACGCAAATTATGACGGGCTGAAAAGGTGGGGCGGGTGATGGCCGACGCCGACGCCCTAGAGCGTTTCGAGGTTGAGTGTACCCGACGCGTAGTTAACACAGAGGGCACAGAGGTCACACGGAGGACACAGTTTTTCTCTGTGTCCTCCGTGCTAACCCTGTGCCCTCTGTGTTAAATCCGGCCGCGCGCCAGCCCGCAAGCCCGAGGTGGACTTTATTCACCCTTCGGGCGCGCGGCGGGTTTGCGCGGGGCGGGTTTGCGCGACCCCTCGCGCGTGATCGAGCCGCCGACCGGCGGTATCTGCCCGAACTTGATCCCCTCGACCGGCTGCTCCCCGGCGAACGCGATCTGGTAGACGTGGATCGTGCTCGGCCGGTAGTTCGAGACCCAGACCTGGCGGCTGCCCGGCCGGACGGTCACGCCGATGGGATGCACGTCCGTCGGGACGGTGAAGAGCTGCACCATCTTCTCGGCGTCCACGACGCCCAACTGGTTGTCCTCGTAGTTGCAGACGAAGACGTAGCGCTCGTCGTCGGAGAGCGCGATGGTGCGCGGCTGCGTGCCGACCCTGGCGACGGCGACGATCTCGTCGGTCGCCGTGTCGATCTTCTTCACCACGCCGAGCGCGTTCATGCTGACGTAGAGGTAGCGCCCGTCGCGCGTGATGACGATGTGGCGCGGGTTGTAGTCCACCGTGATCGTCTTGACGACCGTGTGATCCCGGCTCACGTCGATCTTGGAGAGCGTGTCGGCCCCCATGTTGGCGACGTAGGCGTAGCGCCCGTCGGGCGTGAACGTGATGCCGCGCGGCACGCGCCCGACCGGCACGTCCTTGAGCCGCTCGAAGGTCTTGGCGTCTATGACCGTGACCGACTGCGAGTTCCAGTTGGCGACGTAGGCCCAGCGCCCGTCCGGGCTGATGGCGATGACCTTGGGGATGTCGCCGACCTGCACGCGCCGCACGATCTCGTACTTATCGGTGTCCACGACGACGACCATCTTCTTCTCGTAGAGCGAGACCCAGGCGTAGCGCCCGTCGTCGGTGAAGGCGCACTCGACGGCCTCGCCGCCCACGGGGATCGACTTGATGATCTCGTAGGTCTGCGCGTCTATGAAGGTGACGACGTGCCCGTAGAGGTTGTTGACGAAGATGCGCTTGCCGTCGGGCATGACGCGCAGAGACTTCGGCCCCGCCGGGACGGTCAGCCGCTTGACGAGCGTCAGGCTCGTGATCGGGCGTGTGTCAGGCGGCGTGGCGGGGGCGGCCGGCGCGCCCATGACGGCCGCGTCGCGCGCGGCGGTCGTGGCGGCGGCCGGCGGCTCCGTCTGCGCGCGCGCCGTGGTGACCGTGGAGCGGCGCGAGCACTGGACGGAGGTCAGCAACGCGAGCGCGGCCAAGCCGGCGAGCAGCCATTTGCGAAAAACCATAGAAGCCTCCAAACCGGGAATCAATTGAGCGCCTGTGTGTGATCTGGTGTCAGCCATCCGCGTCGGAGAGTGCCCCGTTAGATGAGCAAGTTAGTCGGCGGAGTTTACCGCGCCGCCGGCGGCGGGCTAGAGCCTAATGCGGGTGCGGCGGCTATGAGTGCCCGGCGGCGAACCGCCCGCCTTACGCAAGGTGCTGCAAACTATCACACCGAGGCCGGCGGATGCAACCGGCAGCCGCGCGTTTGCCGCCGACCCGACGTTTAACCGCCGCCGCACGAAGGGCCGAAGCAACCAATCCGGCGCTGCGTCATCCTTTTATACGTCACTACACGGCCCGGCTCACGCGCCTTGTGAGTAAACTTGAAGAGTCCGCGGCCGCTGTGCTAGTGTCTTTCACAAGGCGTGCAAAGGACGCCTCCACACCGACAACTGAATACTTGCCCCGCCCTCTTCGTCCCCTCCCCGAATTAATTAGGCCCCTTGGTTCAGGCAATATTTTTTGCCTTTTTACTTGATGGAAGGAGTTTTGGATTAATGACCTTGAAGACAGTTTTGCTCGCGGCCGCGATGGCGCTTTCATTAGGCGTCGGGCTGGCCCAGTCGAACGCAGGCCAGGTCAGGCGCGCGCCCGCCGCGGTCTCGGCTACATCTGACACGACCGGCATCTTTAACGCGGCCGCGCTGGGATCATTCTTCCGCCAGCTCGCGGCCACGGAGGCGCACAACGCCCATCGGCCCGTGCGCATCATGCAGTACGGCGACTCGCACACGAAGGCCGATCTCTTCACCGGCGCGGTGCGGCGCAGCTTCCAGCGCGACTTCGCGGGCGACGTTTACCTCGTGGCGGAAGCCTCGCACGGCGCGGCGGCGGCCGGCGAGGGCCAGACGATTCTTTACGAGGCGCTCGGCGTCAACGGCGCGCGCGCCAAACGCCTGCGCGCGCTGACCGAAGACGCGTCCTTCCTGCAAGCCCTCGCGCGGCGCAAGCCGTCGCTCATCGTCCTCGCTTACGGCACGAACGAGGTGACGGACGAAGACTGGACGGTCGAGTCCTACGAGCGGATGTTCGTCGAGATAATCAACCGCTGCCGGGCCGCCGCGCCCACAGCCTCCGTCCTGATCGTCGGCCCGCCCGACCGCGCCGTGCGTGGGGCGCGCGGCTGGGCGTCAGTCCGGCGGATGCCTGAGTTGATCGAGGCGCAGCGGCGCGCGGCCTTGAGCGCGGGCGCGGCCTTTTGGAGCGCCTCCGACGCGATGGGCGGCGCGGGTTCGATGAACGTGTGGGTCGCGCGCGGCATGGCGCAGCCCGACCACGTACACTTCACCGCCGCCGGCTACAGTCGGCTCGGCGCGATGTTCTATAGCGATCTGATGAACGCCTACCGCCGCAAGCAGCCGGACACGGCCAAGCCCGCGCTCAGCGACGAAGACCTGCGCTTCATGCGCGGCGTGCCCATCACGCGGACGCCCAGGTGAAGCGCGCCGCGGCCGTTAGACATTAGGTAGACGAGTTCAGGGGTGCGTGGCCTGGCGCGGGCGCGAGGAGGCGGACGACTTCGACTCTTCGTAGGCCCGCGCCACGTCTTCGTAGAACATGTCGGCCAGCTTGAAGTAGCCGGGGCCGGTCAGGTGTACGTGATCGCCTTGGGCGAGACCTTGCGCCGCCCAGACGTTCATCGAGCCTGCACCGCCCATCGCGTCGTAAGAATTCCAGAAGGCCGCGCCGGCCTCGCGGGCGGCCCGCCTCTGTGCCTCGATCATCAACGGCATCTTGCTGCCGGCCAGCGCCACGTCGGCCCGATCCGGCGGGCCGAAGACGATGATGGACGCGTCGGGCGCGGACTGGCGCAGCATCTTCAGGATGCTGCTGAACATCCGCGCGTATGACTCGACGCTCCAGTCGCCGTCGGTGACTTCGTTCGTCCCGTAGGCGAGGATGATCAGGTCGGGCTTGCGGATTTTAATGTTGTCGCCCAAGACCGCGCGGTTCCAACTCAACATGCGTTCGGCGCGCGCGCCGTTGATGCCGAGCACGTCGTAGGAGACGCCCGCGCCCGGCGTGATCTTCTCCGCGACGACGCCCAGAATCCGGGCCTTGCCCGGACTGACGGTGCGGATTTCCAGCCGGTGCTCGCTGATCACGGGCGTGTCGTAAGGGTAGTAACCGACCTCGGGCGCGGCCGCCTTCAGGCTGATCGGCTCGTCCAACTCGCTGATCCCGTCCACCGCGATGTCTATCGTGCCCCCGCCCGGCTGCTTGAGGTAGTAGACCTCGAAGTGGTTGCAGTCCGTCCTGAGCCACATGCGCTCGTTGGCCTTTTCGGTCGTCAGGCTGAGGCCGGCGAGACCGTAGAAGCCGTCGTTGCCCGCGCCTTTGCCCACGCCGTTGATCGCCCAGCCGGGCGTCGCGCCGCTGTCCACGCCGCGGCGCTGCGTGCTGAAAGGGTTGCGCGCGACGATGTAGCCGGGGCCGCCGTCGCCGAACTCGCGCTGGAAGCGGCGGCGGATTTCGGCCGTCAGGATGTCGGCGGCGGTGTGCGAGTCGCCGTAGTGCGCGATGCGCACCGGCTCAAGCCGGTGCTCGGTCTTGATGGAGTCGAGCGCGCGGAAGAAGCGGGCGAGGGCGGCCGCGTTTTCGACGCGCCGCGGCGGCGACTGCGGCTGCGCCGCGCTCAGACGGCCCGACAGCAGCAGACCCGCCGCGCAGAACAGCGCGCCCGCGAGCACGACCCACAACGTCCTTGGGTAATGGCGCATACGAAGTGTTTCGACGAACTGCCGGCCGAGAAGACCGGGCGGCCCACATTAAAACACTCTTCGGCCGCGGCTGTAAAATTCTCGTCAGGTAGTGGTTCCGTTTGAGGTTGAGGGTGACGAGGGGTTAGTTCAACACGGAGGACACAGAGTCTTTAACTGTGTCCTCCGTGCTAACTCTGTGTCCTCTGTGTGAAACCGGCCGCTCGTTACACTCAACCTGAAAGTGACCCACTACCCTTAGTCTGCCAGTTTCGCAAAAGCGTTGCCCGTTAGCTATCATCCGCCGTGGCTGCGCGCGCCGCGCGCGCTGAAGAAGAGAGACGGCGACACCTCATATGATGATCGACAGACTCCCTACCGCTGCGCTCCTGAGCGCCGCCCTGTTGCTCGCCTGCGGCGCGGGCGCACGGGCGCAGGTCTTGACCCAGCGCCCGCTGCGCATCGCCGAGGCCAAAGCTCAGCTCGAACAGTTGCAGGCTCAACTCCTGCGCGTCGAGGCGGAGGCGCACGAGCAACTCGAACGCGAGGTCGCGGCGCAGGTGAGCACCGCGCCCCGCGGCGAGTTTGAAACGTCCAAGGCCTACGAGGCGCGCAAGGCCAAAGCCAACGAGCTGCGGCAACGCCTGGAGGAAGAGAGCAACCGCCGGGCGGCGACGCGGAAGGAGGACTTGAACCGCCGCATCAACGAAATACTGACCACGGAGTTCGCGCTACCCTTCGAGCCGAGGCTCGGCACGTACGACGCCGACGCGCAGCGTTTCCCCGTCTCCGTCCCGCCCGACGGACACGAAACGATCTTAGAGTCCGTTGCAAAACCTCAGCCGGTGAGCTGAGTGTTGATAAAATCGCTCGCCATGGCGAAACCCATCGTGAGCGACGAGCTGTGGGCGGTCGTCGAGCCGCTGCTGCCGCCCGAACCTGAGAGGCCGAGGGGCGG
>DASVPY010000064.1:0-39831 GCA_036389395.1 Pyrinomonadaceae bacterium
CGGACGCTAGAGCGTCCGCGCCGGTCTGTCACGTCTGGTCGAATGATCCGAGCGGCTTGCTTAACAGTAGCGGCCTCGTTTATATTCCCCTCCCAGCCAGTCGGGTCGGTTGCTCGCGCAACTTGGGCGTGCTGGTTTGCGCCTCGTTCACTTCATCACCTGCGCTGGCGTGCGGCGCATCTGTTGATACTTATCAAGCCTGAAATATTCTTTGACAGAGTGCGTTAAAATCACCAATAAAAAGGGCATTTTAGCAACTCGCTGTCAACGAATTTTTTCGCTTCTACTTAGATAAGCCAGGCCCAGCGTCATTCGCCTCATGCCCATGTTGCTCGCCTTGGAATGGCTGCCATTGAATTAACCGCAAAGCCATGAAAGAGTGTTCCATCTGCCAGCGTTGTTATCCCGATGAGGCGAGCCGGTGTGCTGTCGATGACACCGTGCTGACCGGCTCCATCCCGGTCGCGGTCGTGCTCGACGACCGCTACCTGCTGGAACGGCGACTGGGGCAGGGCGGGATGGGCGCGGTCTTCAAAGCCCGGCACGTCTTCCTGAAGACGGAGCACGCGGTCAAGGTAATTCTACCGACCCTCGTGGGCAACGACACGGCGCTGGTCACGCGGTTTCGGCAGGAGGCGATGGCGGCGGCCGCGATCCGCCACCGCAACATCATCGCCGTCACGGATTTCGGCGTGGTCAACGGTACGCTGCCTTACCTCGTCATGGAGTTCGTCAACGGGCAGTCGCTGCACGACTTGATTACCAAGGCGGGCCGCCTGCCGCTTGAGCGCGCGCTGCAACTCATGGAGGCGATGGCGGCGGGCGTCGCGGCCGCGCACCGGCGCGGTGTCGTGCACCGCGATCTCAAGCCGCTCAACATCATGATCCGCGACGGCGTGCCGACCGACGAGGGCGTCAAGGTGCTCGACTTCGGCTTGGCCAAGATCAAGTCAACCGATCTCCTCGGCTCGTTCGTCGTGGCCAAGACGGCGGGCATCATCGGCTCGCCCTTCTACATGGCCCCGGAGCAGTGGTCGGAAGAAGAGCCGGATCAGCGGGCCGACATCTACAGCCTGGGGATCATCCTCTACCAGATGCTCGCGGGCGACGTGCCCTTCAAGGCGCAGTCGCTGGCCGCGATCATGCGGCAACACCTGACGGGCCAGCCCCCGGCCTTCTCGCTCGTGGGGGTGCACGTGCCCGAGGCGGTCGAGGCCGTGATCCATCGCGCCATCGAGAAGGATCCCGCCGACCGCCCCGAGTCGCTCGACGAGTTCATGCACGAGCTGCGTAGGGCGGCGGCCAAGCAGTTGATCGTACCCGTCAGCAAGCCGACCCAGGTCGATCCGCAGGCCGAGACGGTGCGGGAGCTGCCGGTCGGCAAGGCGGCCGAGCCGGCCGAGCCGCGGCGCAGTCCGCTCCATAGCATCATGCAACGGGCGGTGTCCGACGTGCGCCGCTCCGAACAAGACGGCCCCGCGGAAAGCCCTGCGCCGCCGCCGACGCTTGACCCGGCCGCGGCTGTTGCTGCGGCCGCGCGGCCGGCGGGCAGCCCGCCGCCGCCCCCAGAACCGCCCGGCCCTTCAGGCCCGGCGCAGCAGCGCGCGGAAGAAGAGGCGAGACAGGCTGAGGCCGCAAGGGCGGAAGCCGCGCGGGAGGAAGCCGCCAGAGTTGAGGCTGCCCAGGCGGAAGCTGCGCGGGCGGAGGCGGCCCGCGCGGCCGAGGTGAGCGCCGCGGCCGAAGCGGAACGCGCGCGCCCGACCGGGCCGCTTACCATCGGAGCGCGCGCGCGCCGCACCGAGCCGGCCGCCCTTAACCCGCTGGTGGGTGGGGCCGCGCCAGCCCAAGAGGTTGAAGCCGTCGGGGTACCGCCCGCCACGCCGCCCGCCGGGCCGCAATCCGTAAGCGCCGGCGACACTAACGCTGAGCAGTTGCAGTCCCTCTGGCAGTTAAGCCTCTCGTCTTTTTATAACTCCGCCTCTGATTTCGTCGCGGCCCAGAAGCCTTCCTTCCTGTTAATGACCGGCGGCGCTGCCGTGCTCTTCATCTTTCTGCTGGGCGCGGGCGGCGCGACCATGCTCGTCTGGCTCAGAGGCTCGTCGAACTCGACCGCCACGGAGAACAGCAAGGCGGCCGCGGCGAAGGTCGAGGTGGTGCCGATCCCCGGCGGTACGTTTAAAATGGGGCGCAGCGACATCCGGCTCGACAGTGCTGAGTTGGTGAACCAGTACCCGGCGCACCCCGTCACCGTCGCCCCCTTCTACATGGACAAGACCGAGGTGACCAACGCCGAGTACGCCGACTTCGTGCGCGAAACCAAATATGCCGCCCCGGATAGTTGGGCGGACGGTGCGCCGCCACCTGGGCGCGAGCGGTGGCCCGTGACGAACGTGACGAAGGGGGACGCGGAGGCCTTCGCGGCGTGGCGGTCGAAGCGCGACGGCGTGCAGTACCGGCTGCCGACCGAGGAGGAGTGGGAGTTTGCCGCCCGCGGCGGCGGCATGAATCTGCTCTACCCGTGGGGCGCGGAGTGGCGGGACGGGTTGGCGAACGTCGGCGGCGCTAGCCCCCAGCCGGTCGGCTCGTTCCCGCAGGGCGCGTCCAAGGACGGCGTGCTCGACCTGATCGGCAACGTCTGGGAGTGGACTTCGTCGAAGAACTCACTCTACCCCGGCAACGACGCCGCGACATTGGTGGAGGGCGAGACGGTGATCACGCGCGGCGGCTCTTATTCGAGTAAGCCGGGGGCCGCGGGTGGGATCACCGCCACGCGGCGGCGGGCGACGCCGCCCAACACCAAACACCAGTCGCTCGGATTCCGCCTCGTCCGCTCGGCGCAGTAAGAAACGGAAACTCTGACTCTGGCCCACATCAAACTATGACAACCAGTTTGCCTCGCCATAGGATTGCACTATGTATGTGTGCGCTGCTGATGTTCTTGCTGGCGGCCGGGGCCGGCCGCGCGCAGACGGCCCCGGCCGCGGGCGGCCAGGAGCCGCCCGGCGTCCGCCCGCGCCGCGTCCGCCCGCCGATGCCCGAAGCAGCCGTCCGCAGCCCGAAGCCCGAAGAGACGCCGGCTCAGCACGGTCAGGTTGACGAGTTGTACCGCTCCGGCCTGGTCAGTTACAAGCAGGGGCGCTACGAGGACGCCGTCCGCTACTTCAAACAGGTCGTCGGCCTGAACCCGCAGCGGACTATGCTGGCCCTCGCGCATTTCCACTTGGGTAACGCGCACAGCGAATTAGGCCAGCACAGGGAAGCCGTCGCCGAGTTTAACGAGGTCATCCGGCTCAACCCGCGGGACGACGTGGCGCTCAATAACTTGGGGGTGGCGCACAATGAACTGGGCGCGTATAAAGACGCCCTTTCGCTCCTGAAGCAGTCCCTGCAACTCAAAGCCGACGCCCCGGTGGTGCTCTATAATGAGGGTGTTGTATACTACAATCTCGCAATGTACTCAGAGGCGGCCGAAGCCTACCGCCGCGCGCTCAGTCTGCAACCCGATTTTGCCGAGACGGCTTACTATAACCTGGGCTTGGTTTATCAGAACATGGGGCGCTATGAGCAGGCGACCGAAGCGTACCAGCAGGCAGTCCGGCTCAGTCCGGACTTCCCCGAAGCGCGCTTCAACCTGGGGCGGCTCTACGCTCTGACTGGGAATAAGGCGGCGGCCGGCGAACAGTATAGTCTCCTCCAAAAGCTTGAGCCGGCTTTGGCCGAGCGGCTCGACCGGCTCATCAACCCGCCCGCGCCGGCCCGGCCCACGAAGGAAGAAGGCGCGGCCGCGGGAGCCTTCAAGCCGGAGATGGTCATGCTCCGGGGCGGCATATTCCAGATGGGGCGCAGCGACGTGTCGCCGCTGAACGTGAACGAGACGAACCAGTACCCGGCGCACCCCGTCACGGTCGCCCCCTTCTACATGGACAAGACCGAGGTGACTAACGCCGAGTACGCCGACTTCGTGCGGCAGACGGGGCACGCCGCGCCGCCGCACTGGCTCGGTCAGCAGCCGCCTGCCGGGGAGGAGCGTTGGCCCGTGACGAACGTCTCGCTCGGCGACGCGCAGGCGTTCGCCGCCTGGCGGTCGAAGCGCGACGGGGTCGAGTACCGGCTGCCGACCGAAGAGGAGTGGGAGTACGCGGGGCGCGGCGGCGGCGCGTACAAGCTCTACCCGTGGGGCAACGAGGCGGCGACGGGGCGCGCCAACGTCAACGCGAGCTCGCCGCAGTCGGTCGGCTCGTTCCCGCAGGGCGCGTCCAAGGACGGCGTGCTCGACCTGATCGGCAACGTCTGGGAGTGGACTTCGTCGAAGAACTCACTCTACCCCGGCAACGACGCCGCGCAGCTCGAAGACGGTGCCGGCATCATCACCCGCGGCGGGGGCTATTCGAGTAAGGCCGGGGGCGAAGGGGCCATCACCGCCACGCGGCGGAAAGTGACGCGCCCGGACACCAGGCACCCGACGCTCGGCTTCCGCCTCGTGCGCGCGGCCCAGTGATGGGCGCGCGCCATTTCAGCGCCGGAGATTCAAGGCTGGCTGCCATGTCACCTCGCTGGTTATATATCGGGCTTGCTGCGCTGGCGGTGCTGCTCTCGGGCCCCGCCGCGCGGGCGCAGCGCCAAGACGACGACTTCGGCAGCAACGGCGTGATACTCAACCCGCGGGCGCGCGCCGAGCGGCCAAAGCCGCCGCCGGTCAAAAGTCGGCCGCGGGCGCGCGCGGTGAACCCGCCCGTCCGCCAGCCGGTGCCGGCCGCGCCGACGGCCGCCAAGCGGCAGGACCCTATAGAGCTAGCCTACAAGGCCTACCAGGAAGGCGTCGCCAGCTTCGGCAAGGAGGACTACACGCAGGCGGTCGCGAGTCTCGAACAGGCGGTCAGGCTCAACCCCAGGGCGGCCGACTACTTCGTGCCGCTGGGCGACGCTTACTCCGAGCTGGAGCAGAAGGAAAAGGCGATTGCCGCCTACAACAGCGCGCTCAAGCTCAAGGCCGGTGATGCCAAACTCTACGACGCCCTGGGCACGCTCTACGCGGAAACGTCCAACTTCGCCGAGGCGGCCGCCGCCTTCGGTAAGGAGGTCGCCTTAAAGCCCGACGACGTGGAGGCGAACAACAAGCTGGCCGAGGTCTACACCCGCTTGCAGCGCTGGGGCGAGGCGGTCGAAACATACAAGAAGCTGGCGGAGCTTAAGCCGGACGCGGAAACCTATTTCAAGATGGGGCACGCCTACGAGCAGCTCACCAACCTGCCCAGGGCGGTCGAGGCTTATAAAAAGGCGGTCGAGCTGAAGCCCGACTACGCCGACGCGTATGAAGATTTAGGCATCGCCCACTACAAGTTACATCAGTGGCAGGCGGCGGCCGACGCTTTCCAGAAGCTGACGAGTCTGACGCCCGGCGAGGCCAACGCTTATTATTACCTCGGCACGGCCAATTACGAGTTGGAGCAGTACGAGAACGCCATCGCGGCTTACCGCAAGGCGCTCGAACTCAAGTCGGACGACATCGAAACGCTTCTCTATTTGAGTAACGCGCTGCAAATGGCCCACAAGCATGGAGAGGCCATCGAATCCTACACGCGGGCGACCGTCTTGAAGCCCGATTCGGCCGAAGCCTTCAGAGATTTGGGCCGGGAGTATATCAATGCCGGCCAGTTCGGTGAGGCGTTAGCGCCGCTCCGGCAGGCCGTCAAGCTGGAGCCGGATAACTCGGTAGCGCACTACTTGCTTTGCTGGGCCTCCAACGACTTGGGCCGGACGAAGGACGAGCCGCAAATGTTCGCGCAGGCGGTCGAGGCTTGCCGCGAGGCGATCCGGCTCAGGCCCGAGGCGAGCAGGCCTTACTACCAGCTAGGGTTCGCTTACAACCAGATGGCGCGTTACTCGGAAGCCATCGAGACGCTGACCAAGGCCATCAGTCAGGGCCTGGAAGGGAAGGCGAAAGCCAGATGTTACTACTACCTCGGCGACGCCTACCTGCGGTCAGGCAACAAGGAGGCCGCCGTCGCCCAGTATAGAATCCTACAGCAGCTCGATCCCGGTTTGGCCCAAGACTACCTCCGCGAGGTGCTCAGAGGGGTCAACGATTAGGCGGCGGGCGGTGCGCGCGTGCGCCCGGACGGCAAGGGCCGCCGCGCGCTGAACCCGCGGGCCGGCGCTACTGCCTTGACAGGCCCGCGCGGGGGCGTGTACAGTGCCGGTCATCCGGTTCAGCTACTGGTGATGGTCGGGTCACGCGGGTGATCCACGGGCAAGACGGAAACTGAAGCACACTAAAAACCCTTTCCAATTTCTTGACGGCTCGCATCCCCGCCTCGTAAGCTAAGCATCCGACAATCACCCCCAGCAACGCGGCCGCACCAGCCACGGACGCGCCTGCACCGCCAGGCACGGACGCGCGGCGGGCACGACGTTAAACGCGCTGCGGGGGCTTGAGCCGGACGGCGCGCATTTCGCCGATGCGACGCGCCGCAGCACAATCCGAGGAGTCGAAGAAATCTTTCATGGCCACTGAAGAGAACGTGCCGGCCGACGGCGCAACCAACGACAACGAGCAGACCCAGATCGGCGCGCCCGCCAGCGCGCCCGCACCGGCGGGCAACACGCCCACCAACCAGACCGCAGCCGCCGCCTCACCGGCCGCAGAGGCCGCGCCGGCCGCCGAAGCCGCCCCGCCCGCCGCCGAGACGCCGCCGCCCGCTGCCGCGACTCCAGCGCCCGCGCCCGAACCGGCTCAACCCGCGCCCGCGCCGCCGCCCGCCGCCTCCGCCGTCGCCGACGACGAAGAGGAGCCGCGCTCAGGCGGCGATTTCGACTTCGGCGCGATCCTCGACCAGTACGAGCAGGAGCAGGCGCAGTTCCAGGAAGGCTCGGTCGTGCGCGGCACGGTCGTCAACGTCAACGACCGCGGCGTCGTCATTGACTTCGGCTTCAAGTCGGAAGGCCTCGTGCCGCTCGAAGAGTTCATGGATCAGGGCCAGGTCACGGTCAAGCGCGGCGACGAGGTCGAGGTGCTCATCAAGAGCATGGAGTCGCAGGAGGGCCAGCCCGTCCTGTCGCGCGCCGACGCCGTGCGGATGCGCGCGTGGGACGATCTGGAAAAGGCGTACCGCGACGGCGCGCCCGTGCGCGGGCGCGTCGTCGAGCGCGTCAAGGGCGGCCTGCGCGTGGACGTGGACGGCGTGGCGGCCTTTTTGCCCGGCTCGCAGGTGGACTCGCGCCCCGTGCGCAACCTTGACACGCTGAAGAACCAGGAGATCGAGGCCAAGGTCATCAAGCTCAACCGCAAGCGCTCGAACGTCGTGCTCTCGCGCAAGGCCGTGCTCGACGAGCAGAACGAGTCGAAGAAGGGTTCGACGCTCAACAGCCTCGAAGAAGGCATCATCGTCGAAGGCCAGATCAAGAACCTGACCGACTACGGCGCGTTCGTTGACTTGGGCGGCATAGACGGGCTGCTGCACGTCACCGACATGTCGTGGGGGCGCTTGCAGAACCCCGGCGACCAGTTCAGGGTCGGCGAGACGGTGCAGGTCAAGGTCTTGAAGTTTGACAAAGACCGCGAGCGCGTCTCCCTCGGCTACAAGCAACTGCTGCCCGACCCGTGGGAGTCGGTCGAGGAGCGTTTCATACCGGGCACGCGCGTGAAGGGCAAGGTGGCGAGCGTGACCGACTACGGCGCGTTCATCGAACTCGAACCGGGCGTCGAAGGCCTCGTCCACGTCTCCGAGATGAGCTGGTCGAAGCGCACCAAGCACCCCAGCAAGCTGGTCAACGTGGGCGAGGAGGTCGAGGCCGAAGTGCTCGGCGTAGACCCGCGCGCGCGCCGCATCAGCCTCGGCATGAAGCAGGTGCAGCCGAACCCGTGGGACACGCTGCGCGACCGCTACCAGATCGGGACGCGCGTGCGCGGGCGCGTGCGGAACCTGACCGACTTCGGCGCGTTCATCGAGATCGAGGAGGGCATAGACGGCCTCGTCCACGTCTCCGACATCTCCTGGAACAAGCGCATCAAGCACCCCGGCGAGGCGTTGAAGAAGGGGCAGGAGATCGAGGCGGTCATCACGAACATAGACACGCAGAACCGCCGCCTCTCGCTCTCGATCAAGGACACGGAGCAGAGCGCCTGGGATCGCTTCGTCAACGAGCACAAGCCGGGCGACATCGTCCGCGGCAAGATCACGCGCTTCGCCAACTTCGGCGCGTTCGTCGAGATCGCCGACGGGCTGGAAGGCTTGTGTCACGTCTCGGAGTTGTCGGACGAGCGCGTGAACCGGCCCGAGGACGTGGCGCAGGTCGGGCAGGAGATGGACTTCCGCATCCTGCGCATCGAGCAGGACACGAAGAAGATCGGCCTCTCGCACCGCGCCGCCCTGCACGACGAGCCGGTGGTGGACACCAAGAGCTACTCGTCCGAGGCCCGCGGCGGCATGGCCTCGCTCGCCGAACTCGGCGGCCTCTTCAACCGCCCGACCCCGAAAGACGAAGACGAGCAGTAGAAGGCAAGAGGCAAAAGTTAAGGACAGCAAACCGGGCGCGTGGGTCGTAAAGCTCACGCGCCCGGCTTTTGTCTCTCCGACTTTTGCCTTTTGCCTCTTGCCTCTTGCCTTCGGCGACCGCGGCGTAAGCTGTTGCTGCCGTGTGCCTTGCCCTGCGTCGGGCGTTTCTGCTACTGTACGGTGTGTCTTTGATAACTGGCGTGTGCGCTTTGCCGGCCCCCGTCCGACGGGCCGCTGCGGCCGAAACTCCAAGGCCCTGCCACAGTGAGGTAAGTCTTATGACGAAAGCGGAACTGGTTGACGATGTCGCGCGCGCGGCCGAGTTGACCAAGAAGGACGCCGAGCGGCTCGTCGAGCTGGTCTTCGAGTCCATCATCGAGACGCTCAACCACGGCGAGAAGATCGAGCTGCGGGGTTTCGGCAGCTTCCGCGTCCGCTCGCGCGGCGCGCGCCGCGGGCGCAACCCGAAGACCGGCGCGCCCGTGGACATCCCCGCCAAGCGCGTCCCCTACTTCAAGCCCGGCAAAGAACTCAAAGAGCTGATCAACCTCGAACCCGCCGCGCCGCCCGCGCCGGCCCACGCCGACGCCACGCCCGCGAGCACCGACGGCGAAGGCAGCCAGACGCCGCCGCTCATGTGACGCCCGCGCGGCCGAACGAAGCCGCGCGGCCGACACCGACGCGAGACCCGCGAGACGTGACGTGGACAGGCTCTGGACGCCCTGGCGTTACCAGTACATCAAAGGCGCGGGCGCGGCCGAAGGGGCGGGCGACGCCGCCGTGTGCGTCTTCTGCGCACTGCGCGACGACCCGGACAATGACGCGCGCAACTACGTCGTCCACCGCGCCCGCGCCAACTTCGTCGTCCTCAACCTCTACCCCTACACCAACGGCCACCTCCTCGTCATCCCCTACGAGCACGCCGCCGACCTCGACGCCGTCGCCAAAGAGACGACCGACGAGATGATGGACTTGGCCAAACGCGCGACCACCATCCTGCGCGCCGCCTACCGCCCGCACGGCTTCAACCTCGGCATGAACCTCGGCCAAGCCGCCGGCGCGGGCGTCGCCGCCCACCTGCACCTCCACGTCCTGCCCCGCTGGACGGGCGACGCCAGCTTCATGACCACCGCCGGCGAAACCCGCGTCCTCCCCGAAGACCTACAGACGACCTACGACCGCCTGCGCGGCCAGTTCGCCTAACCCGCTGCGGCCTTGAGCCGACCGCACGCACGCCCCGGCCCAGACGCTCGTCGCCGCCGACGAAGTGACCTCGCCGCCCTTGCCAAGTTTCAGTTGCAAAACGGGCGACCGCTTCGCCTGAATTTTGACCGCGGTTAGCCGCGCGTCTTCCCGTCAGCCTTAGCCGGCCTTACTGTCTGCCCTTGCTGGTCACGGCCTCGTCTTCGACTTCGCCGCCTTGGCTGATGGGGACTTCGGAGGGTTTGTTGTAGTGGACGCCGCGCTCTTCGGTGTCGAGGTCGGCGGCGGGCAGGGCGTTGATCATGGAGTTGGAGAGGGCGGGCGGGTTGAAGCCGGGGTAGTCTATGCGGGCGTGGTAGATGGCGGTGAGCGAGCTGATGATGGACTCGCGGATGGCGGTCAGCTCGCGCAAAGAGAGATCGCATTCGTCCAGTTGGCCGTCGCTGACGATGGCCTCGAAGATTTTGCCGCAGATGGTGCGGATGTTCTGCGGGTCGGGGCGGGCGAGGGAGCGGGCCGCCGCCTCGCACGAGTCGGCGAGCATCATGATGGCGGCCTCTTTGAACTGCGGCTTCGGGCCTGGGTAGCGGAACTCGGCTTCGTCCACCTGCTCGCCGTGGATGGCCTGGGCCTGCGCTTTACGCAGGAAGTAGTGGAGCGTGCGCGTGCCGTGGTGCTGCGGGATGAAGTCGGCGATCTTCTGGGGCAGCCCGATCTCTTTGGCGAGGCGCATGCCGTAGGTCACGTGGCTCGTGATGATGCGCGCGCTGTTCGTGGGGCGCAGGCGGTCGTGCGGGTTGTCGCCCGTCTGGTTCTCGACGAACATGTCGGGCGCGGCCAGCTTGCCGATGTCGTGGTAGAGCGCGCCGATGCGCGCGAGCAGCGCCTGCGCCCCGATGGCCCGGCACGCCTCTTCGGCCAACTGCCCGACGGCGTGCGAGTGCTGGTTCGTGCCCGGCGCGCGCAACGCCAACTGACCTAAGACCGGCAGGTCGGCGTTCGACAATTCCAACAGCTTCACGTCCGTCAGAATCCCGAACGTGGACTCGGCGACCGGCAAGCCCCCGGCCGTGAAGATGGTGGTCAGCGCGCCGCCCGCCAGCCCGCAGCCGAACGCGAGCAGGAGCGACCCGACCGTCAGCGGTTGCTGCGCCGCGAACAGCACGGCGACCGCCGTCAGCGCGTTGACCGTCGCCACGTAGACGCCCGCCATCGTCACCGACTGCCGCTCGCGGTAGCGCCCCACGCCGAAGATCGCCGCCGACGAAGAGATCATCGCGTAGCATGCCAGCATGACGCCGTTCGGCGCGAGCAGGCCCGCGAAGACCGCCGTCACGATGGCGGCGACGAGCGCCAGTTGCGGCCCCGTCAAGAGCGCGACCAGCAGCGTCGCCGCCGCGTAGGGGATGGCGAAGCTGTAGATCGTCTGGTCGTTCCAAGGCGCGCGCTCGTACTGCGCCGCGATGGACTTGGCGACGATGACGCCGACGCGCAGCAGCAACGTCTGGATCAGGATCGCGGACGTGAGCAGCGTGTAAGTCTTGCCCTTCGAGAGCGGCAGCGCCTTGTCGAGCGTGCGGTGCTCGACGAACTTCCAAGCGCCCCAGTAGAGCGCGGCGACGAGGAAGAGCAGGCCGAGGTAGTGCTCGGGCCGGCGCTCCTGGTGGCTGTAGCGGCGTATGGCCTCGATCTGCGCGAGCATCTTGCCGGTGACGGTGTCGCCCTCGCGCGCCACCACCTGGTTGCGGCGCATGAAGCCGGTGACGGGCGTGGCGGCCGGGTCGAGCGCGCGCGCCGCGCCGGTCAGTTGCGGGTCTTCGTAACCGATATCGGCGGGCGCGAGCACGCTCGTGCGCACCACGTCGCCCTCGCGGTACATCTCGATGGGCACTTGCGAGTGCGTGTGCGAGACGAGGAACGTGGTCAGGAGCGAGAGGACGGCGAAGCCGAGGGCGAAGCGCGCCTGCGGGCGCAGCCAGTTGAACGGGCGCACGAGGGCGCGCGCGGCCGCGGCACGTGCGCGCGTGAAGCGTGTGGTGAAGACGGGACGGCGGCGGTTACTCATGCGGCGTGTCGGGGCGCAAAAAGGGGGCGCGGGCTAACGCCGCGCGGCGGGCCGGAAGCGCGCGGCGCGCGCCGTTCGTTCACGAGTCGGCGCGGCGTGCTCCGCGCGCGCGTCGCCGGTCTCTTCGCCGGCCTCTTCACTTGTCTCGGCGGCGCACGGCGCGCGTGGGTCGTGCGTCAGGTCGCGGGCCAGGATGTCGCCGGCTTCGGCGAGTAGAGGGCGCAGCGTCCGCGCGTCGAAGGCGGAGACGGCGAGGCAGCGGCGCTCCGCCTCGCAGCCGGCCGAGCGCATCATCGCCGCGAGAATCTCCGCGTCGAGCAGGTCGGCTTTGTTGAAGACGACGAGCCGCGGGATGCGCGCGAAGTCCAACTCGCCGAGGATGCGCTCGACGGATTCGAGCTGTTGCTGCCAGCGCGGGTTGGCGGCGTCGAGCAGGTGGATGAGCAGATCGCTGTCGCTGATCTCTTCGAGCGTGGCGCGGAAGGCGGCGATCAGGTCGGGCGGCAGGTCGCGGATGAAGCCCACGGTGTCGTTCAAGATCACCTCCTGCTCGCGCGGCAGGCGCAGGCGGCGCGACGTGGGGTCGAGCGTGGCGAACATCCGCTGCTCGGCGAGCACCGCGCTCGCGGTCAGCGTGTTGAGCAAGGTGGACTTGCCGGCGTTCGTGTAGCCGACAATCGAGATGATCGGCAACTCGCGGCGCGTGCGCTCCTTGCGGCGCTGCTGGCGGCGCTGGCGCAAGGTGTCGATCTCTTTCTCCAAGCGGTTGATGCGGTCGCGGACGCGGCGGCGGTCGGTCTCAAGTTTCGTCTCGCCGGGGCCGCGCCCGCCGATGCCGCCCGCGAGGCGCGAGAACGCCGAGTCGTGCCCGGCGATCAGGCGCGGCAGCATGTATTTCAACTGCGCCAGCTCGACCTGGATTTTGCCCTCGCGCGTCTCGGCGCGCTGCGCGAAGATGTCGAGGATGAGTTGCGCGCGGTCTATGACCTTGAGGTCGGTCGCCTCCGAGATCGAGCGCACCTGCGCGGGCGTCAGCTCGCGGTCGAAGACGATCAAGTCCGCGCCGAGGCGCAAGGCGCGCACGAGCAACTCGTCCAACTTGCCACGACCCAGGATGGTGCGCGGGTCAATCGCGCCGCGGCGCTGGATGACGTGGTCGAGCACGACGACGCCGGCCGAGGCGGCCAGTTCGCGCAACTCGGCCATTGATTCTTCGGCGTCCGAGACCGAGCCGGTCGTGACGCCGACGAGGATCGCGCGGTCGCGCGCCTCGGCGCGGCGGCCGGCGCGGCGGTTGCGCGCCATCTCCTCTTCGAGCGAGTTGATCAGCTCAAGGAAGTCCACGTCGAGGTGCGCGGGGATCGCCGGCGCGAGGAAGGCGTAAGGCGCGTGGTGCGCGCCGTCGTCGATCTCGGCGGCGGTAGTGGGCAGCAGGTGCGCGGCGCGGACGACGCCGGGCAGCCCCGTGCGCGCGTCCACGTCAATCGCGGCCATCAGGTCGAGGCGCAGCAGCGCGAGGTCGTTCAAGTCGTCCTGCGTCAACTCTTCGCCGCGCAGGTGCGTGTGGACGCAGCGCAGGCCGCGGAAGCGATCCGCGCCGAGGCGCGCGCGGCGCAGGTCGGGCCACTCGATGCGGCGCGCGTCGCCGACCACGACGTACTCGACGTAGCCCTTGCGGTCTATGAGCGCGCCGAGTTGGCGGCCGGTCTCGTGCGACAGCTCGGTGAGTTGCCGCGCGAACTCCGGCGTCACGATCTGCTGCGGCGCGATGCGGCGCGCGTAGAGTTTCTCGATGCGGCGCAACTGGTTGGGCTTCAACCCCTGCGTGTTGCCGTGTACGGTGCTGATGATCAACCCTCCTTGGCGTGGGGCGGCGGGCAGGCGCGGGCGGCGCGGCGGCTGCGGCCGGCTGTCAGGCGGCTTCGGCTGGTAGCTAGAGTGAGAGCGGCGCGAGCGTTGGGGGCGGACGCTGCGGTCGGCTTGAAGCTGTAGCCCGGCGAAGTCACTTCGCTTTGAACGCGTTGCGCGGCGCGGGCGGCGCGGGGCAAAAAATTAGCCCCGGCGCGGGCGGCGCGCGGGAACATTTGAAACACTCTTGAACCGGCGCGGATTATAGCACACACGCGCCAAGCGCAAGCAGTCAACACGCCACGAACATGAGTAGTCCGCGCGCCGCGAAAAGCAGCCCGCGCCCGCGCGCAAAACCGCGCGTGGACATGACCCTGTGCGCGTCGTATCATGCAGCATCGGTTAATTGTTATTGGTTAATTGTTATTGGTTAGTTGTTGCTCCGGCGTAGCCCGCCGACTGATGACGAAGGCGGCGCGAGGATGACGGGACACAGTGAGCAGTTAACAACTAACAATTAACAGTTAACAATTAACCACTAACAAAACTCGGAGAGTTTAATGAGCAGAAGCGGGACGATTGTGCGGGTCGAGCCGGAGGCAGCGATTCCGGGCGGGGAGGTGGCGGTCGAGTGCCAGGGCTACGACACGGGCAACCTGCGCGAGTGCCGCGCGCTGTTCGGCGACGTGGCGGCGCGGCTCGTCGGCGTCTCGCCCAGCCGCGTGCTGGCGCTCGTGCCGGAGACGGCCGAGGGCGGCCCGACCGAAGTCGTCCTTGAGAGCCGCGACGCCGCGCGCACCGCGCCCGCGCACATGGTCGTCGGGCGCAAGCTCGCCGACGAGTTGCACATGGTCGCCAACCCGGCCTTCGACCCGCAGGACGGCACGCTCTACGTGACGCGCTCCGGCTCGCGCGGGCAGAAGGAGCCGGTCTCGCTCTTCCGCGTCACGCCCGACGGGCGCGTCGCCGACCTGACCGGCGAGATCACCAACCCCACGGGGCTGGCCTTCGACGCCCAAGGCCAACTCTTCGTCAGCAGCCGCAACGACGGCGCGATCTACCGCGTGACGCACTTCAACGAGGTCGTGCCGTTCGCGCGCGACCTTGGCATCGCCACGGGTCTCGCCTTCGACCACGCCGGGCGCATGTACGTCGGCGACCGCACGGGCACGATCTACCGCGTCAACGGCATCGGCGAGGCCGAAGAGTGGGCTAGCCTTGAGGCGTCGGTCTCCGCCTTCCACCTCGCGTTCGGCCCCGACGACGCGCTCTACGTGACCGGCCCCACCGTGTCGAGCTTCGACATGATCTGGCGCATTGATGCGGGCGGCGAGCCGGAGGTCTTCTACCGCGGTCTGGGGCGGCCCGGCGGGCTGGCGTTCGACGCGAGCGGCAACCTCTACGTCGCCGCCTCGCTGCGCGGCCGGCGCGGCATCGTGCGCGTCGCGCGCGACGGGCGCGACGCCACGCTCGCGGTCGCCGGCATGAACGTCATCGGCCTCGCCTTCAGCGCCGCCGGCGACATGGTCGTCGCCACTAACGAAGCCGTCTACAGCCTGCCCCTCGGCATCCGCGGGACGTTGGTGAAGTGAGGAGGGAAGAAGCCAGGAGTCAGGAGTCAGAAGCCAGAAGTTAAAAACAGGTAGCCGAAGGTGACGCACAGGTAAGGCGACGACAGGAGGAAGAGAGGCCGGCTATTCATTCCGGCTTCTGACTCCTGACTCCTGCATCGCTCCCTGCTCGCCGCTCACCCTTTTTGACACTGCCGAAAAGTGCGTGGTAATTTGAAAATCTTCCCGGTCGCGGCTCGGTTCGGCGGGTGCTGTCATGGAGAATTTCAACATCGGTGCGCTGGTCATCTACATGGTGGTGCTGCTGTTCGCCATCTCCGCGCACGAGGCCGCGCACGCCTGGATGTCCTACAAGTTCGGCGACGACACGGCCCGGCTGCTCGGCCGCATCACGCTCAACCCGGCCAAGCACACCGACCCCATCGGCACGCTCCTGATCCCCATCGTCAACTTCATCTTCGCGCAGACGGGCGGCGGCGGCTTCATGCTGATCGGCTGGGGCAAGCCGACGCCCGTCAACCCGCTGCGCTGGCGCAACAAGGACGTGGCCAACGTCATGGTCTCGCTCGCGGGCATCATGGCCAACCTGACGATTGCCATCTGCGCGCTCGTGCTCGTCAAGGTGGTGCAGTACACGGGGCTGATCGGCGACGGCGGGGCGCTGGCCTCGGTGGCCGAGCCGGTCTGGGTCTTCCTGATCAACATGCTGGTGATGAACGTCTCGCTGGCGTTCTTCAACCTGCTGCCGTTCCCGCCGCTCGACGGCAGCAAGGTGCTCTACACCTTCCTGCCGGCGAGCATGCAGCCGACGCTTGAGGCGTTGGAGCGTTACGGCTTCATCCTGCTGCTGATCGTCGTCAACATGGGCGTCACGAGCGTCCTCTTTCGGCCGATAGCGCGGCTGCTCGTCTACCTGATCCGGCTCTGAGCACGCCGCCCCTTGTACCTCTGATGGCTAAGCGAATCTTCAGCGGCGCGCAGCCGACCGGCAACCTCCACCTCGGCAACTACCTCGGCGCGCTGCGCAACTGGGCCGCGCTGCAACACGAGTTCGAGAGCCTATTCTGCATTGTCAACCTGCACGCCATCACCCTGCCGCAAGACCCGCAGGTCTTGGCGCGCAAGACGCGCGAGCTGGTGCGGCTCTACCTCGCCGCCGGCATAGACCCGCAGGTCTCGCTCGTCTACGCGCAGTCGGACGTGCCCGAACACGCCGAACTGGCCTGGATACTGGGCTGCGTCACGCGTGTCGGCGAGTTGGAGCGCATGACGCAATTCAAGGAGAAGGCGGCGAAGCAGCGCGAGGGCGTCGGCACGGGGGTGTTGACCTACCCCGTCCTGATGGCCGCCGACATCCTGCTCTTCCAAACCGACCTCGTGCCCATCGGCCAAGATCAGAAGCAGCACCTTGAGCTGACCCGCGACATCGCCGGCCGCTTCAACCGCGACTACGGCGAGACGTTCCGCCTGCCCGACGCCTACATCCCGAAGCTCGGCGCGAAGATTCTCTCCTTGAGCGACCCGGCCAAGAAGATGTCGAAGTCGGACGAGAACGCGAACGGCGCGATCTACCTGCTCGACGACGCCGACGCCGTGCGCCGCAAGTTCAAGCGCGCCGTGACGGATTCGGGCACTGAGATCAAGTTCGACGACGCGCGCCCGGCGATCACGAATCTGCTCACGATCTACCACCTGCTGACGGGCCTCGCGCCCGCCGAGGTCGAGGCGCACTTCGCGGGCAAGGGCTACGCGGCGCTGAAGTCGGAGCTGGCCGAGGCGACGGTCGAGTTCCTGCGCCCCTTGCAGGAACGCGCGCGCGGTTACGACGACGCGGAGCTTGATCGCATTCTCGACGCGGGCCGCGCGCGCGCGCAGGCGCTCGCGCGCCCCACGCTCGCCGACGTGAAGGCGCGCGTGGGGCTGGTCGGCACACGCGCGCCGCGGGGCTGAAGCGATGACGGACGAAGCGCGCACCAACACGTCTGAGCCGGAGAGCGCCGACGCGCCGAACGCGAGCGCGCCGGCCGCCGCGACCACCGCGGAGGCGAAAACCGCGCAGTCCGCCGCGGCCGCGGCGGCCGGCGGCGAGCAGACGCCCGCGCCGCTGAACGTGGCCGGGGCGCGGCCCGAGATCGTCGTCGAGCGCGGCAGCGACGAGTTGAAGCTCGTGCTCGGCGAGTTCGCCGGCCCGCTCGACCTGCTGCTCTACCTCATCCGCCAGGAGCAGGTGGACATCTACGACATCCCCGTCGCGCGCATCACCGACGAGTACCTCGGCTACCTGCGCATGATGCAGGAGACGGACATCGCCGTGGCGAGCGACTTCCTCGTCATGGCGGCGCAGCTCATCGAGATCAAGTCGCGCATGTTGCTGCCGCCCGATCCGCTCGCCGCGGCGGCCGAGGAAGAGGCGGACGACCCGCGCCGCGATCTGGTCGCGCGCCTGCTCGAACACCAGAAGTTCAAGGCGGCGGCGCAGATGCTCTGGTCGCGCGCGACGGTCGAGCGGGCGATCTACCAGCGCGCGCCGTTGGAGACGGACAAGACGAACCCGGAGGTCGCGGCCGGCGTCTTCGATCTGCTGCGCGTCTTCCAGGAAATCCTCGCGCGCAAGAAGCAGGAAGTCCTGATGGAGATCGAGCGCGACGAGGTGACGCTCGCCGAGATGCTCGAACGCCTGCGCAACATGATCATGTCGGCGGGCGAGCTGAACCTGCGCCAGTTCTTCGAGCGCGCCAACTCGCGCCGCGAGCTGGTGCTCGCGTTCCTCTCGGTGCTGGAGATCGTCCGCACCTCCGAGATCGTGCTGGTGCAGCGCGAGACCTTCGGCGACATCATCGCCCGCGTGCAGAACGGAAACGGTTGAGTCAGATGAGCGAAGAGCGAGACGAGCAACGGGCGGCGACGACAGGCGGCGGGCCGGACGTGGACGGCGGCGCGGCCGATCCGTTTCAGTCCGGGCCGGCCGCGGGCGCGGCCGTAGAGTCGGACGCCGACGCGGCCGACGACGAGACCGGCGGCGCGGCCGCGGACGAAGAAGAAGACGCTGAGGGCGCGTCCGACGTAGACGACGCCGAAGGCGCGGACGACGAAGCCGACGAAGCCGCGGACGATGCGGGCGCGGCGGTCGTCATCTTCGACGCGGACGCGGAGGACAGGGCCGAAGAGTTGGCCGCACTCGCGGCCGAGGGGCGCGCGGCCGAAGAGGCGGGGCCGGCCGGCCCGCGCTCGATGGCGGAGTTGATGGGGATCATCGAGGCGCTCGTCTTCGTCTCCGAAGAGCCGCTCGCGGCCAAGACAATCGCCGACCTGTTGGACGAGGAGCGCGGCTGGGTCGAGGTGGCGCTGGAAGAACTGGCCAAAGAGTTCAACGAGCGCAACGGCGGCTTGCTCTTGCGCGAGGTGGCGGGCGGCTGGCAGATCGCCACGCGCCCCGAATACCACGAGCACGTCCGCGCCTTCCTCAAGTCGCGCCCCTCGGCCAAGCTCTCGCTCGCCGCCTTGGAGACGCTCGCCGTCATCGCCTACAAGCAGCCGATCACGATCCCCGAAATCATGGAGATACGCGGCGTCCAGTCCACCTCCGCGATCAAGACGCTCCTCGACAAGCGCCTCATCATCGCCAAGGGGCGCAAGGAGACCATCGGCCGCCCGATGATGTACGGCACGTCCAAAGAGTTCCTCCTCCAATTCGGCCTCAAAGACCTGACCGAACTGCCCAACGTCGAAGACTTCGAGGACTTGGCGGGCGGCACTTAAAAGCAGTAGTCAGTGGTCGGTGGTCAGTGGTCAGTAGGACTGTCTTTAAACTGACCACTGACCACCGACCACTGACCACTAGTCTTTATGGAAGAGCGGCTACAGAAACTGATTGCGATGGCGGGTATTGCGTCGCGGCGGCACGCCGAGGAGTTGATCGCGGCGGGCGCGGTGACGGTGAACGGGCAGGTCGTGACCGAGTTGGGCACGAAGGCCGACCCGGCGCGCGATCACATCAAGGTGCGCGGGCGGCTCATCAACCCGCTGCTGGCGGCGCGGCAGAAGGTCTACGTGTTGCTCTACAAGCCGCGCGGTTATTTGTCGAGCGTGTCCGACCCGGAAGGGCGGCCCTTGGTGACGGAGCTTGTGCCCGCCGCGCTCGGCAAGCTGCACCCGGTCGGCCGGCTCGACTTCAACACCGAAGGCTTGCTCGTGCTGACGAACGACGGCGAGCTGACGAACTACGTCACGGCGGCGCGCAACAAAGTCCCGAAGGTCTACGAGGCCAAGGTCAAGGGCGTGCCGCCCGAACACGCCGTCGAGCGTCTGCGCCGGGGCATAACGCTCGACGACGGCGTGCGCACCGCGCCCGCCGAAGTCCGCCGGTTGGATGAGACCGACGCGAACGCCTGGTTCGAGATCGTCCTGCACGAAGGGCGCAACCAGCAGATACGCCGCATGTTCGACGAGATCGGCCACTCCGTCGTGAAGCTGCGCCGCACGCGCATCGGGCGGCTGACCGACGACGGCATGAAACCAGGCTCGTGGCGGCATCTCGCGCCCGCGGAGGTGGCGGCGTTCAGGCGCGCGCGGGGCGGCGCGGGCGGGGCGCGCGGCGTCGGCAAAGGCGGCGCGGGCGGCGTGCGGGGCGCGCGCAAGGGCGGCGCGGCGGGCGCGAAAAAAGAGCCGCGCGGGTCGCGCAAGGGGCGCGCGGCCGGTCACGGTCGGGCGCGGAGTTAGGTTACAATCAGCCATACGGGCAAACAGCGACGAGCCGTCCGGCAGTTGCTCGCATCTGTTTGCCTGTTTTTGCGCGCCGGCCAGGGGCGCAGCCAAAACTTTCTTTATGAACTTCGACCTGAACGAAGAACAGCAGCAGATCAAAGCGAGCGTGCGCGAGTTCGCCGAGGGCGAGATCGCGCCGCACGTCCGCGCGTGGGACGAGGCGCAGCACTTCCCCGTCGAGCTGCTGCCCAAGCTCGCCGCCCAGGGCTTCATGGGCGTCATCTTCCCCGAACAGTACGGCGGCGCGGGGCTGGGTTACGTCGAGTACGTGACGATCATCGAGGAGCTATCGCGCGTGGACGGCTCGGTCGGCATCTCGGTCGCCGCGCACAACTCGCTCTGCTCGAACCACATCTTCACGTTCGGCACGGAGGAGCAGAAGCAGAAGTTCCTCGTCCCGCTCGCGTCGGGCGAGAAACTCGGCGCGTGGGGCTTGACCGAGCCGCAGGCCGGCTCGGACGCTTCGGGCACGCGCACCACGGCCGTGCGCCACGGCAACGAGTGGGTCGTCAACGGCTCGAAGAACTTCATCACGCACGCGATCCACGGCGACGTGTGCGTCGCCGTGGCCTCGACCGACCGCGCGATGCGCTCGAAGGGCATCACCGCGTTCATCTTCGAGAAGGGCATGAAAGGTTTCGGGCCCGGCAAGAAAGAGGACAAGCTGGGCCTGCGCGCCTCCGAGACCGCGAGCGTCATCTTCGAGGACTGTCGCGTGCCGGACGCGAACCGGCTCGGCCCCGAAGGTCTCGGCTTCATCCAGGCCATGCAGATTCTCGACGGCGGGCGCATCTCGATTGCCGCGCTCGCGCTCGGCATCGCGCAGGGCGCTTACGAGTCGGCGCTCCGCTACTCGAAGGAGCGCCAGCAGTTCGGCCGGCCCATCTCCGAGTTCCAGGCCATCCAGTTCAAACTGGCCGACATGGCGACGCAGATCGAGGCCGCGCGGCTGCTCACCTACCGCGCCGCGTACCTGAAGGATCAGGGCAAGAAGGTCACGCAGGAGTCCGCGATGGCGAAGCTCTACGCGAGCGAGATGAGCGTGCGGGTCTCGGAGGAGGCGATCCAGATTCACGGCGGCTACGGCTACACCAAAGACTACCCGCCCGAAAAGTTCTGGCGCGACTCGAAGCTCTGCACCATCGGCGAAGGCACGTCCGAGATACAGCGCCTCGTCATCGCGCGCCAACTGCTCAACGCCTGAATGAGTGCCGCGAACGTAAGCACCGACGCCGAACGCATCCTCGCGGGCGAGCCGCGGGCGGTGGCGCGCGCCATCTCGCGCGTCGAGGACGACGCGGCGGGCGCGGCCGCTTTGCTCAAGGCGCTCTACCCGCACACGGGGCGCGGGCTGGTCGTGGGCGTGACGGGCGCGCCCGGCGCGGGCAAGTCGTCGCTCGTGGATCGGCTGGCGACTTACTACCGGCAAGAGGGCGCGCGCGTCGGCATCGTCTGCGTCGATCCGTCCAGCCCGTTTTCGGGCGGCGCGATCCTGGGCGACCGCATACGGATGCAGACGCTCGGTCTCGACCCCGGCGTCTTCATCCGCTCGATGGCCACGCGCGGCCACCTGGGCGGTCTCGCGCGCGCCACCGTGGACGCCGTCTCGATCCTCGACGCCGCCGGGTACGAGAAGATCGTCGTCGAGACGGTCGGCGTCGGGCAGGACGAGGTCGAGATCGTGAAGACGGCGGACGTGTCGGTCGTCGTGCTCGTGCCCGGCATGGGCGACGACGTGCAGGCCATCAAAGCCGGCATCATGGAGATCAGCGACGTTTTCGTCATCAACAAGGCCGACCGCGACGGCGTCCTGCGCACCGAGAAAGAGCTTGAGGCGATGCTCACGCTGACCACGCGCCCCGACGGCTGGCTGCCGCCCATCGTCAAGACCGTGGCGATTGAGAACAAGGGCATCGAAGAGTTGGCCGCGGCGATTGCGCGCTACGCCGAGCACCAGCGGCGGACTGAGGCCGCCGTCGAGCGCCGCAGCGCCGTCGCCCGCTGGCGCATACTCGAACTCCTGCGCGAACACTTGCTCGCGCGCGTCGTCCGCCGCAACGGCACGCAGGCGCGTCTCGACGCGCTCGCCCGCGAGGTCGCCGAGAAACGCCGCGACCCCTACTCGGCGGTGGAGGAACTATTGAACGCGGAAGGGTAACGGTCAGAAGCCAGGAGCCAGAAGTCAGAAGCCAGAATGAAAAGACGGTCTCTCTTCTTCTGACGCCTGACTCAAAATTCTTGGCTGCCGGCCGCTGGCTTCCTGCTTCTGATTACTAACTTCTGGCTTCTGTCTCCTGACTTCTGACTTCTCATGCAGCTTGACCACATCGGCATCGCGACGGAGCGTTTGGACGAGGCGCTGGGGTTCTGGCGCGACGCGCTGGGCCTCGCGCTGACGCACACCGAGGAGGTGGCGGAGCAGGGCGTGCGCGTGGCGATGCTGCCGGCGGGCGAGCCGCGCATCGAGTTGTTGGAGCCGACGGGGCCGGAGTCGCCCGTGGCTAAGTTCTTGCAGAAGCGCGGGCCCGGCATCCATCACGTGGCGGTGCGCGTCTCAGACATACGGGCCGCGCTCGCGCGGCTCAAGGCGCAGGGCGCGCGCCTCGTTGACGAAGCGCCGCGCGTGGGCGCGGGCGGCTGCCTCGTGGCGTTCGTCCACCCCGCGAGCGCGGGCGGCGTGCTGCTTGAACTGGTCGAACACCCGGCGGCCCGTGACGAGACCGGCCGGGCAGCGGCCGGCGATGAAACTGGAAGGGACACGGAGTAGTTTTGAAACGCACGCCTAAAGCGCCGGTGGCCTTCGCGCTGCTCGCGCTCTGCTCGCTCAACGCGCTCGCGCAGCGCACGCGGCCGCGCACGCCGTCGCCGCGCCCCGCCGCCCCGCGCACCCAGACGCCGAGCGCCCCGCCGCAGGCCGTCACCCTGTCGGCGCAAGACCTCGTGTCGCTGCTCGACAGCCTGGGCTTCCCGCCCGACGCGAAGGTGCGCTTCGCCGCCGATCAGGCGCAGCGCGCCGCCTTCATACAGGACTTGCGCGAGATGTTCGCCGTGGCCGAGGCGGCGCGCGCCGACGGGTTCGCCACCCACCCCGATCTCAAGCTCCAACTAGAGCTGGCGCGCGCCTTCGCCGTCGCGCGCGCCTACACGAACGGCCGGACGGCGGCCGGCGCGAACACGCCGGAGCAGGTCGTGAGCGAGACCGAGCGGGCCGCCTTCCTCAAAGAGCCGGGGCAGGACGCGAACTTCGCGGCCTTCCTGGCCGACTACCGCAAGCACAACCCCGCGGGCGCGAACGCGCCGCTCAACGACCAGCAGCTTGAGCAGTTGAAACGCAACTGGGCCGACGTGCTGCTCGCCGCGCGCAAGGGCACGGCCGCCGGCATTGATCGCGCGCGCCCGACCGTCGTCATGGTCGCCTACCAGCACGCGCGGCTGCTGGCCGGCGCGTACTTTCAGGAGCGCCTGAAGTCGCGCGTCGCCGCCACCGAGCCGGAGTTGGCCGCCTACCTCGTCGCGCACCCCGAACTCGATCCTAAGGTCGCGCGCGCCAAGGCCGAAGAGGTGCTCAAGCGCGTGCGTGCGGGCGAAGACTTCGCGGCGCTGGCCGCCGAGTATTCGGCCGATCCGGGCAGCAAGGACAAGGGCGGCGACCTCGGCTGGTTCGGGCGCGGCATGATGGTCAAGCCGTTCGAGGACGCCGCGTTCGCGCTCAAGCCCGGCGAGACGAGCGGCATCGTCGAGACGCCGTTCGGCTATCACATCATCAAGCTGGAGGAGCGGCAGGCCCAGACCGCGGGCGCGCCGCCGGCCGAGCAGGTGCGCGCGCGCCACATACTGATCGCCGTGGGCGACCCCGCGACGCGCCTCGCGCCGCGCGAGCAGGCCCGCCAAGCCGTGGAAGACGAGAAGCGCGACAAGGTGATCGCGGAGTTGGTGCGCGCGGCGCACGTCAACCTGCCGGCGGATTTCGATCCGAACGCCAAGCCCGATGAGGGTGCGCCCGCGGCCGGGTCGAAGTCCGCGACCAAGCCGGGCGCGGCCGGCGCGCAGCCCGCGGCGCGGCGCGGGCGCGCGACGCCGACGCGCCGGCCCGTGCGCCGGCCGTGAACGCGCGGCGCGGACGAGCTCCGGGGCGGGCGTGAAAGTTTTTGTGCGTCGGCGTGCGTGTCGCGCGCACGGCGCGTGAGTTAATCAAATAATGACTGATTGAAGGAACAACGAAATGAATGTTTGTCAGCAATGCGGCGCGCAGCTCTTGCAAGGGCAGACCGCCTGCCCGAACTGTGGCGCTGAGTTTCAGCCCGCGCCGACCGAAGAGGCTTTAACCGGCGACGCGGCGGCCGGCGCGTCCGCCTCCGAACAGACTTACGCCACGGCCGAGAACGTCGCGCCGGGCGCGACCGCGGCCGACGACGCGGCCACGACGGCCGATGATGTATCCGCCGACGCGGACGCGAGCGCAGAAGCGGCCGACGAGTCGGCGTTCGAGACGGAAGGCGACCGCGCGGCCGCGTTCACGACCGGGCCGGGGCGCACGGCGACCGCGCCGGCCGGCGGCGGCGGGATGAGTGCGACGACGAAGGCGCTCGTCGTGGCCGGCGTGGCGGTCGTCGCCGCGCTCGGCATCCTCGTCTGGCAGTTGAAGGGGCGCAGCCAGGCCATCAACCTCACGTCCGAAGACATGGCGCAGCTCGCCCAGTCGCTCGTGCCGCCGCAAGGGCTGACGCAGCTCGCCAACAGCGCAGAAGACCGCAAGGAGTTGGCCAAGCAGGTGCGCCAGGTGCTCGCCATCGGCCAGCAGGCGCGCGCCGAAGGATACGCCGACAAGCCGGAGTCGCAGCGCCAGATCGAGGTGATGCACGCGTTCGTGCTCGCGCAGATGTACAGCGAGCAGCAGCGTAAGGCCGGCGTGACCGCGCCCGATCAACTCGTCTCCCAGCAGGAGATCGAGAACCTGCTGAAAGAGCCGGGGCAGCAGCAGAAGTTCGATCAGTTCGTGCAGGACGTGCAGGCGCTGGGGCTGCTGCCGCCCGGCAACGTCCCCGACCGGCAGAAGGAGCAGATACAGAAGACCATGTGGGCCCCCGCCTACGTGCTCGAACGCAAGGCCAAGGCGGCCGGCGTGGACAAGGAGCGCACCGCGCAACTCATGTTCAAGTTTCAGGAGGCGCAGGTGCTCGCGCAGAAGTACCTGCCCACGCTGCTCGACAAGGTGAAGGCCACCGATCAGGAGATCGACGCTTACATCGCCCAGCACCCCGAACTCCAGAAGGCCGCGGAGGCCGACGAGGCGTCCAAGCGCGAGTTGCGGAGCACGGCCGAAGGCGTCTACCAACGCCTGCTGGCGGGCGAAGACTTCGCCGCGCTGGCGAAGCAGTATTCGGGCGATCCGGGCAGCAAGGAGAAGGGCGGCGAGTTGGACTGGTTCCGGCGGGGCATGATGGTCAAGCCGTTCGAGGAGATCGCGTTCGCGCAGAAGCCGGGCGAGATCAGCAAGCCGGTCGAGACGCAGTTCGGCTACCACATCATCCAGACCGAGGAGAAGCGCACCGTCAAGGGCGACGACGGCAAAGACGTGGAAGAGGTGCGCGCGCGCCACATCCTGTTCACCGCCCCGGACGAGGCGGGCGGGCGGCCTAAGCCAGCGCCCCGCGAGCAGGCCAAGGCGGCGGTCGAGAAGGAGAAGCGCGAGAAGCTGATCGACGAGATCGTCGCGCGCCAGAAGGTGACGGTCGCCGACGACTTCAAGGTGGAAGCGCCGCCCGCGCCGCCCGCCATGCCGCAAGGCGGTCTGCCCGGCGAAGAGCTAGGCCCGCCGCCCGGCGCTGGCGGCGAAGCCCCGCCCGCCCCCGTCTCGCCCCACGGCGGCGGCGCGAACAAGGGCGCGGCGAACAGCAACAAGAAGTAGACAGGAGTCAGGAGTCGGAAGCCAGAATGAAAAGCGAGTTCTTCTGGCTTCTGGCTTCTGGCTTCTGGCTCCTGACTCCTGCCCATGCAGTTTGGCGACTACCGGATCGAGGTCGTGCCGGACGCGGAGTTTCGGCTGGACGGGGGCGCGATGTTCGGCGTCGTGCCGCGCGCGCTGTGGGCGCGCGTCAGCCCGCCCGACGCGGAGAACCGCGTGCGCCTGAACGCGAACTGCCTGTTCGTCGAGGCGGGCGGCGAGCGCGTCCTCGTCGAGACGGGCATCGGCGACAAGTGGTCGGCGCGCCAGGCCGCGATGTACGGCATCAAGCGCGCGCGCCCGCTCGCCGCGTCGGTCAAAGCGGCCACGGGTTACGACGCCGCAGAGATCACCATCGTCGTCAACACGCACCTGCACTTCGATCACGCGGGCGGGAACACGACGACCGACGAAGGCGGGCGCGTCGTGCCGACCTTCCCGAACGCGCGCTACCTCGTCTCGCGCGCGGAGTTCGAGCACGCCCGCGCGCCGCACGAGCGCGACCGCGCGAGCTACCTGCCGGAGAACTGGCAGCCGCTCGCCGAGACGGGGCAGCTTGAGCTTCAGCAGGCCGAGTACGAGGTCGTGCCGGGTCTGCGCATGGAGACGGTCGCGGGCCACTCGCGCACGATGCAGACCGTGCGGCTTGAGCGCGGCGGGCGGACGCTCTACGGCTTCGCCGACCTCGTGCCCACGCGCGCGCACGTGCCGCTCGCCTGGATCATGGGCTACGACCTCTACCCCGTCGAGACGCTCGAAGCCAAGCGGCGGCTGCTGCCGCAGGCGGCGCGCGCACAGTGGCTCTGCCTCTTCTACCACGACCCCGAAGCGCCGCTCGCGCGCCTCGTCGAAGAAGACGGCAAGCTGCGCGCCGTCGAGTGCGAAACTCTGCAAGATGGACTTGTGCCGGGATGAAAGCAGAAGCGGCGATAAGGTATGAGATCATCATCTACTGGAGTCGTGAAGATGATGCTTTCATTACGGAAGTGCCCGAGTTGCCGGGCTGCATGGCGGACGGTGCGACTTACAAAGAAGCCTTGGCGAACGCGGAGCAGGTGATTGACGAGTGGCTCGAGACCGCGCGAGAGCTAGGTCGCCCGATCCCCGAACCGAAAGGACGGTTAATCTACGCATGACGACCGTGAAGATCGGCATCATCGGCGGCAGCGGGTTGTATCAGATGCCGGAGTTGAAGGACGTTGAAGAGGTGCGGGTCGAGACGCCGTTCGGGCCGCCGTCGGACGCCTTCATCGTGGGCACGCTCGAAGGCGTGCGCGTGGCGTTTCTGCCGCGCCACGGGCGCGGGCACAGGCTCACGCCGACCGAGTTGCCGTTCCGCGCCAACATCTACGCCATGAAGCTGCTCGGCGTCGAGCGCATCCTGTCGGCCTCGGCCGTCGGCTCGTTGCAGGAGCGTTACGCGCCGCTCGACATGGTCATCCCCGATCAGTTCTTCGACCGCACGCGCGCGCGCGCACGCGAGTCCACCTTCTTCGGCGACGGCATCGTGGCGCACGTCACCTTCGCGCACCCGGTCTGCGAGGAGTTGGGCGACGTGCTTGAGGAGGCGTGCCGCGCGGCGGAGGTCAACGCGCACCGCGGCGGCACGTACCTGTGCATGGAGGGGCCGGCGTTCTCGACCAGGGCGGAGTCGCACGCCTACCGGCAGTGGGGCATGGACGTGATCGGCATGACGAACTTGCAGGAGGCGAAGCTGGCGCGCGAGGCCGAGATTTGCTACGCCACGCTCGCGCTCGTCACCGACTACGACTGCTGGCACGAGGCGCACGACGCCGTCTCGGTCGAGACGGTCATCGAGTACCTGAACAAGAACGTGCGCAACGCGCAACTGGTCATGCGCGCCGCCGTCCAGGGCCTGAGCGCCCGGCCGCGCGGCTGCGGCTGCGGCGCGGCCCTCAAGAACGCCATCTTCACCGCGCCTGATCTCTGGCCCGCGGCGACAACGGAGAAGCTCTCCGCCATCATCAAAAAGTACCGTGGCGGGTGACGGGTGACAGGTGACAGGAAGAAGCTGTTAGCGATTAGCTGTTAGCTGTTAGCTTTGATCTCGTCACCCGTCGCCTGTCACGGTTTACGGCTTTTATTCTGTCACCTGTCACGCGGAAGAGAGGTTTTGAAGTATGAGAAAGATTCTGTTGTTGGCCTGCGGGCTGCTGTTGAGTGTCGTCTTTGTTGCCGCCCCGGCGCGGGCGCAGGGCGGGGCGGTGAAGGAGGGGCCGGAGCAGACGACTCTGCGCGACCCCGATCTGGAACGCGACTCGGTGAAGAACCTGGAAGCCGCGAAGCTCTACTTCAACATGCGCAAGGCGTACCGCGCCTCGCTCGCGCGCTGCGAAGAGATTCTGGCCGGCAACCCGAACTTCACGCGCATAGACGAGGTGCTCTGGTTCGCCGGCATGAGCAACCTCTACCTCGCGCAGAAGAAGGGCAAGCAGGAGCCTGACCCCACCGTCCCCGCCGAGAAGTACCAGGCAGAGGCGCGCCACTACCTCGAACAACTCGTCGCCGAACACCCCAACAGCAAGTTTCACAAGAAGGCGGAAGACGAGTTGAGCAAGCTGAAGCAGTGAGGGGACAGAAGCCACGAGCCAGGAGTCAGAAGCCAGAAGAAGAAGAGATCGTTTTTCATTCTGGCTCCTGACTCCTGGCTCCTGCTTCTGTCCTCACTAATCTTACCCACAGGAGAACACACCAAGTGTCATTGTTAGTTGTTGGCTCGGTCGCGTTCGACGCGGTGGCGACGCCGTTCGGTCGGCGCGAGCGGATGCTGGGCGGCTCGGCGACCCACTTCTCGGTCAGCGCGAGCTTCTACACGGAGGTGCGCGTGGTCGGCGTGGTCGGCGGCGACTTCGGCGCGGACGAGTTCGCCGTCTTCGCGCGGCATAACGTGGACACGACCGATCTGGAACGTATCCCCGACGGCCAGACCTTTTTCTGGCGCGGGCGCTACGACTACGACCTGAACACCGCGCACACGCTCGACACGCAACTCAACGTCTTCGCCGACTTCAAGCCGAAGCTCTCCGAGGCGTCGCGGGCCGCGCGCCTCGTCTTCCTCGGCAACATCCAGCCGGACTTGCAGACCGAAGTGCGCGCGCAGTGCGCGGGCGCGGAGCTGGTCGCGCTCGACACGATGAATTACTGGATCAACACCGTGCCCGAGGCGGTCTGGCAGGCCGTGAGCGGCGTCCACGTCGTCATCATCAACGACGCGGAGGCGCGGCAACTGGCGGGCGAGCCGAACCTGATCAAAGCGGCGCGCAAGATTCTGGCCGCCGGCCCGCGCGCGCTCGTCATCAAGCGCGGCGAGTACGGCGCGGCGCTCTTCACGCCCGACACCTACTTCGCCATCCCCGCCTACCCGCTCGAAGCCGTCTTCGACCCCACGGGCGCGGGCGACACCTTCGCGGGCGGCTTCATGGGCTACCTCGCCAGCCAGGACACGATTGACGAGGCGGCGATGCGCCGCGCCATGATCTTCGGCTCGGTCATGGCCTCATTCAACGTCGAAGAGTTCGGCACGGAGCGCGTCCAGCGGCTCACACACGCCGAGATCAACGAGCGCTTCCGCGCGTTCAAGCGCATGACCCACTTCGAGGAAATCCCCTTCGAGCGCGCCGTCAAAGCCGCGCAGTAGAGCGGCGTCGGCCCTGTCGGGCTTCGGGTTTGAAGTTTCGCGTCGGGCGGCTTACACTAACGCGAACTTCAAACCCGAACATTCTGGTGGGAACTATGTTCTGTCCTGTGTGCGAGTCGGAGTACGAGCCGGGCATCACGCGCTGCCCGGACGACGGCGCGGAGCTGGTCGAGCGGCTGACGCCGGAGAACACCCTGCGCGACCACAGCGAGGCGCGCTTCGTGCCGCTGCACAACATCGGCTCGCCGGCCGAGGCCGAGATGGTCGGCGACATCCTGCAACAGAACGGCATCCGCGCCGTCGTGCAGTCGGGCGGGGCCGACGCCTTCGCGCCGCTGCTCTCGACGACCGCGCCCGGCGCGCTCGTGCTCGTGGACGAGCGCGACTTCGACCGCGCCCAGGAGATTTACAACTCCTTCTTCGGCGGCGACACCACCCCGCTCACCGGCATGACCGCCGAGGAAGAAGCAGAGGAATAGAGGTCAGATGTCAGATGCTGGATGTCAGTAAGAACTAGCATCTGACATCTAACATCTGACATCTGTTTTTTTATGCTGGAAGAGAACGCCGTCGCCGTCGTCGTGCTGATCACGGCGGGCAGCCGCGAGGAGGCTTTGCGGCTGGCGGAGATGCTCGTGGGCGCGCGGCTCGCGGCCTGCGTGCAGGTGTTGCCGGAGATGGAGTCGATCTACCACTGGCAGGGCGAGGTGCGGCGCGACCCGGAAGTGCTCTTGCTGGTGAAGACGACCGTCGCGCGCTTCGCCGAACTCGAACAGCAGGTGCGCGCCCTGCACAGCTACGAGACGCCGGAGATCATCGCGCTCCCCATCAGCCTCGCGTCCGCGCCCTACGTCGAATGGCTCGTCGGCAACGTGCGCCCCGCGCCCGTGCCGCCCGCAGACACGCCCGCGAACTGAAGCGCGCCCGCCCCGCCATCAGTCGCTGATGTCGCTCGATATTTCCGTGCTCATGTGCCGCAGCGCGTCCTGGCTGCGGACGACGATCTCGACCACTTCGGCGGGCGAGTCCGTGCAGTGCAGGAGCAGCAGGTCGGCGTCCGAGATCATGCGCTCGCTGAGCAGCACCGTCTTGACCCACTCCAACAGCCCGCCCCAGAACTTCTTGCCGAAGAGGACGACGGGGAAGTTCTTGATCTTGCGCGTCTGGATGAGCGTGAGCGCCTCGAACAACTCGTCGAGCGTGCCGTAGCCGCCGGGGAAGATGACGAAGGCCGTCGAGTACTTGACGAACATCGTCTTGCGCACGAAGAAGTAGTTGAACTTGAGCGAGCGCGTCTGGTACGGATTCGGGCGCTGCTCGTGCGGCAGTTCGATGTTGCAGCCGATGGAGACGCCGCCGGCTTCGAGCGCGCCGCGGTTGGCCGCCTCCATGATGCCGGGCCCGCCGCCCGTGATGACGGCGAAGCCCGCGCGCACCAGTTGCGCCGCCGTCTCCTGCGCCGCCGCGTAGTACTCGCTCGCCGCGGGCGTGCGCGCCGAGCCGAACAGAGAGACGCCGCGCGTCACCGTCGCCAACTCGTCGAAGCCCTCGACGAACTCGCCCATGATGCGGAAGACGCGCCAAGTGTCCGTGTGCCGGAACTCGTCCAGGCGCGGCGATTCGAGCAACTGCTCGTCCTGCGTCACCCGCCCGCCGGCCGCCGCCTGTTCTTCGGTCTCGGTCTTTGCCATGAAGAAAGAAGTCAGAAGTCAGAAGCCAGGAGTCAGAAGCCAGAAGGAGGCCAGCTTTTTATTCTGGCTTCTGGCTTCTGACTCCTGGCTTCTCAAAAGGCCATGATGCTGTAGCCGCAGTCCACGTGGATGACTTCGCCGGTGACGGCCGACGAGAGGGGGCTACAGAGGAAGAGTGCGACCTGCCCGACCTCGCGGGCCTCGACGTTGCGGCGCAAGGGGGCGTGCTCGGCGTGATGCCGGAGCATCCCCGACAGGTTGCCGACGCCGCGCGCCGCCAGCGTGTTGATCGGCCCGGCGCTGATCGCGTTGACGCGGATGTTGTCCTTGCCCAAGTCCCAGGCGAGGTAGCGCGTCGAGGCTTCGAGCGCCGCCTTCGCGACGCCCATCACGTTGTAGTTGGGCACGACCTTCTCCGCGCCGTAGTAGGTCATCGAGATGATGCTGCCGCCCTCTTTCATCAGCGGGCGGGCGGCGCGCGCGAGTGCCGCGAGCGAGTAGGCGCTGATGTCGAGCGCGGTCAAAAACGCGTCGCGCGTCGTGGCGGCGAACTCGCCTTCGAGCGCCTCGCGCGGCGCGAACGCGAGCGAGTGGACGAGGAAGTCCAGCCGCCCGTAGCGCTCCTCGACGCGGCGGAACGTCTCCGCCACCTCGTCGGGCTTCTGCACGTCGCACTGCACGACGAGCGGGTCAGCGAACTCGTGCGTCAACTCCTCGACGTTCTCGCGCAGCCGCTCGTTCTGGTACGTGAACGCCAACTGCGCGCCCGCCCCCGCCAACGCCTGCGCCGACGCCCACGCAATCGAACGCTTGTTCGCCACGCCGAAGACGATCCCGATCTTGTTTTCCAGCATAGGTTCAAAGGGTTTCGTTACACACGAAATTGATCCGCTTTCTCTGGCGGTTTTGGGTAATGATAGTAGCGTGACTGTTTATAGCTCTTAGAAGCTACAACGTTCGGGAAGACGCTATAGAACTCTGCCTTCGTCATGCGCCAAGTCGCATTCGGCGTGACGATCTCAAAAACGTCGCTCATGGCAAGCGGCTCGATAACGTCAGCATAGAACCGAAGTCGGGGCGCAGAGTAAGATTTGACAGGTCTCATAAAGCCCCCAACTAGTCACCCCAATATTGACCTCAAACGGAAGAATCTTTAGCTAAATGTTGTTACCAAAACTTCGCGCTGACCGCACGTCAGCGCGTAACTTATTTCGCCGCTCAAAGTTTCGTTCGCCAAGTCCTGCACGCCCTGCGCCGTCTCTTCATCCAGGTATGGCTCGCCGCAATTCTCGCAGACGCGAGCGGGGATGTCGGTGATGAGCAGGATGGCGTTGCCGCGCTCAATCGGCAGTATCGTCGTACCCTGCCTAAAGCGATCATGTTTACAGACCAGGCACTTCACGTCTTCACCTTCTGCGCTCACGAAAGCCCGCTTTCCAGCGCGTGGCATCTGGCTCGTAAGCGGTCACGACAGTCGTCTCACCAGCTACCGGATCGTCTTCCGCAATCACGTGGATGGGTCTTTGCCCGCTCCATCCAGCATGAGATAACGCGGCGGCGAATCAGCCTTGTATTCCTCGATCAACTCGCCGCGCCCCAACACGTCACGCACTTCGGCGACAGTGATGTTGCGTTCGATCATGCGCTTCAGGACATAGGGCGGATAGATGATCTTCACGCCGGTATTCCGTGCCGGCCGAACTCCGTTACGCAGCCGCGGTCGCCGGCTCGCCGTTGAGGACGCGGTTGTATTCGCCGCTCTCCGTCCACTTGAGAATCTCGGAGACGCGCCAGACGGGGAAGGGGTGCGTCAGCCCCGACGTGATCACGTCGGCCCAGAAGCGGTCGAGCGCCTTGTCGTCGTAGTTCTTCTGGAAGTCGCGCGCCTGGACGAGAAACTGTTCGTAGTTGACCTTCGAGGCGAACGTGCCGCCGCACAGCTTCATCATCGTGCGCCCGATGACGTGCTCGTCCTGCGTGACCAGCAGCGCCGCGCGGTCGCACGACAACTCGGCCCGCCGCGACCACGCGAGCAGCGCCGCCCGCATCGTGCTCGACAGAATCTGGGCCACCAGGCTCGCAATCGGCGCGGCCGCGATGGCCACGTTAGCCAGCGCTTCGAGCAGGTGCGCGACCGTCAAATACAGCACGTGCTCGGCGTGGATGTGCCCGACCTCGTGGGCGAGGACGGCCAGCGTCTCCTCGTCGTTGAGCCGTTCGAGCAGCCCCGAATAGAGCACGATGACGGGGCGCTCCACGCCGCCCGTGAAGGCGTTGACGACGGGTGATTGCTGCACGTACAGCTCCGGCATGTCCACGCCCAAGGTCGTGCAGGCGACTTGCAGCTTGGCGTGCAGGTCGGGGCACTGCTGCGGCGTGACGCGCACGGCGCTCGCCATGAAGATGACGCGGATGGCCGACTCGCCCGTGACCGAGAGCAGCTTCTTGACGGCCGTGTCTATGCCGGGGATGGCGCGCAAGGCCGAGAGCGCGCGGCTGTCCGCCGGGTGGATGTACTCGTGTTTGGACAGCTCCGCGAACTTCTTGTGCGGCGCGTCCGAGAGCGGCAGGCGGCAGCGCCCGCACTTGGCCGCGCCGTTGACCTCGGCGCGCGTCTTGTTCAACTGCCCGCAGTAGCGGCAACGGAGTTGCCCGCCGTTCTGTTCGTCGCCGTTCGGCTCAAGGTTCGACAGGTTCTCTGACATCGGTTTAATCCTTTAACGACCCGCATCAGGCGCAAGTGTGGAAGACTTAAAGACGGGAGCTTGCGCGTGGGAGAAAGTATTAACGATAAGGCCGCGCCAGGGCAAGCCGCCGCGGCGTCGGCCTCGTGCGCCGGCTCAACGTCAGCCGGCGGCGAGCCAGACGCCGCGCCGCCCGCCCGCGTCGGCCACGTAGGCGACGAACAGACGCGCCCCTTGCAGGACGGCCGCCGGCAACTGGCCGCCGTTAGTTGAGAGCGAACGCGCGGTGCTCTGTGCGCCGTCGAGCGGCAGCGCGACGGGGCGCGCCGCGCCGCCCGCCGTACTCTCCCAGACGGCGAAGAGTGCGCCCGACGCGGACGCCAGCAGGAGCGGCGTGCCGCGCGCGCGGCCCGCCGAGACGACGCTGCGCGGCGCGTAGGTGCGCCCGCCGTCGCGCGTCTCGGAGCGGTAGAGACCCGGCTCGCCGAGCGTGCCCGCGGCGTACCAGAGGACGTTGAGCGCCGCGCCGTCTTCGGTCACGGCGAGCGCGGGGCCGGACACGGGGCAGCCGTCGAGCTGCCAGCGGTCGTCGCTGACGACGACGTAAGGCGCGAACGTGCGCCCGCCGTCCGCCGACGCGGCGACGGCGATGTGCCGAAACTCGCCAGGCAACACCTGCCGCCAGCCGACGTAGACGCGCCCGCCCGGCGCGACCGCGAGCGCCGTCTTGCAACACGGGCACACGTCCGCGGCCACGCGCCGGTTCGCCGTGAACGTGCGCCCGCCGTCCGTCGAGTACGCGGCGAAGAGTTCGCGGTTCGGCTCCTCGTGATGTCCTTCAGTTTTGACTTCGGGCGCGGGCGCGTTGCGGTCGTCGAGCCAGGCGACGTGTATGCGCCCGTCCGGCGCGACCGCCAGAGAGTGCAGCCCGCGGTCAACGGGTTTCGGGTCGTCGTTGACGCGCACGGGCGGGGCGAAGGTGCGCCCGCCGTCGCGCGAGGTCGAGACGTAGAGATCGGTCGCGTGGCCTGTCTTGCCGACGCGCGCCGTCCAGCCGACGTGGAGCGCGCCGTCGGGCGCGAAGGCGAGCGTGGGCGGGTCGCCGCGCCAGGCCGTGGCCGCGCCCGCGCGCGGGTTCACGCGCACCGGCGCGCTCAGACGCCCGCGCACCGGCTCGTAACGCGCGACCGACACGTCGGCCCCGCCGCGCGCGTCGTGCTCGACCCAGACGACGAAGACGCGGCCCGCGCGGTCGGCCGCCAGCGCCGGCTCGGCCGCGTCCGCGCCGGCCGCCGAGACGCGCAACGGCTCGGCCGCCAACGCGCCCGCGGTCTTGGCCGGCACGGGCGGACTGCTCGGCGTCTGCGCGGGCAAACGCTGCGGCGCGAAGAGCAGCGCCGACAGCAAGACGACGCGCGCCCCGTGCCGCCACGCTTTCACGCCCCGCAGCGATACTTTCACTTCACACAGCGATGCTTTCATTTCACGTACCCAGGTTTTCATCGCGGCTCAAGCGCGGACTCCGATGGTGAATGGGGACGACGGATGTCGCAGGTCGCCATCTTCAGTTTTAATCTCAGGCGCGGACTCTGATGGTGAACGAGACGGTGGTGACGCGACCGGCGCGTTGGAACTGCGTCCAGATGCGGTAGTCGCCGGGCGCGGGGAACATGGCGCGGAACTCGACTTCGGGGCCGCCGCGCAAGCTGGCGTGGTCAACCTCGACGGGCAAGGTCTCGGTCGGGTGTGAATGAAGATACTCGGACTGATCCGCGTTCAGGATCAGAGTGTGGCCCCAAGCGCCGAGGTACGGCTCAAGGTCGCGCACAGGCTCGCCCGTGCGCGCGTCGGTCAGGCGGTACGTGAGCGGCACGAGCACGCCGGCCGCGGGCGCGTTGTCCGCGCCCAAGGTCAAGTTGATCGTCATGCCGTCAACAGTCTTCGTGAGCGAAGCGTCGGGCGTGAGCGCGGCCGGGGGCGGCGCGCCGTGCGCGCGGTAGCCGGCGGTCGAAAGCTCGCGGTGCTGGATTTGGAGCGTGCCGCCGACGGGGAAGAAGTCGGCGTGGAGTTTGTAGAGACCCGTGCGCGGCAGCACCGTCTCGACGGCGAAGCTGCCGTCGGCTTCGAGCTGCGGGTGTATGTGCTGATACTCGTTCATGTCCTGGCTGACGACGAAGAGGTGGAACAGCTTCTCGTGGTTCAGCACGTAGTCGCGCACGCGCGCGCCCGTCCGCGGGTGCGTGACGACGAAGCGGAGACGCACCTTCTCGCCGGGCTTCGGGCTGAGCGGGCGCGAGGTCAACGCGAGCTTGTAAGGATCGAGCACCGACGGCTTGACCAGCATCAGCGTCATCCCGCACTTCGGGCAGACGCCCTCCTGCGCCTGCCGCACGTCGGGGTGCATCATGCAGGCGTACTCCTCGGTCGGCGCGAGCCGCTCCATCTCGCGCACGCGCTCGGCGGTCGAGAGCGTCGCCCAGTTGCGCGGCGGCGCGTCAGGACTCGATGGCTGTTGTGGCGCGTCGGCGGCCGACTTCGGGGCGGGCGTAGCCGCTTGCGCCGCCTTCGCCCGAGTGTTGCGCCGCTTTCGTCTAACGGTCGGCTTTCGTTGCGTCACGGCGGTCGCTGAACCGCCGTGACGCGCGTGCTCTTGCGCGCCCGACGCGCCCGCCAGTGCGTGCGGGCACAGGAGGAACGCCGCCAACGAAAGGGAAACGAATGTGCGCAAGATGCTTCGTCTGCGCCATGTGGTTTGTGTGCGCAATTGTGCTTTGCTCCTTCGCCGCGCCGGGTCGGACGGCGGCGCATCATTATCTTACGCGGCGCGTCAGTGTTTGAAGTGTCGGACGCCGGTGAAGACCATCGCCAGCTTGTGCTCGTCGGCGGCGGCGACGACCTCTGCGTCGCGGACTGAGCCGCCGGGCTGGATAACGGCGGTGATGCCGTGCTTGGCCGCTTCGTCCAGCCCGTCGCGGAAGGGGAAGAACGCGTCGGACGCGAGCACGGAGCCGGCGACGGGCAACTGCGCGCGCATCGCGCCGATGCGGACGGAGTCCACGCGCGACATCTGCCCCGCGCCCACGCCCACCGTCTGCCCGCGCCGCGCGTAGACGATGGCGTTCGACTTCGTGTGCTTGCAGACCGTCCACGCGAACAGCAACGCCTCGATCTCTTCGGCCGTCGGCGCGCGCGCGGTCACGACCTTCAACACGTCGGCGCTGAGACGGTGCGTGTCGCGCGTCTGCACGAGCATCCCGCCCGTGATCTGCCGGTATTCAAGCCCCGCGGCCGGGCGCGGCCCGCCCGCGCGCAGGACGCGCAGGTTCTTCTTCGTGCGCAGGACTTCGAGCGCGGCCGGCTCGAAGTCCGGCGCGATGACGACCTCCGTGAAAATCTCCACGATGGCGCGGGCCGCCTCTTCGTCCAGCGTGCGGTTGAACGCGACGATGCCGCCGAACGCCGACACCGGATCGGTCGCCAGCGCGCGCCGGTAAGCTTCTGCCAACGTCGCGCCCAAGGCCACGCCCGCCGGGTTCGTGTGCTTGATGATCGCGCACGTCGGCTCGTCGAAGTCGCAGACCAACTGCCACGCGGCGTCCGTGTCCACGTAGTTGTTGTAAGACATCTCCTTGCCGCCGAGCAGTTCGGCCTGGCCGACGCCGACGCGCGCGTTCGTATCGTAGAGCGCCGCCTGTTGGTGCGGGTTCTCGCCGTAGCGTAGGTCGGACTTCTTCCGCAGCGTCCACGAGGCGAGGTCGGGCGGGGTCTGTATGTCTTCAATCGACGTGAAAGGCGGGCCGCCCGGCCCCGCACCGGCGAAGATGGCCCCGCTACCCCCGCCCGCCGCGATGGCGCGATCCACCTCACGAAACTGCCCCTGCGCCTCTGCCTGCCGGCGGAGATAGACCATGATGGCCGCGTCGTAAGCGGCCGTGCGCATGAAGGCGCTGAGCGCGAGCCGGCTGCGGAGCGCACGCGAAGTCGCGCCCCGGTTGGCTGCCAACTCCGCGACGACGGCCGCGTAGTCGGCCGGCGAGACGACGACCGCGACGCCGTCGTGGTTCTTCGCGGCCGAGCGGATCATGGCCGGGCCGCCGATGTCGATCTGTTCGACGGCTTCGTCGAGCGTGACGCCTGCGCGCGCGACGGTCTGCTCGAACGGGTAGAGGTTGATGACGACGAGATCAATCGGCTCGATCTCGTGTTCGCGCAACGCGGCCGCGTGCGCGGGGTTGTCGCGGACGGCGAGCAGTGCGCCGTGGATGCGCGGGTGCAGGGTCTTGACGCGCCCGTCGAGCATTTCGGGGAAGCCGGTCACGTCCGCCACGTCGCGCACCTCAAGCCCGGCCGCGCGCAACGCCTGCGCCGTCCCGCCCGTGCTCAACAACTCGACGCCGAACCCGCGCAGCGCCCGCGCGAACTCGACCAGCCCCGTCTTGTCCGACACACTCAACAGCGCCCGCCGCACCGGGCGCAGGCCATTGTCATTCTCTTCAGTCATAAGGTTGATTCAATCAGAAGACAGGAGTCAGGAGTCAGAAGCCAGAATAAATAGCTGGCCTCTCATCTTCCGCCTTCCGAGTTCCTTCTGGCTTCTGGCTTCTGTCTCCTGTCTTCTTCCCTGTCCCCGTCACGGTTCCAGTTTGTACCCCTCGCGTAGCTGGCGGAGGCGGAGCTTGCGCGCGGGCGTTGAAGTGATGCTGACCTTGATCTGGTGTTGGCCCGTGCGCGCGTCGGCGGGCGGGTAGAAGCCGAGGACGTATTGGCTCTGCAAGTCGGCGGCGATGGTCTCGAAGACGGGCGCGAGGTCGGGCGCGGCGGCGCGCGGGTCGAGTGCGTTGCGCGCGTCGCCGACGAGGAAGTACTGCCCGCCGGTCTGCGGCCCCAGGTCGCGGAAGCCGCGCGCGGGCCGGCGCACGACGAGCCGGTTGTCTGCCGCCGTGAAAAGCGGCAGGTGTATGACGTAGAGCGTGACGCCGCGCGCGTTGGCGGCCGCCACAACTTCGCCCGCGCGCGTGGCGCTCGCGGTGTCCAGCCCGTCGCTGATGAGCACGACGATGCGGCGTTCGGCGTTGCTCAACTGTGCCTCGTCGAAGGCGCGGACGGCGGCGAGCGCGGCGTCGAAGATGGCGGTGTGGCGGTCGGGCTGCGGCGCGACGTTGAAGGCGGCGCGCGCCGTCGCCAGTTCCGGCGTGAAGGGCTGCGCGAGCAGCGGGCGCTCCGTGAACGTGAGCACGGCGACGCGCGAGTTCGCGCCGAAGCGCGCGTAGAGCGCGAGCGCCGTCTCGCGCTGGCGCGCGACGTTGGCGAGGATGCTGCCCGAAGCGTCGAGCGCGAACAGGAGCGCGACGCGCTGCGCGCCCGCGGCGAAGTAGCTGACGGGCACTGTGCGGCCGTCAACCTGCGCCGCGAAGTCCGCCTGCGTCAACCCGGCGACGCGGCGGCCGCGCGCGTCCGTGACGACAAAAGGGACGAGGACGAAATCTGTGCGGACGGTGATCAGCTCTTCGTCGGGGGGCGCGGGCGGCGGCGTCTGGGCGCGCACGTCGAGGCAGGCGAGCGAGCAGTTGAAAGCGAAAATGCAGGCGAGGAGGCGGGCGCGGGCGGCGGCGCGGGGCGACGGGCGGGGCGACGCTGCACGAGTGGCGATCACGAGCCGCGCGAGCTAGAACAGGAACCGGCCGAAGAACAGGATGCTCAGGATGACGGCGATGGTGATGATGATGATCTTGACGAGACTCACGGGTTTAGTCCTCTGTTTGAAACTCACCAGCAGCCCAAGCGCGAGAACCCGCATTCTATCGGCGCGCTGTCTGGCGTGTCAACGTGGGGGAAGCTGTTAGCTGTTAGCTGTTAGCCGTTAGCCAAAACGCGTCCGGGTCGCGGCCGAGACAGTAAGTCTCGGCCG
>DASVPY010000065.1:0-80010 GCA_036389395.1 Pyrinomonadaceae bacterium
GGCGGCGGGCAGGTCGCCTGTAGCGACAAGCGCGAGCGCCTCGCGCATGTTAACCATGTCGGTGAACTGCGCCTTCCGCGGGCCGTCCGCCAGCTTGTCGATCAGCTTGCGCGCCTTGGCGAAGTCGCCGCGGCCGATGGCTGAATAGATGATTGCTTCTTCAAAGGTTTCATCTTCGAGGGCGGCCTTGAGGCGTCGTTCGTACTGAGCCTGGCTGCGCTCTTGGGTACTTTCCGGCGTCGGCAATGAGCCGTCGTTGCCCGGCCCCCTGCTCAGCTTCTCCAATGCCATGAAAGGCCCGGTTAGCTCCGGCGCATACCGTTGCAGCAGCGGCCATATCAGCGCGAGATAGCTTCTCGATCCGCGTGAGCTACCGGGTGCTATTTCCTCACGTCTGGTCATGGTTTCGAGCACGTAACTGACATAAGCGCGCATCACCGCCGCGCCGGGAGTCGGTTGCCGCAAGCCGGGATTAGCGCCAGGGAAGATAAGCCTTGATAGAAAGAAAGACGCTCTTGGCAGGTTATAGTTTGCGTTGGCCGTTTGGTACGCCCGCAAGCGCTCAATGTATTGCACGATCAGCTTATCGCCTAAGGCCCGATCATGTTCGGCGATTTCGAGAATGGCGTTTGCGGCCGCTCCTTGCGTTGGCTCCGCCTCAATTGAATTAAGAATGTATTGGCTAGCAGCCTCCTTATCGCCTTGCGCAAATGCTTGTTGGGACAGGGTGGCGTATGTCGAATGTGCTTCGTAGCTCCCTAACTGCTCGGCCCCGGCTCGAACCATCTCGGCGGCAAACGCCCGCTCCCGGCAAGCGACGGCAAGAATGCGGCTGCGTATCTCGCTCCGCGCCCGGTTGGCCGCTGTCGGTAGTGGCGGCTCTGCTCCGACCTGCTTGTCGCGGAACCTAAGCCGCTCGCTCTCGTCCGGATAAGTAAGCTCGTAGGCAGTCCGTAATAATTGTTTGGCCCACACTCGATCAAGCGCCCAGGCCGCGCCGGCAATCTCGGCGTCGGCCGAGGCTTGGGCTAACGGCCCTTCCAGGTTCGCGGCTTTAGTCGCAAGAGCCTGCAAGTCGGAGAGCAGCAAGCTCTGCTCCAAGGCCGCACTTTCATCGTTGGGCGTAAGGGTGATGGGGGCTTGTCCGCTGCAAGTGACCAGCAGGAGAGCCATTAAGGCCGAACTCAGTAAAAGGCGACGCATCGCAAGGCTCCTTTTGCTCTTACGCGAACCTCGTCACAAGGCGGAACGGACTCATACAAAGCGACGGGGTAAGCCACAGAGATACTGAGTCGAACCCGGAGAGGGAATCATTTCCGTGCTCTGCTTCTCAGTATCTCTGTGGCCGGTGTGCTTCGGTTAGACTCTGACACACCTACTTGTGTTCTCCGGCTAATATAGGATGAAGCCGCGGTCTCTGCATTCCGCGTCCGCCCCCGCCTGGTTGACGCCCCATGGATCGTCGTACATGGAGGTGCAGCCGGAAGCGTTGCATGTATACGTGTAGTTCCCGGCCGAGCTTCCGCAACTGAGCCAGACTTGAGTGCCGCCATAGTCGCTTAAAAGGAAGATCGCGTTGGCGTAGGCAGAGGGCATCATACTGCCGAGCAGCGCCGCCGCGAAAGTGACGAACAGCAGTCTCCGCGTTGATTTCTTTAAGAACGATTTCATGGGGCTTGCCTCCTTACGGGGTTGGAAGGTTGAGGTCAAGCCACTTGCGGTCAGCAAGCGGCAACTGGGTCTCGGTGCGCTCCGCCGGGCAAGACTGGCGTGAGCGGACAGGAGCGTGAGTGGCGGGCGCATCGTAGCCAAAGCCCCGCGGCCCGTCAAGCGGTATTTTTACCGCCCGTCCGCGGGCGCGCACCGGCGGCCGCTGTCCTTTGCGGCACGTCGTAAACATCGGCTATACTCGCGCAACTGGCACTCGGGCCGGGCGGTTAGCGACGATCCTATAATCATCAGGCGACGTAAACATGCGGTTGCACAACCCGGCGCGCGGCGCGCGGTCTCCCCGGTTCTGTCCGACGAGCGATTGCCGTAAAAGGTGGTAAGAGGTTTTATGTATCAACTTCCCAAAGGCGAAACGTCCCCGGCCGAGCGCGCGCTGCTGCGCCGGCTGCGCGTCTGGATCGCGGCCCTGGCCGTGACGTGTCTCTTGGTCGGCGTCGGCGTCGGCGCGCTGCTCGCGGGCAAGCCCGCCGTCGCGCAGGACGCCGCGCCCTCGCGCGGCGAGGCCGCGCAGATCGCGCGCGCGCCCGAAGCCCTCTCCGCCTCCTTCGCCGAGATCGCCAAGCGCGTCGAGCCGGCGGTCGTCAACATTGACACGGTCTCCGCGCCGCAGGCGACCGCGAGCGCCAAGGACGACTCGGACGAGGACGAGAAGGACGGCGCGGGCAACGACAACCCGCTCTTGGACATGTTCCGCCGCCGGATGCGCCAGCCCGCGCGCGGCGTCGGCAGCGGCTTCATCGTTGACGCGAAGGGCTACATCCTGACCAACCAGCACGTCGTCGAAGACGCCACGCGCATCAAGGTGCGCTTGCAGTCGGGCGAAGAACTGCTGGGCACGGTCGTCGGCGCGGACGAGGAGACGGACGTGGCGGTGGTGAAGGTGGACGCCAAGCGCGAACTCCCGACCGTCCGGCTCGGCAACTCGGACGAGGCGCAGGTCGGCGACTGGGTCTTGGCCGTCGGCTCGCCCTTCGGTCTCGATCAGACCGTCACCGCCGGCATCATCTCGACGCGCGAGCGCACGACGCCCGCCTCGACCACCTTCCAGCGTTTCATCCAGACCGACGCCGCCATCAACCGCGGCAACTCCGGCGGCCCGCTCGTCAACATGCGCGGCGAAGTCATCGGCATCAACTCGCAGATCGCCACCTCGACCGGCGACTACAACGGCATCGGCTTCGCCCTGCCGTCGAACGAGGCCGGGTTCGTCTATCAACAACTCGTCGGCGCGGGGCGCGTGCGGCGCGGCTACCTCGGCGTGATCCTCGAATCGGTCAAGAGCGAGTACGCGCGCGTCTACGGGCTGCCCGAAGCGAAGGGCGCGATCATCACGGACGTGCGCGAGGGGCCGGCGAGCAAGGCCGGCATCGAGGCGGGCGACGTGATCGTCGAGTTCAACGGCCAGCCCGTGCAGAACTCGCAGGACTTGATCAACAAGGTGGCCTCGACGCCCGTCAGCCAGACCGTGCAACTCGCCTACCTGCGCGACGTGAACGGCAAGCTGGAGCGGCGCACGGCGTCCATCGCCGTCGGCGAGCGCCCGCCGCTCACGCTGACGCAACCCAAAGAAGCGCCCAAGGAGAAGCCCGCGGGCAACGCCGTCATCCGCCCCGTGCTCGGCGTCAAGCTGAGCGAGTTGACGAACGTGCTCGCCAACGAGAAGAACCTGCGCGGCGTGCGCGGCCTCCTCGTGACCGACGTTGATCCGGGCGGCATCGCGTTCGACGCGGGGCTGAAGGAGGACATGGTCATCCAGCGCGTCAACCGCCAGCCCGTCGCCACGCTCGCCGACTTCGAGCGCATCATCAACGGCCTCAAGGCGGGCGACCCCGTCGTCATGCAGGTCGCCACCGCGCGTGCCGGCGGCGTCACGCAGAGCATCATCCAGTTCACGTTCCAATAACAGCGTGCCAAGTTTAAGGTTCAAGGTTTCAAGTGTCAGAAACCTTGAACCTTAAACTTGTAAACCTGAAACAGTCTTTCTATGGCACAGGCGAAAAAGGCCGTCAGCAAGCAGGCGAAGAAGCAGGCGCGCGGCACGGGCGCGCGCGCGTCGGTTCCGACTTACAACAACTACATCGGCGGGCGCTGGCTGCCGAGCGCGGCGGGCGAGTCGTTCGAGAACGTGAACCCGGCCGACACGCGCGACGTGGTCGGGCGCTTCGCGCTCTCGACCGCGGAGGACGTGAGCCGCGCCGTCGCCGCCGCGCGCGAGGCGGCCGAAGGGTGGAAGCGTCTGCCCGCGCCGCGCCGCGCCGAGATACTGTTCCGCCTGGGCAACATCCTGATCGCGCAGAAAGATCGTCTCGCCGCCGAGATGACGCGCGAGATGGGCAAGGTCTTGAAGGAGACCGGCGGCGACGTGCAGGAGGCGATTGATTGCACGTTCTACACGGCGGGCGAAGGCCGCCGCCTGCACGGCTACACCACGCCCGCCGAGATGCCCGACAAGTTCGCCATGTGCGTCCGCCAGCCCGTCGGCCTGTGCGGTCTCATCACGCCGTGGAACTTCCCCATGGCGATCCCTTCCTGGAAACTGATCCCCGCGCTCGTGTGCGGCAACACGGTCGTCATCAAGCCCGCCGAAGACACGCCGCTCTCGACGATCAACTTGGTCAAGGCGTGCGAAGAGGCGGGCGTGCCCGCGGGCGTCGTCAACGTCGTGACCGGCTACGGCGAGTCCGCCGGCCGCGCGCTCGTCGAACACCCGGCCGTGCGCCTGATCTCCTTCACCGGCTCGACCGCGACGGGCCGCGCCGTCGCCTTGGCCTGCGCCGACCGCAACGCCATCTGCTCGCTCGAAATGGGCGGCAAGAACGTCATCATCGTGCTGGAGGACGCCGACCTGGACTTGGCCGTCGAGGGCACGATCTGGGGCGCGTTCGGCACGTCCGGCCAACGCTGCACGGCCTCCTCGCGCGTCGTCGTCCACAAGAAGGTCTACAAGAAGTTCGCGCAGAAGTTGGTCGAGCGCACAACGGCTTTGCGCGTCGGCGACGGCAGCGACCCGAAGACGGACGTGGGGCCGGTCATCAACGCCGCGGCCGTCCACAAGATCATGGGCTACATCGAGGCGGGGCAGCGCGAGGACGGCGCTACGCTCGCCTGCGGCGGGCATCGGCTGGACAAAGGCGCGCACGCCAACGGCTACTTCATCGAGCCGACCGTGTTTACGAACGTCGCGCCGGAGATGCGCATCGCGCAGGAAGAAATATTCGGCCCCGTCACGGCCGTCATCCCGGCCGGCTCGCTCGCGGAGGCGGTCGAGGTCGCCAACGGCGTGCGCTACGGGCTGTCGGCGGCCATCTACACGCAGGACGTGAACCGCGCCTTCCACGCGATGAACGATCTCTACACCGGCATCTTCTACGTCAACTCTTCGACCATCGGCGCGGAAGTCCACCTGCCCTTCGGCGGCACGAAGGCGACGGGGAACGGCCACCGCGAAGCGGGCACGCAAGTCCTGGACATCTTCACCGAATGGAAGTCGGTCTACGTGGACTACAGCGGCAAGCTACAGCGCGCGCAGATCGACGAAGTGAATTTCGAGTAACGAATTAGTCCGCGTCCGTACTAAGTTGTCCGTAATTTTTAGCTGCGTCAGTCGCGGTCAAGATGAGGCTGCGTCTGCCGCGGCGACGAACGTCTGACCGTTAGCCGCTGGCGACTGACTAAACAGATAGGAGGCGCAAGAAGGTGCTGGTAGGACTACCAAAAGAGATCAAGGACAACGAGTACCGCGTCGGGCTGACGCCGGCGGGCGTGCGGGCGCTGACGGACGCGGGGCACAAGGTCGTCGTCGAGCGGGACGCGGGCGCTGGCTCCGGATTCGAGAACGAGTTGTACGAGCGCGCGGGCGCGCGCATCATCGAGTCGGCCGACGACGTGTGGGCCGAGGCCGAGATGATCGTGAAGGTGAAGGAGCCGATTGCGCCGGAGTACCCACGCATGAAAGAAGGGCTGTTGCTCTTCACCTACCTGCACCTCGCGCCCGACCCGAAGCAGACCGAGGCGCTCCTTGAGCACAAGGTCACGGGCATCGCCTACGAGACCATCACCGACCGCAAGGGCACGCTGCCGCTCTTGACGCCGATGTCGGAGGTGGCGGGGCGCATGGCGGTGCAGGTCGGCGCGCAGTACCTTGAGAAGATGAACGGCGGGCGCGGCGTGTTGCTGGGCGGCGTGCCGGGCGTGCCCGCGGCGCGCGTCGTCATCATCGGCGGCGGCGTGGTCGGCACGAACGCCGCCAAGATCGCCGTCGGCATGGGCGCGCACGTGACCATCATCGACCGCGACCTTGACCGCTTGCGCGAACTCGACGACATCTTCCTGTCGAAGATTTCCACGCTGGCGTCGTCTGCCTACTCGATCCACGGCGCGATCTCCGAAGCCGACCTGATCATCGGCGCGGTGCTGGTGGCGGGCGCGGCCGCGCCGAAGCTGGTCACGCGCGGGATGTTGAAGGACGTGCCGAACGGCGCGGTCATCGTGGACGTGGCGGTCGATCAGGGCGGCTGCATCGAGACGACGCGGCCCACCACCCACTCGAAGCCGACCTTCTACGAGGAGGGCGTGCTGCACTACTGCGTGGCGAACATGCCGGGCGCGGTGCCGCGCACCTCGACCTTCGCGCTGACGAACGCGACGCTGCCTTACGTTCTGAAGCTCGCCAACAAGGGCTTCCTCGCCGCCGTCACGAGCGACGCGGGGCTGTGGGAGGGCGTCAACACCTACGCGGGCAAGCTGACCTACGAGGCGGTCGCCGTCGATCAGCAGCGCGAGTACACGCCGCTCGACCAGATGCTCGGCACGGGCGCGAGCGCGAGCGCGACGCGCGGCAACTGATCAGTTTGAGGGTTGCGTGCCGGCGGGCCTGCATTAACCACAGAGGCACGGAGGGCACGGAGGAAGCACGGAGGCCTGAATGCCGCTCAAGCCTCCGTGCTTCCTCCGTGCCCTCCGTGCCTCTGTGGTGAACGGCTTCAGTTGAAGCGCCGCCCAAGCTGAACCACTACTGCGCATCACCTTGAGTTGAATCCCGCGCGCGCATCGGGGATACTGTGTGGTTCGTTGGCGCATCAAATCGTCGTCCTTAAGCTGGTCGGTTTGCGGGAAGAGTTTCGATGTACGAGTTTGCAGTAGAGCCGGCGGTCACGCAGATACGACGGCGCGGCGTGCTGATCGCGGGCGTCGAGCCGGCGAGCCTCGCCGCGGAGTTGGAACTTGCGGCGGGCGACCGCGTGCTCAAGGTCAACGGCCGCGCCGTGCGCGACTATCTCGACTTCCGCTTCCTCACGGGCGGCGAGACAGAGTTGACGCTCGCCGTGCGCAAGCCGAGCGGCGAGGAGTGGGAGATCGAGTTGGAGCGCGCCGAGGGCGAGGACTTCGGCTTAGAGTTCGAGCAGATCGCGCCGCGCCAGTGCGCCAACGAGTGCCTGTTCTGCTTCTGCAAGGGCAACCCGCCCGACGCGCGCAAGTCGCTCTTCGTCCGCGACGAGGACATACGCCTCTCGTTCCTCTACGGCAACTACACGACGCTCACCTCGATCACAGAGGACGAGTTGCGCCGCGTCGTCGAGCAACGCCTCACGCCGCAGTACGTCTCCGTCCACGCGACCGACCTCGACGTGCGCGCCTACCTGCTCGGCGTGGACAAGGCGCGCGCCGACATCTCGCAGAAGCTGCGCCGCCTGCTCGACGCCGGCATCGAAATCCACGCGCAAGTCGTCCTGTGTCCCGGCATCAACGACGGCGGAATCCTGCGCCGCACGATCAACGATCTGGCCGCCGAGCATCCGCTCGTCAAGAGCATCGCCATCGTGCCGCTCGGCCTGACGCGCTACAACACGGACGCGCGTCTGACGCCCGTCACGGCCGAGTTCTGCCGGCGCACGATCAAAGAGTTGAAGCCGCTGCAAGCGAGCTTGCGCGCGCGGCTGGGGACGACCTTCGCGTTCTTAGGCGACGAGATGTACCTGCGCGCCGGGCTGCCCGTGCCCGCGCGCGCGCACTACGGCGACTACCCGCAGATCGAAGACGGCGTCGGCATGGTGCGCTCGTTCCGCGAAGACTTTCAACGACTCCGGCGCAGGCTCGAACGCCGCCCGCCCGCGCGTGCGTCCGCGGCGCACGGCACGATCTTAACAGGGACACTCTTCGCGCCCGTCCTGCGCCCGTTGGTCGAACGCCTGAACGAGCGGTTCGGCACGCGCCTGCGCGTGGCCGCGGTCGAGAACAAATACTTCGGCCCGGAGATCGTCGTCGCGGGGCTGCTGACCGGGACGTGCGTCCTCGCGGCGCGCGAACAGATCGCAGGCGACTTCGTGCTGCTGCCCGGCGCGGCGCGCAAGAGCGACGATCCCATCATGCTCGACGGCACGCGCCTCGCAGACTTGGAGCGCCGCCTCGCCCTGCCCGTCCACGCCGTTGACCTCGACGGTCTCGCGCACCTGCTCAATTAATAGTTCGCAGCCAAACTGCGCCGGGCGTTCTTATCTTTGCGCCTTGGCGCGAAGCTCTCCCTTCGCACACTTAAGCCGCACGCCAAGGCGCAAGGACGCGCCCTCCGAATTTTTGGAAATCCCTCTGAAAATGAAAGCCGCCCGCCGGGCCGAGACAACCGTGTGAGCGCCGCCCGCCGGGCTGTCGTTCGGGTGCGCGGGGGCGGAAGGGGCGAACGGTTGACTTCAAAAATTCCGAAGTATTTATCCAGAAAAATGGAAACCGGCGCTGCACGTAATTCCTTGTCCGCAGCCATGTTGAGGCACGGCAAAGAGTTAGACCACGGGCGGTTAGGTCGGTCAAGTTGGCATAAAGCTTGCTTGAGGGAAACGAGCACATGCACAGGCTAAACTAGGCTGCGGCGGGCGTGTGCTTCCTGCGGGATCGAGGCCGTGGCCAAGCACGGTCGCTTCTTTCCTAAACAAGCACAATTCGGTCTTCGGTTCGAATGGGCACTGTTCCGGCCCGTTTCACGGGGTAAACGATCCAGTCCGGGGACATTCAGTCAACACACTCTCTGGAGGAGTCCACCATGAAATTTGCACTACGCAGGGCTTCGGCCGTCGTCGCGCTCATCGCACTGTTGAGCGCGGCCGCGTTCGGCCAGGCCGTGACGACCGGCGCTATCGCCGGCACCGTCACCGATCAGGCGGGCGCTATCGTGGCGAACGCCAACGTGTCGGTGAAGAACGACGCGACCGGCAACGTCACCGAGACGCAGACCGCCGACAACGGCACGTTCAACGTGGCCAGCCTGCCGACCGGCAGCTACACGGTCACGATCTCGGCCCCCAACTTCAAGCAGACCATCGTCAAGGACGTTAAGGTCAACGTCGGCTCGCCGTCGAGCATCAACGTGGCCCTTGAGGTCGGCGCGGTCTCCGAACAGGTCACGATCACGGGCGCGGGCGGCGAGCTGTTGCAGACGCAGACGGCGACCGTCGGGCAGACCATCACGGGCCGCCAGATCACCGACCTGCCCTTCACCTCGCGCGACGCGCTCGACCTGGTGCTGCTGCTGCCCGGCACGGCCACGCCCGGCACGCCCCGCACCTCGACCGTCAACGGGCTGCCCAAGGGGTCGCTCAACATCACGCTCGACGGCGTCAACGTGCAGGACAACAACCTGAAGTCGTCCTTCGGCGGCGGCTTCTTCACCTACGTCCGCCCGCGCATTGACGCGATTGACGAGGTGACGGTCTCGACCGCGACGCCCGGCGCGGAGTCGTCCGGCGAGGGCGCGGTGCAGCTCAAGTTCGTGACCCGCAGTGGGACGAACGAGTTCCACGGCTCGGCCTACGAGTACCACCGCGAGACCTCGTTCAACGCCAACTACTGGTTCAACAACCGCAACAACCTGCAACGCGACCCGATCCACCTGAACCAGTACGGCGGCCGCGTCGGCGGCCCCATCTTCATCCCCGGCGTCTTCAACACGAAGCGCGACAAGGCGTTCTTCTTCACGAACCTCGAAGAGTTCCGCCTGCCCGAAGCCATCTCGCGCACGCGCACGATCCTGAACCCGTCGGCGGAGCAGGGGCTGTACACGCTGGCCAGCGGCGCGCAACTCAACATCCTGAACATCGTCGCCGCGCGCTCGAACTGCGGCACGACCGCGGCCCCCGTGCCCTGCACCTCGACCGTGGACCCGACGATCTCGGCCCTGCTGGCCAAGATTCGCGCCTCCACGGCGCAAGGCTCGCTCAGCCGGCGCGACGACAACCGCCAGTTCTTCAACTTCACGAACCTCGGCGGGCAGCTCCGCCGGTTCGCCGCCGTCCGCTTCGACTACAACGTCACCAGCAAGCACCACCTGGAGAACATCTGGAACTACCAGCGCTTCGGCGGCGCGGACGTGGACTTCCTGAACGGCGTCGATCCGCCGTTCCCCGGCTTCAACGCCGGCGTCGGCGGCCAGCACTCGCTGCGCTTCACGAACGCGACGGCGCTGCGCTCGACCATCACATCCAACATCGTCAACGAGGCCCGCTTCGGCATCCAGGGCGGCAACTCGTTCTTCCGCGACACCGTCTCGCCGGCCTCGTTCGCCGACCAGCGCGGCTTCGCCATCAACTTCCCGTTCGCCCTGACCAGCCCGTTCGCCGCGCGCAGCAACCAGCGGCGCAACTCGCCCGTCAAGACCTTCACCGACACGGTGACCTGGGTCAAGGGCACGCACACGCTGAACATGGGCGGCACGTTCTCGCAGTACAACAACTGGACGAACGCGCTCAACAACATCGTGCCCTCGCTCACGCTCGGCGTGGACACGACCGACCCGGTCAACGGCGTCTTCACGTCGGCGAACTTCCCCGGCGCGTCGGGCACCGACCTGACCAACATCCGTAACATCTACGCGCTGCTGGTCGGGCGCGTCACGGCCGTCAACGCCAACGCCTACCTGAACGAGTCGGGCGACAAGTTGGCGTACCTCGGCGAGTCCGTCCGCCGCTTCCGCCTGCGCGAGTACGGCGGGTTCGCCCAGGACTCGTGGCGCTTCCGCCCGAACCTGACCTTGAACTACGGGCTGCGCTACGAGATTCAGGAGCCGATTGTCTCGGAGAACCGGGCCGTCACGCAGACCACCGAGGCCGGTCTCTTCGGCGTCTCCGGCTTCGGCCGCCTGTTCCAGCCCGGCGTCCAGTCCGGCGCGTCGCCCACGCTCTTCAACGTCCTTGAGCCGGGCGTGAAGGCCTACAGAAGCGACCACAGCAAGTTCCTGCCGAGCGTCGGCTTCGCCTACAGCCCCGACTGGAAGAGCGGCATCATGCACCGCTTCTTCGGCGATCAGGGGCAGACGGTGCTGCGCGCCGGCTACTCCATCTCGACCACGCGCGAAGGTCTCAGCATCGGGGCCTCGATCCTGGGCAGCAACCCCGGCGGCGTCACCGCTGCCACGCGCAGCATCGCCATCGGCAACCTGACACCCGGCTCGAACTTCCGCGACGCGGCCACGACCACGCCGCCGACCCTGGCCGCCCCGACCTTCCCGCAGCAGGGATCGATCAGCGCCTCGGCCAACGCCTTCGAGTCGAACCTGCGCACGGGCTACGTGCAGTCCTGGTCGGGCGGCATCCAGCGCGAGCTGACCAAGGATATGGTCGTCGAGGTGCGCTACGTCGGCAACCGCGGCGTCAAGCTGTGGCGGCAGCTCAACCTGAACGAGATCAACACGGTCGAGAACAACTTCTTCAACGAGTTCCGGGCCATGCAGCGGAACCTGGCGGCCAACGTCGCGGCTAACCGCTGCCAGGCGGGCGTGACCACGGCGGGCTGCCAGTTCAACTTCGCCTACTTCGGCGAGGGCACGGGCACGTCGCCGCTGCCGATCACCTTGGGCTACCTGCGCGGCTGCGTGCCCAACGCAGCCGGGGCCTGCACGTCCACCTACGACCCGAACCTCGCGTCGCAGTACACGTCGGCCAACTTCCGCAACGCGGCCCTCTACAGCCTGCTCTCGCCCAACCGGGCCGATCCGCAGGGCTTCGCCTCGCTGCTCTTCAACAGCGCGGGGCTGCGCGCCAACGCGGCCAGCATCAACCTGGCCCGCAACCTGTTCATCGTCAACCCCGACTACCTCGGCGGCGCGTTCCTCGTGACCAACACGGGGCGCAGCTACTACGACGGGCTGACCATCGAGCTGCGCCGCCGCCTGTCGCAAGGGCTGCTCTTGCAGGGCAGCTACACGCTGTCGAAGGCGCAGACGAACATGTACGCCAGCAACGACGACCTGTTCGACCAGCCGCCGACGCTGCGCAACGACCGGCTCGGGCGCACTGTCTCGCCGTTCGACATCCGGCACGGCTTCAAGATGAACTGGATTTACGAGCTGCCCTTCGGCCGCGGCAAGATGTGGGGCGGCGACGTAGGCAAGCTCGCCAACTGGGCCATCGGCGGCTGGGAGTGGCACGGCACGGCCCGCCTCCAGTCGGGCACGCCCTTCAACTTCGGCAACGTCCAGCTCGTCGGCATGACCAAGAAGGACTTGCAGAAGGCGATTGAGGTGCGCAAGAACCCGTCGCGCGTTGATTTCCTGCCGCAGGACATCATCGACAACACCATCCGCGCCTTCAACGTGGACGTGACCAGCTCGACCGGCTACTCGACGCTCGGCGTGCCCACGGGCCGCTACATCGCGCCCGCGAGCAGCGGCGGCTGCGTCCAGGCCTTCAGCGGGCAGTGCGGCTTCAGCCGCCTCGTCCTGTACGGCCCGCGCTTCTTCCGGTTCGACACGAGCGTGGTCAAGAAGATCAGGTTCACGGAGAACACCAACATCGAGTTGCGTGCCGAGTTCCTGAACGCGATCAACAACCAGAACTTCAAGATCGGCGCGCCCGGCTCTGAGGTCGTGAACTTCGCGTACACCGACTTACAGAGCACCGACTTCGGGCAGACGACGAACGCCTACCGCGACATCTCGACGACGAATGATCCCGGCGGGCGCATCATCCAGTTCGTCCTGCGCTTCAACTTCTAACCACCAACCACCTTCCGACCGCGGGGCGGCGCGAACGACTCTGTTCGCGCCGCCCCGCGCTTTTTACCGCCGCCCGCCCCGGCTAAACATTCCGCCCCTGATCGCGTAAGATGACCTGCGTCCGCGCGGCTCCCGACGCTCCGCCGCCCGCGCACTACTCAGTCAGGAGGCAGCATGATGAAGCAAGCAGCGTTGACACTCGCCCTCGCCTGCGCGCTGGTCGCCGGCGCGGCGGCGCAGAAGCAGTACAAGGCTTGGTCTGAGTGGTCGAACAAAGACGCCGAGAAGATTTTGAACGACTCGCCCTGGGGCCAGACGCAGACGGAGGAAGACGTGTCGGAGATGTTCTTCACCCCGACGACGCAGGGGCGCGCGACCACCAGCACGGGCCGCGGCGCGCCGACCACCGATCCGGGCAACGACCGCTCGACCAACGGCGCGCTCAACCAGGCCACGGGCGTCAAGTTCCGCATCCGCTTTCTGTCGGCGAGTCCGATCCGCCAGGCCCTCGTGCGCCAGATCGCGCTCAAGGGCGGGCAGATCACCGACCAGCACCGCGGCTTCGCCGAGAACAAGGAGAGCCGCGTCGTCGTCGGCGTCTGGTTCGAGTCCACCGACCAGCGGTTCACGGGCCGCGTCCTCCAGGCCTTCAACAGCGCCGTGACCGAGACGCTCAAGAACACCTGCTACCTGGAGCGCAAGGACGGCAAGCGCATCTTCGTGCGGGCCTACGTGCCGCCGCAGCAGAACCCGTTCGGCGCGGCCATCTTCGTCTTCCCGCGCGAAGTGGACGGGCAGCCGTTGCTCAAGCCCGACAGCGGCGACGTGCGCTTCGTGGCCGAGTTCAACAAGGACTTGCGCCTCAACATGAAGTACAAAGTCGCCGACATGATCTACAACGGGCAGCTAGAGTATTAGCGTCAGCCAAGACACGCACTGCGGTGCGCCGCCAGCGGCTGCAAAAAGCTGGCGGGCCGCCCCCTGAAATTTTGCCGACCGGGCCCGCCGCCGCCTGCGCCGGCATCTGCCGATCTGTGTCCCGCCATCCGCCCGCCGCGCAGCCCCGCGTCGAACGAAAATTAAAAGATAAATCCATTTTTATGGATCGGCCGGCACTTATTATGGATCGGTCGGCAGCGCCTCGGCCTGGCAGGTGCGACGGCCGGCGCGCATAAATCCGCATCGCAGCGCCCTGCCGAGCCAAGGGCCAGACTTGGCATATTCCTTGCAGAAAACTTGATCCCCCGACTTTGGAAGACCGATCTAAGGCGGACGTGAAGTTACGCTCCACCCGCCTTGCGTCGGCCCTCAACTTACCAAACTTTATTGCGGCGGGCAGAGCCGCTCGCGCAACGCTAACGCCAACGACAGCGACGGCTCGGCTAACGCCGAAAGGAGAGCATAAGGTCATGAAAGAGTTCTTTAAGGCGACGACGCTACTGGCGCTCTTTGTCGCCCTCAGCTTGAGCGCTTTCGCCCAAGGTAACGCTACACTGACCGGCACAGTGTCCGATCCCACCGGGGCAGTCGTCCCCAACGTTAAGGTGACGGTCACAAACCTCGCCACAAACGTCTCCTATAACACGCAGACCACGGACGCGGGGCTTTATCGCTTTAACACCCTGCCGGTCGGCACGTATCGCGTCGAGGTCGCGTCCGCGACCGGCTTCAAGGCGGCGCGGTTGGAAGACGTGGTGCTCACGGTCGGCCAGACCGTGACCCAGGACGTGCGGCTGGAGATCGGTGCGCCCAGCGAGGTCGTCACCATCACGGCCGGGGGCGAGCAGTTGGCGCAGCCCTCGGAGTCGAGCGTCTCCGGCATCCTGACGCGCACCGTCTGGGAGAATTACCCGCTGGAGAATCGGGACACCAACGAGTTCATCAACCTCCTGCCTGGGGCCGTGCCGGACGAATTTGCCGGCAGCACGCGCGGCGCGGCCGTCAACGGCGCGCGCGGCGGCTCGGGCAACTTCTTGGTCGAAGGCTTCGATAATAACGATCAGGGGCAGGGCGGGCGCGGCGCGCTCGTCTCGGGCGGCATCACCAGCATCTCGCCCGAAGCCATCGAAGAGTATCGCGTCATCACCAACAACTACTCGGCCCAGTACGGCAAGGGCGGCGGCTTCGTGACCGACACGGTGCTGCGCTCCGGCAGCAACGAGCTGCACGGGTCGCTCTTCGAGTACAACCGCGTGCAGAAGTTGGCCGCCAACGACTTCTTCTCCAACCGCGAGGGCGTGCGCGACTCGCTCGTCCGCAACCAGTTCGGCGGCTCCATCGGCGGCCCGATCCGCAAGGACAAGACCTTCGCCTTCGGCACGGTCGAGATTCAGCGCCTGCGCCAGGGCGCGCCGCTGACCGCCACCACCACCACCCAGCAGTTCCTCGACTTCGTCCAGAGCGGCCGGTTCGCCACCTTCCAGGAGAGCGACCCGAACGGCTTCTGCTTCCAGAACCTGGGCGAGGCGTGTCCGGGCGCGTTCGCCCGGTCGCGCACGCTCGGCGCGAACTTCATCCGCCTGCGCGCGAGCCAGCCCTTCCCGCTGGCCACCCAGAGCGTGCCCGACGCCAACATCGGCGCGGGGCTGTTCACCGGCGGGCTGGTCTACCCCGTCCCCGTCTACGGGCGCGTCACGATCACCAACCGGAGCCAGACCAACGTAGGCCGGTACACGGCGAAGGTTGACCACACGAGGGGGCTGGCGGATCGGTTCAACGCCACCTTCCTCTACGAAGACTCGGACACGGCCGACACGAACGGCGGCGGCGACGCGACCATCGGCCCGGCCTTCGTCGCGCCCGGCAGCTCGGTGCTCGCCGGCGTCTCCTGGAATCACACCTTCGGCCCGGCCGTCGTCAACGAGGCCAAGTTCAGCTACCTCCGCCACCGGCGCGACTTCGTGCAGTGCCCCAACACAGAGGGCCTGCCCTCGGTCGCGACCGGCATCGATCCGCTGACGGTCGGCTTCGGCTGTTCGAGCAGCCTGCCGCAGTTCTTCACCGACAATCAGTTCCAGGTGCAGGATCACCTGTCGTTCGTCCGCGGCGCGCACAGCTTCCGCACCGGGCTTGAGTACCGCCGCATCCGCAACGGCTCGGCCTTCGAGGCGATCAAGAACGGCTTCATCCTGCCGCACGGCGTCGAGGAGCTGCTGACCGACGGCTTCTTCGGCGACGAGGCCGACCTGGCGCTCTTCGGCGAGCCGGTCTTCGGCGGGTTCACCTTCGCGCAGGCCTCGGTCAACCCGCAGACCGGGAACCGGCCGGAATACTACCGCGGCTTCCGCGCCAACGAGTGGGCCACCTACTTCCAGGACGACTGGAAATTCCGGCGCAACCTGACCCTGAACCTGGGGCTGCGCTGGGAGTACTTCGGCCCGCCGCATAACTTCCGCCCCGGCATCGACTCGAACTTCTACTTCGGCGCGCCGACGACGCCCGTGCCGACCACCTCGACGAACCCCTTCTTCCCGCGCAACAGCCCGCTCGCCGCCGAGGTGGCCCGCGGCAGCTTCCAGCAGCGCGACCACGAAATCTGGCAGAAGGACTACAAGAACTTCGCGCCGCGCGCGGGCTTCGCCTGGGACGTGTTCAGCAACCAGAAACTCGTCCTGCGGGGCGGCGGCGGCCTCTTCTACGACCGCATCTGGAACAACCTGTTCGAGAACATCCGCTTCAACGCGCCGCTCTTCTCCTTCAACACGGTCGGCGCGTTCGGCGGCGGCGCGGGCCGCCCCGCCGGGCCGCTCTCCACGCCCGGCCTCTACACCGTGCCCTTCACCGAGGCGAACACCAGGGCCTTCAACAACCCGGCGTTCACCCCGGTGCCGTCGCCGCGGCACATGGACGAGAACCTCTACATCCCGTACTACCAGCAGTTCTTCGGCGGTCTCCAGTACGAGTTCGCCAAGGACTTCCTCTTCGAGACGAACTACATCAACACCTCGGGGCGGGGGCTGACCGGGATCATCGACATCAACACCTTCAACGGGCGCACCAACGCCAACGGGCGCAACAACGGCGGCACGCGCCGGCCCAACCCCAACATCGGCGGCGACAACTTCCGCACCAACGCCTTCAAGTCGAGCTACCACGGCTGGCAGGTGGGCGTGCGCAACCGCTCGTGGAACGGCGTGCAGTTCAACGCCCACTACACGCTCGCGCACGCGATTGACGAGGTCAGCGACGCGTTCAACAACCGGTCGGGCCAGCGCCCGATGGACAACACCAACATCCGGCTCGACCGCGGCCGCGCCGACTTCGACATCCGCCACCGGTTCGTCACCGGCTTCACCTACGAGGTGCCGTTCTTCAAGGAGAACCGCTGGCTCGGCGGCTGGGTCGCGACCGGCATCGTCCAAGTCCAGTCGGGCACGCCCTTCTCGGTCTTCGACAGTAACGAGGACCCGAACGCGGACGGCTACTTCACGGATCGCGCCGTCTTCATCGGCCCCGGCACGCTGGAGAACGCGCTCCTCCACGAGCGCAGCCCCGCCGACGGCTACTTCGACCGGAACCAGTTCGTCGGCATGGTCACGCGCGCCGACGAGATCGGCCCGGCCGCCGCGTGCGGCCCCGGCAACGGCGTCGTCATCAGCGCCACGCGCTGGTGGTGCAACGGCACGCTGGGGCGCAACGTGCTCACCGGGCCCATGTTCGCGAACATGGACTTCGGGCTGCACAAGAAGTTCCGCATCGGCGAAGGCCAGACCCTGCAATTACAGGCGAACGCCTTCAACGTCTTCAACCACCCGAACTTCGCCCTGCCGGTCAGCGACCTGAACAACCCGCAGGCCGGGCAGTCAATCGCCACGGTTGGCACGCCCAGGGTGATTCAGTTGGCTATCAGGTTCGACTTCTAGCCGGCAGGCTGAGGCGAACTCTTGCAGGGGCAGCCCCCGCCGCGGCGGGGGCTGCCCCGCTTTTCGTCGGCTTCGGTCGTCTCGTCGGCCGCCGGCACACGCCCGGCGGCCGGGTCATCAGACGCCCGCGCGCTTATGATAGTATAGGGGTCGCTCGCGACTCCGGCGGCCTGCGTGCCGCGGCGCGCTCACACGATCATGTGGCCCACTGCGACGAACAGCCCCGAACCTTTCGGGCTTGCGCCGCTCGGCGCGGGCGATCTGATCGACCGCGCGATCCGGCTCTACCGTCGCCACTTCTGGACGCTCATCCGCGCCGCCGCGCCGCCCGTCGTCGTGGCGGCGTTCGGCTCTGTGCTGTTCACCGTCTGCGTGCGCGCCGTGCCCGTCACGCCGTCCGGCGTGCGGCTCGCGCTCTACGTCGTGGGCGTGTGCGTGGGCTGGGTGCTGTCTCTGTCGGGGCCGTTCTTCCTGCTGATCGTGCTGGGCGGCGCGTCGCGCAACCTGGTGATGCACCTCCTGTGGCGCGAGCCGGTCAGCGCGCGCACGATCTACCGGAACGTGCGGGCGCGCTTCTGGGGGCTGGTGGGCGCGGCGTTGGTGACGGCGTTCGCGGCGTTCTTCGCCGCCCTGGTCACCTCTTTCATCTTCTTCTTCGCGTTCGGCATCACGCTGGCCGTGGCGGGCGCGGCCTTGGGCGGGGGGCCGGGCGCGGGCGTGGTGTTCGCCGTCGTCACGCTCGCCTACGTGGTGCTCGCGGTGCTCTTCTTCTTCTGGCTGATGGGCCACCTCGCCTACGTGCCGCAGGTGCTGATGATCGAGGGGCGCAAGGTGTTCGACGCGGCCAGCCGCAGCGTCGCGCTGGCGCGCGGCAACGTGCGCCGCCTGCTGGCGATGTTCCTGTTCACCACCTTCGCCACCTACTCGGCGCTGATGCTGCTGCTCATCCCGCTCGGCTGGTACGGCTACCTGCACGGCATCAACCCGTTCGACCTGACGCAGTCGGAGTGGCCCGTCTGGTACGCCATCGGCTACCAGGTGGTCGGGCAGATCAGTTCCATCCTGCTGATGCCGGTCTGGGTGCTGGGCCTCTCGCTGCTCTACGTGGACGAGCGCGTGCGCCACGAGGGCTACGACATCGAACTGCTCGCCGCCACGCGCCTCGGCGAGATGCCGGCCCTGCCCGACGGCCGCATCGCCCCCCTCGCCCCCGCGCTGGTTAGAACAGAGGTAAGGGGATAAAGAACAGTAGTCAGCAGCCAGTAGACAGTAGTCAGTAGTCAGTTCAAAGTTCAAAGTTCAATGTTAACTGCGCCCTGAACCTTGAACCTTGAACTGACTACTGACTACTGACTACTGTCTACTGTCATTAAGATGCTTCCGTTCGCGCGCACATTGTCGGCTCGCCGTTTGTTGCTGGCGCTCGTCCTGTTGGGCGGGGCGGGGGGGCTGGCGCGCGCCGTGCCGCTCGCCGAGTACCGCGCGCGCGTGGCGCAGGCGGACAAGGCGCTGGCGAGTCTGATGGAGTTGTACGCCGCGGGCGCGGACGGCGGCGACGCGCCCGGCACGCCGCGCTTCCGGCGTGAGGAGGCGGCGCGCTTGGCGGCGCTGCGCGCGGCGCTGCCCGCCGAGGCGCAGGTCGAGTGGCCCGGCGGCGCGCTCCGCGCCGACAACCGCTGGCTCGCAGAATCGCTCGCCGAGTTTGAACAACTCCCGCCCGACAACGCCGCCGAGCGCGCCGCCGCGCTCGAACGCGCGGACGTGCGCCTGCACGCGCTCTACGAGCGGCTCGACGAAGCCGAGCGCGCGCGGCCCGCCGAAGCCCCGCGCGACAAGTCGGCCGAGAAGGGCCGCTTGCACGCCCTCCTGCAACGGCCCGAGTTCAACCAGGAGCAGGCGGCGCAGGAGAGCGCGCTCCAACGACTCTGGCAGCGGATTCTGCGCTGGCTGCGCAACCTCATGCCGGAGCGCCGGCCGATGCAGCCGGGCACGGCTACGTCGCTCTCGCGCGCGGCGCGCGGCTTCGTCTACGGTCTGAGCGTCGCCGTCATCGTCTTCGCGCTCTGGCGCTACGGGCCGCGCCTGCTGCGGCGCAAGCTCGTACGGCCACGCAAGCAGCCGAAGGCGCGCGTCATCCTCGGCGAGCAGCTCGCGCCCGAACAGACGCCCGCCGGGCTGCTCGCGGAGGCCGAAGGCTTAGCGCGCGCGGGCGACCTGCGCGGCGCGATGCGCAAGGCCTACATCGCCGTGCTCTACGAACTGGGCGAGCGCAAGCTGCTGCGCCTCGCGCCGCACAAGACGAACCGCGACTACCTGCGCGCCCTGCGCGACCACGCCCGCGCCTTCCAGTTCGTCCAGCCGCTCACCGTCGCTTACGAGCGCCACTGGTACGGCCTCGTCCCCGCCGACCCCGCCGACTGGTCGGCCTTCCAACAGCAGTGCGAGAAAGCAGTGACGAGTGACGAGTGACAAGAAGGAATAGTGACAGGTGATAGGTGACAGGAAGGAACAGGGATAGGCGATAGATGAAAGATGATGGGTGACGTGAAGGACAAGCTTCTTACTCGTCACTTGTCACTCGTCACTCGTCACTGCTCTTATGCGTGAACGTCTCCTGATCATCGGCTCAATCGCGGCGCTGGTGGCGCTGCTCGTCGGCCTGAACGCGGTCTCCTACGTGCAGGTCGAGCGCGAGCCGGAACTGGAGGCGCGGCCCGACCGCTCGACTTACAACGCCGGCCCGACGGGCACGCGCGCGCTCTACGAATACCTGCTTGAGACGGGCCAGCAGGTCGTGCGCTGGCGCGAGCCGGCGACGACGCTCGCCGACACGAAGCGCCGCCGCCCCGACACGTTCGTCGTCGTCGGCAGCCTGCGCGTGCCTTACACGCCGGAGGAGAAGGCGCGGCTCGGCGCGTGGGTCGCGGCGGGCGGGCGGCTCGTCGTCATTGATCGCACGCCGGACTACGGCCTGCTGCCGGCGGGCGACGTGTACGCACTCTTCGCCTCGCCGACGGCGCTGCCCGGCGGCGACGACCGCGCCGAAGACGTGGAGCGGCTGACCGCGGGCGCGCAGCCCGTCCGCCCCACGCAGCCCACGCTGCTCACCGAGGACGTGGAACAGATCGCGCCCACGCGCTTCGCCAGCCGCCTCAAGCTCCGCCCCGTCGCGCGCGACGACGAAGAGGCGGAGACTAACACGGGCGCGACCGGCGTCGGCAACAAGCGCGCGCCCGCCGCCGCAGACCGCGAAAGTGGAGCGACGACGGAAGACGAGAGCGGCGCTGAAGATCAAATTGACGAACCGCCCCCGCCGAAACCCACCGCGACCGCGCCGCCGAAGCCGAGTCCGACCGCGGCGCGCGCCAACGAAGCGACGAGCAGCGAGGTCGTCGTTGACACCGACCCGGCCGGCGACGAGGCGAGCGTTGACAAGTCATCGAGCGATGAGACCGCCGCTGACAAGTCAGACGCGGCGGGCGAAGAGGCGCAGCCTTCGAGCGCGCCCGTCTTCCACTTCGCGGACGAGCAGGGCGCGCTCGTCGCCGACTACCGTTACGGCAGCGGCCGCGTCGTCGTCTTAAGCGAGCCGTTCGTCGTCGCCAACAACGGCATCGAGCGCGCCGACAACTTGCAGCTCGCGCTCAACCTGATCGCGCCCGCCGGCCGCCTCGTCGCCTTCGACGAGTACCACCAGGGCCGCGCCGCGACCGAGAACCAACTGCTCGCCTACTTCGCGGGCACGCCCGTGCTCGCGCTCGCCGGGCAGGCGCTCTTAATTGCCCTCGCCGTCGTCTGGACGCGCGGCCGGCGCTTCGCCCGGCCGCTGCCCGCGCCGCGCGCCGACCGCCGCTCCAAACTCGAATTCGTCGCCTCGATGGCCGAGCTGCAACAGCGCGCGCGCGCCTACGACCTCGCCATCGAGAACGTCTACGCGCGCACGCGCCGCGCGCTCGCGCGCTACGGCGGCGTCTCGCAGACCGTGCCGCGCGCGCAACTCGCCGCCCGCGTCGCCGCGCGCTCCGGTCTGAACGCCGCCGAACTGGAGACGCTGATGCGCGAGTGCGAAGACGCCATCAACGGCGAGCCGGTCAAGGCCGCGCGCGCCCTCGAACTCGTCCGCCGCCTGCGCGCGCTCGAACGCACGCTCGGCATCCGCATGCGCGCGCGCGAGGTCAGGCAGGCGACGCGGTTGTGAACGACTTTTTAAACGCGGACGAAAGGACGATGGGATTTTTGATTTTAGATTTTTGATTTGCGATTTCCTCGAACACACTTGAGTCGCAAATACAAAAAATCAAAAATCAAAAATCTAAAATCGAAAATGCAACAAGTCTCCTCGACCGTCGAACACATCAACGCGGAGCTGCGCAAGGTCATCGTCGGGCAGGACGAAGTGATCGAGCAGGTTCTGGTCGCGCTTCTAGCCGAGGGGCACGCGCTCATCGAGGGCGTGCCCGGCACGGCCAAGACGCTGCTGGTCAAGACGCTCGCGCGCATCATCGGCGCGGACTTCAGCCGCATCCAGTTCACGCCCGACCTGATGCCTTCGGACATCACCGGCACGAACGTCTTCAACACCGCCACCGCCGCCTTCACCCTGCGGCGCGGCCCCGTCTTCACAGACGTGCTGCTCGCCGACGAGATCAACCGCACGCCGCCCAAGACGCAGGCCGCCTTGCTCGAAGCGATGGAGGAGCGGCAGGTGACGATTGACGGCGAGCTGCACCCGCTCTCGCCGCTCTTCACCGTCTTGGCGACCGAGAACCCCATCGAGTACGAGGGCACGTACCCGCTGCCCGAAGCGCAGCTCGACCGCTTCCTCCTGAAGATCATCATCAACTACCCGGACGCCGAGCAGGAGGCGCGCATCGTGGCGGCGTGGGACGGGGGCTTCAACGCGCGCCGGCTCGATCAGGTGGACATACGCCCGCTCGAAGAGCCGGCCGCCATCCCGCAGTGCCGCGCCGAGGTGCGCCGCACGCGCATGGAGCCGGGCGTGCAGGCCTACGTCGTGCAGATCGTGCGGCGCACGCGCGAGCACCCGGCGGTCGCCTACGGCGCGAGTCCGCGCGCCTCGGTCGCGCTGCTGCTCTGCGCGAAGGCCCTGGGCGCGATGCGCGGGCGCGAATTCGCCACGCCCGACGACGTGCGCGACATCGCCCGCGCCGTCCTCCGCCACCGCCTGACCCTGCGCGCCGAAGCCGAACTCGACGGCGCGACCCCCGACAGCGTCGTCACCGATATTCTGAACACGGTCGAAGTGCCGCGATAGAAAATTCTCACGCCAAGGCGCAAAGCCGCGAAGAAGACGCGAAGAGTTGCATGATTCTCTTCACGTCTTCTTCGCGGCTTTGCGCCTTGGCGTGAGGCTTGTTTCGTTCAGTCCGTCGCGCTGATCCTGCGATGCCGATCAAACCACCAGGCCCATGGCACTTGCAGCAAGCCCATCACGAGCGAGAAGACGGCCAGCGCCGTCACGCTCGGCGGCACGGACTGCGGCGCGAGCGCGTTGCCGGCGTAGGCGAGCGCGAGTAGCGCCGCGAAAGCCCAGAACGCGTAGCGGCCGATGGCGTCCGCGGGGCGCGTCGTGCGCACGTAGAGCCAGAGACCGACGGCGAACAGCGCGGCCTCGATGACGACCGTGCCGGGGATCGAGTTCCAGAGGCCGAGGCCGTAGCGTGCGCTGCCCGGATAGAGCGGCATGTCGGGTCGGTGCGTGATCCAGTCGAGCGGCCAGTGGCTGACGACGCCGAGCCAGATGGCGATTGCGCCCGCGCGGTAACGCGTGCGGAGGTAATAGCCGAGCGCGAACAGCGTCGCCCACACGACGAGCATGAGGAGGCTGTGCGAGTAAGGGAAGTCGTACAGGTCGAAGGGCGAAAACTTCATGAGACCGGGGACGAGGCGGACGTGCTCCCGGCCGACGAGCAGGAAGACGGGCCACAACAGATCGGCCAGCAGCGGCGCGGCCATGAGCGCGCCGAGCGACGCGCGCGGCGCGAACCGCTTGGCGGCGAACCCGACGGCGTGATGCCCGATGAACATGAACGCACCTCCTCGGCGGTTTGCGGTCGCGTGTAGCGCGCGGCCGGTCTCACACAGAGGACACAGAGGAAGCACAGAGGACACGGTAAAAACCTCTGTGTCCTCTGTGTCCCCTCTGTGTACTCTGTGTTAGCTATGCGCCGGGTTAACTCAACCGCGAAGCGTCTTAGTTGCGCGTGCCTTGCGCGCCGATGGGATCGCCGGGGGGCGCGGGCGGCGGCGGGGTGCGTTTGCGCGGCGCGTCGGGGCGCGTGAGGAAGCGCTCGATGTCGTCGAGCGCGGCGCGGCGGTGCGCGACCTCGGCCGCGGTCGTCATGCCGGCGGGCGCTTTGAGGCGCTCCTGCAAGGCGCGCAGGGCTTCGGTGGCGACGGCGCGCACCTGCGGCGCGGCCGCGTCGTCGCCGGCCAAGTCCATCAGCCGCGTGACGGTGAGGCTCTGGACGGCGCGGGCGACGGTCGCCTGGTAGTCGTCGCGCGGCGCGGCTTCGAGCCAGGTGCGGCGCACGAGCGCGGCGACGACCTCTTGGAAGTCCGGGTTGGCGGCGTCGCGCGCGTGGTACTGGACGAGGCGCGCGGCGCGGTGCGGTTCGAGCAGGGCGCTGACCGCCATGTCGGCGGCGATGGTCGCGGCGTTGACCGGATCGAAGGCCGGATCGGTGCGCTTGGCGAACAACTCAATCGTGCCGCCGTCGAAACCGGGCGCGCGCGGCGGGATGAGTTCGAGGATGCGCGGCGGGAGCGCGAGCGCGTCGGGGCGCAGGGTGTCGAGCACGGCGGCGAGCGCGTCGCGCTGGCGCGCGGCGGGCACGATCTCGTTGACGGGCGCGGGCGATGCGCCCGCCCCGCTCCGTCCGGTCGTCGGTGGCGCGCCGTCCGTCTTGACGGTGTAGGTGTAGTAGAGTCCGCCGACCGTCTTGACGGCGGCTTGCAGTTGGTAGCGGTGGTGCAGGTAGAGCGGCAGCAGCTTGGCTTCGAGCAGCGAGAGCGGCGTGCCCGCGGGGATGTTGCCCAGGCCGAACTGCGCGAGACCGATGCGCCGCACCTCCATCTCGTGCCGGAGCATGGCGACCGGGTCGCCGCCGTTGTCCCACAGGTTGGCGAGCGGGTGCGCCGCGCCCGCGGGGCGCGCGTCCTGATCGGTCAGATACAACATCCCGGCCGCGACGCCGTCCGCGACGATGCGCGCGAGACCCGCGCGCTCTTCGTCCTCGTTCCTGAACTGCGCGTAGGCGTACTTGATGGCGAACTTGTCGTAGACGCCGATGCCGCGCGCGTAGGCGTTCGAGAGATCGAGTTGGCCGTTCCTAACTTCGACGAGCGGCGCGGGGTAGTCCATGACGGAGGCGCGGCCGGCGTAGGTCGAGGCGGCGAAGTTGTGTTCGAGGCCGAGCGTGTGCCCGACCTCGTGCGCGGCGAGTTGGCGGATGCGCGCGAGCGCCATCTGCGCGGCGTCGGTCGCGGGATCGAGCGCGACCAAGTAGTCGTCGTCGGGCAGCGCGCCGAAGTCGCACGCGCCGCCGCGCAACGTCGCGGCGCCGAGTAAGAAGTCGTTGCCCGTGCCGCCGCGCGTCGTGTCTTGCGCCGTGAAGGGCGGGATGAGACCGCTGCCGAGCATGTAGTCTTGCCGGATGCGGAGCGAGCCGAGCGTGACGTTGCCCTTGATGATCTCGCCGGTGCGCGGGTCTGTGATCGTGTCGCCGATTGACCAGCCGCGCGTGGCGCGGTGCACCCAGTTGATCATGTTGTAGCGCACGTCCATCGGGTCGGCGTCCGCCGGCAGCAGCCGCACCTGGAAGGCGTTGCGGAAGCCCGCGGCCTCGAACGCCTCGTTCCACCACGACGCGCCCTCGACGAGCGCGCTGCGGATCGGTTCGGGCGCGCCGCGATCCACGTAGTAGATGATCGGCTTGACCGGCTCGGAGACGGCTGCGGCCGGGTCGCGCTTCTCCAGACGGTGGCGGACGATCCAGCGCTGCTCAATCGGCTCTGTGATCGGCGTCGCGTAGTCGTAGAACTGTATGTGGATGTTGCCGACGCGCGGGTCGTAGCGGCGCGGGCGGTACTGGTTGTCGGGCAACTGCACGAGCGAGTGGTGCTCGCGCACGGTCAGGTGTTGCGGCGCGGGCGTCGTCTGGCGCACGAGCGGGCCGGGCGGCCCCTGCGCGTTGAAAGTCAGGAGCGCCTCGACCTCCGTGTTGAGCGGGAAGTTTTTCGTACGCGGCAGATAAATCGCACTGCGCGACTCGTCGAGACCGAAGTTGCCTTGGCCAGTCTGGCGCAGTTGGTCGGCGACGCCGTGTGCGTCTTGCAGGAAGAAGGCGGTCGCGTCCACGAGCACGCGCTCGCCGTCCGCCGCTTCGACCTTGAAGCCGTAGAGCACCGAGCGCGCGAACGACTCTTCGACCGCGCGCCGCTCGTCCGCGTCGTTGGAGCGCGCGCGGTAACGCTGGTTCGGCTCGACAAGCAGGACGCGCGGGCCCGTGCGCTCGAAGAAGACGACGTGCGTCGCTCCGAGCTGGCCGCGATCCAACCCGATGGGGTTCGAGCCGACGCCCGTTTGCAGCGAGACCTGGTAGAGAAACTCCTGGTTGAAGCGCGCGATCTCCATGAGCAGCCGCCCCGTGTCGGCGTCCCAGTAGAGCGGGAAGTAGCCGTCGAGCTTCTGCAAGTCTTTCGTCCGCTCGCGCAAAGAACGGGCGGGCGCGCGCTCCTGCGCCGACGTGAGCGTCGAGACGAACAGGAGTAGCGACAGCCATAACAGGAAGCGTCTCATAGTTGATCCTCGCAAGCACCGGCGGACGGGCGTGAAAGTCTGAAGCTGGGCCGAGAGCGCGTGCATTCTAAACGCATTCGCGCGCCCGCGCCACAGCGGGTGATGACTCAAGCTTGCGCGTAATGAATCAGAACTCACCACAGAGGCACAGAGTTCACCGAGGAAGCACGGAGGCTTGAGCGGCATTCAACCCTCCGTGCATCCTCTGTGTGCTCTGTGCCTCTGTGGTGAACGCCCCTTCCGTTACGTCCAAGAATGAACAGACCTTGATTGCTTCCGCCCGCGCGCCTCGCATACACTGCACACGCCCCCGCGAGACCGACCAATGCGCTTCGTCTTCACCAGACTCTTCTACGCCCTGCTCGCGGGCGGCTTCGTGCTGCTCTCCCTGTCCTGGCACAGACCCGCGCTGCGCTGGGCCACCCTCGCCTACGACGCGGCGCTGCTCCTCTTCGCCCTGCTCGACGCGCGCCTGAGCCGCTGGCCCGCGGGCGTGCGCGTCGAGCGCGAGTTGGGCGGGCGCTTCCACATCGGCGCGGAGACGGAGGTGCGCGTCCACGTCTACAACGAAGGCGCGCGCCCGTTCACGGCGCGCGTCAAGGACGAGTACCCGCCCGCGCTCCGGCTCGAAGCGCCGCGCGAGGCGGCGGTGCGCGTCGCGCCGCGCGCCAGCGCGACGCTCGTCTACACGCTCACGCCGCCGCGCCGCGGGCGTTACGAGTTCGGGCGCGTCGCCGTGCGTTACCGCTCGCGGCTGGGGCTGGTGTGGGTGACGGCGGCCGCGGCCGAACCGCAGGGCGTCAAGGTCTACCCGAACTTGCGGCGGGCGCGCGAGGCGGAGTTGAAGGCGCTCGGCGCGCGCTCGCTCGTCGCCACGCGGCGGCGCACGGCCTGGCGCGGCGAGGGGCGCGACTTCGAGTCCCTGCGCGAGTACGTGCCCGGCGACGAGTTGCGCCACATCGCCTGGGGCGCGACCGCCAAGCGCGGCCGCCTGACCACGCGCCAGTACCAGATCGAACGCGATCAGACCGTGCTCGTCGCCCTGGACGCCGGCCGCCTGATGACCGCGCGCATCGAGCAGGAGACGAAGTTCGACTCGGCCATACACGCGGCACTGGCCTTGATGTCGGCGGCCGAGCGCGGCGGCGATCACACCGCCCTGACGGTCTTCGGCCGGCGCGTGCGCGCCTACGTCCCGCCCGGACGCGGGCACGAGCAGACCGAGGCGGTCATCGAAGCCCTGCACGCGCTTGAGCCGGAGCTGATCGAGCCGTCCTACACGCGCGCCTTCCAGCACATCGCGGCCAACTGCAAGCGCCGCGCGCTCGTCGTCGTGCTCACTGATCTGGTGGACGAGGAAGGCTCGCGCGAGCTGCTCACGTCGCTCCGACTCCTGCGCCCGCGCCACCTGCCGCTCGTCGTCTGCATCGCCGACCGCGACCTGCGCGCCGCCGTCACCGATCCGCCCGAACACCTGCGCGCCCTCTTCAACCAGTCGGTCGCCGAAGAGATCATGTTCCAACGCGAAGCCGCCCTGCGCCTCGTCGAACAACAGGGCGGCCTCGCCCTCGACGTGACGACCGCCGCCCTCGTGCCCAACCTGCTTGAGACTTACATCCGCGTGAAGGAACGCGGCCTACTCTGAAGTTTCCACGTCTCTACCCGCCAGCAGCAAGTAAGTGTAGAGCGCGAGGCCGGTGAGCGCGGCGACGGAGTATTTGAAGGCGGGGTTGATGGGGGCGGGGGAGATGAAGCCTTCGATTGTGCCGGCGACGGCGAGCAGCGGGATGCAGGCGACGACGAGGACGAGGGCTTCGCGGGCGCGCAGGCGCAGGGCGTCGAAGCGGGTCAGGTCGCCGGGCATGAGGATGGCGCTGCCGAGCATGAGACCCGCGCCGCCCGCGAAGAAGATGCAGGAGAGTTCGACGACGCCGTGCCCGACCATGAAGGTTAGCAGTTCGTGCCCGTAGGCGGCGCGGTAGGTGAGCGCGAGCACCGCGCCGACCGACGCGCCGTTGTAGGCCAGGATGTAGAGCGAGCCGACGCCGAGGAGCGCGCCCCAGGCGAAGGCGAGGAACGTGACGTTGATGTTGTTGGTGGCGATGCCGGCGGCGGCGATCTGGTTGGCCTTGTTCGCTTCGAGCCACCAGCGCGGGCGCTCCGTCTCGATCTTGACGCGCTCCTCGGCGGGCACGCCGGCCAGCTCCGAGAAGTCTGCGTTGCGCATCGTGCCGACGAAGCCGGCGGCGAAGAAGACCCAGAAGCAGAGCGCGGCGGTCGCCGTGTAGCGCCACGTGCGGCGGAAGGTGCGCGGCAGTTCGGTCTGGAAGAAGTGGCGTATGCGGCGGCGGCCTTCGGCCGACTCGGCGCGGTAGATGCGGCCGTGGGCGCGGATGACGAGACTGTTGAGGTAGTTGACTAAGCGCGGATCGCGCGACTCGGCGCGCGCAATCGCAAGGTCGGAGGCGGTGCGGCGGTAGATGCGCCCCAGCTCGCGCACCTCCTCGCGGTGCAGGCGGCGCAAGGCCATGCGGTCGAGCAGGCCCAGCAGGTCTTCGAGCCGCTGCCACGCGCTCTTGCGGTCGTTGATGAAACGGTCGGTGGGAGCCATGTCACGTCCCTCGCGCGGTTCAACGCGTCGCGGCGGGCGCGCGGTGTTCCATCTCCCAGTAGACGCCGAGGTCTGCGGTGACGACGAAGCCGAGCCGCTCGTAGAGGCGGCGCGCGCCGTCGTTCGACTTGAGCACCGTGAGGCGCACGGGCCGGGCGGCGCTGTCAGCCTCGGCGATCAGGTCTTTGATGAGGCGCGTGCCGAGGCCGCCGCCGCGCGCGGCGGGCAGCAGCGCGATGTCCACGAGCGTGAACGCGTCCGCCTCGCGCGCCACCCAGATGCGGCCCGCGGGCTGTCCGTCGAGCAGTATGAGTTGATGACCGGCCGCCGGGTAGCGAGCGTTGTAGGCGCGGCGCTGCGCCTCGAACTGCATCCGCAGGAGCGGCGCGAGCTGCGCTTCGCTCAAGCCCATCGGCGCGAACTCGTCGGCGCGCGTGCTCGCGTAGAGCGTGAAGAGAAAGCCCTCGTCTTCGGGTGCGACGGGGCGCAGCGTCAGCGCGGGCGGCGGCGTCTGTTCGTTCATCGTCGGCAGCTTAAGCCGGCGGCGGCGCGCCGAGCAAGAGTAGACGCGGGCGCGGGTAAGACCGAGTGCGGGTCGCGCCGCCCGCCGGCCGTTTAAGAGTAGAGCCGGTTGACGACAGCTTCGTAGCGCGCGCCGCCCGCCTGGCCCTGACTCACCGGCACGATGAGCAGCGAGAACTCGCCGAGCGCGGCGTGCTTGAGCCGGTAGGTGGCCTGCGGCAGCGCCTTGCGCCCGCCTGAAGTGAACAGCAGCGAGAAGCCCTCGCGCCCGGCCAGCGCGCGCACGTCCGCGCCGCGCGGGCGCGGCAGATCACTGACGCCGACGAGCGTCAGCGGCAGCGCGCGGCCGTCTTCGCCCGCGTACGCGTTGAACTGCGACTTCAGGTAGGGGACGAACGAAGCCTTCGTCAGATAGTAGACCGGGTCGAGCTGGCTCGCGTAGGGGAGGGGGAAGGCGGCGGCGTGCGCGCCCGCGCGCGCCGACGAGCGAAGGGGCACGCCCGCGAAGAGCGCGGCGACGGCGCTCGCGCGCAAGAACTTGCGTCGAGTGAACATGAAATGATTTCTCCAGGGAACAGTCGGAATGGCAGGACAGCGTTGCGACCGGGCTGTCTAATCTCAGTCTAACGTTTCCGCCGCGCGGCTTACAACACCGCGGCTCGTTTTTTTTCGACCGCGGCGGCGCAAAATTTCCGTTGCCCTCGCGCCGCGAAGAGTGAGAGCATAAAGCCCGTGGGCGACTGGACGCGCATCGTCGAGTGTGTGCCGAACTTCAGCGAGGGGCGGCGCGGGGAGGTCGTCGCGCAACTCGTCGCCGCCGTCGCGGGCGTGCCCGGCGTCTTCGTGCTCGACACGCACAGCGACCCCGACCACAACCGCACGGTCATCACCTACGCGGGCACGCCCGCGGCCACGGTCGAGGCCGCGGTGCGCGCGGCGGCCGCCGCCGCCGCGTTGATCGATCTGCGCGCGCACGCGGGCGTACACCCGCGCGTGGGCGCGCTCGACGTGCTGCCGTTCGTGCCCGTGCGCGGCGTGACGCTGGCGGACTGCGTGCGGCTGGCGCACGAGGCGGGCGCGCGCATCGCCGCGGAGGTCGGCGTGCCCGTCTACTTCTACGAGGCGGCGGCGCTCAGGCCCGAGCGCGTCAACCTCGAAGACGTGCGGCGCGGCGGCTTCGAGCAACTGCGCGCCGAGATCGAACGTTTGCCGGAGCGCGCGCCGGACGTGGGCGCGGCGCGGCTGCACGAGCGCGCGGGCGCGTGCGTCGTCGGCGCGCGGCCCTTTCTCATCGCGTACAACGTCCACCTGCGCACGGAGGATGTCGGCATCGCGCGCCGCGTCGCGCGGGCGGTGCGCGGGCGCGACGGCGGTCTGCGCTACGTGAAGGCGCTCGGCTTCGCGCTGCCCGCGCGCGGGCTGACGCAGGTCTCGATGAACCTCGTGCGCTTCGAGCAGACGACATTGCACCACGCGTTCGCGGCCGTCGCGCGCGAGGCGGCGCGCTGGGGCGTGTCGGTCGCCGGCAGCGAACTGGTCGGTCTCGTCCCGCAGGCCGCGCTCGACCGCGCCGCCGAATACTTCCTCCAACTCGAAAACTTCACGCCCGCCCTCGTCCTTGAGAACCGCATCGCGCAGGAGATCGAGAAGGGGGAACGCCGCACGCAAGCGTCGGCCGAAGAAACGCAGACCGAAGAGTTGAATCCGTCATCGCCGAGCTTGTCATCGTCGGGCCTGTCGTCGTCGGCAAGCGCGTCGGCGTCGGACGCGCCGGCAGCGAGCGTGTCATCAGCGAGCTTGTCGCCTTCGAGCGCGACGGCGGAGGAGCGCGCGGCGTTCCAACTGCTGCCGGCTTCTTCGTCGGGCGGCGGTGCGGCGGCGGCGCAGGCGGGCGCGCTCGCGGCGGCGCTCGGCGAGACGCTAGCACGGCTGCTCGCGCGGCGCGGCGATGGCGCTGGCGCGGAGGCGCAAGAGGCTTTGCAGGCGCTCGCCGACCTGCGCGCGCGCCTCGCCGACGCGGTGGACGAAGACGCGGCCGCGTTCGCGCGGGTGCTGGCGGCGCGGCGGCTGCCGGACGGCGGGGAAGACGAGCGGCGGCGGCGCGCGCGGGCCGTCGAAGAGGCTTTGAAGGGCGCGGCCGTCGTGCCGCTCGAAGTGGCACGCCTGGGCCTCCAGGCGTGCGAGTTGTTGGAGACGCTGGCGGAGTTGGGCGACGAGGCGTGGCTCTCGGACGCCGCGACCGGCACGCAGCTCGCGCGCGCGGCCGTGGCGAGCGCGCGCTACAACGTCCTGGTCAACGCCGCCGCCATCGAAGACGAGGAGTTTGCCGCCGAGCACCGCGCGCGCGCCGAAGACCTGCACGCGCGCACGCGCGAGATCGCCGCCCGCGTCGAAGCGATGTTCTTAGACTCGCTGCGCTAGGCGCGCGCCGGCCTTTAGTGTTAGAGGGAACTACCATGTCGCACGAACGCAGAGAGGAACCGCGCCGCGCCGTCTCGATTGAGGCGTGGTGGGAAGGCTTGTCGGGTCGCCACCAGGCGCGCGTGAGTGACCTGAGCATGGGCGGCTGCTTCATAGACACGCTCGGCCGGGCCGAGGTGGGCGAGTTCCTGCTGCTGTCTCTGAAGCGGCCGGCGGGCGACTGGCTGCGGCTGCGCGGGCAAGTCGCCTCCGTCGATCCGCACGCCGGCTTCAGCCTCGCCTTCAGCTTCCTCACCGAAGAGGAACTGGCCGCGCTCGCGCAACTCCTCGGCGGCTGAGACTTCAGCCCGCCCGCGGCGTACTTAAATCGAGTTTTCTAAGCCCCCGCGCGAGGCGGAACGCATTTCGACCGCACTTTTACACACTTAATCTGCATCGGTACACATCTAATCCTCACCGGTACACACTTAATTCAAATCTTCACACACTTAATTTGCATCGGTACATATTTAATCCTTACCTGTACACGCTTAAACTGCATCGGGACACACTTCGACCGAAGGTTTACGCCCTTTGACCAAAGCGGAACACGTTTCGAGGGCAAAAGCAGGGTGCTATTGCGCGCTGGGGCGGTTTGCAGTTGAGAGTAGCGCGCGGCCGGTTTCACACAGAGTACACAGAGGGGACACAGAGGACACGGTAAGGAACTCTGTGTACTCTGTGTCTCCTCTGTGCCCTCTGTGTTGATCTTTTCGTCGGGTGAAGTCAACCACAAACCGTCCTAGAGGTGCTTGCGGAGGAAGGTGACGATCTTCCAGCCGTCAATGTACTTCCAGGGGGCTTGACCGAGCGTGTAGTGGCCGCAGGGGAGCCAGTGTGCTTCGAGCGGGTGGCCCGTCGCGCGCACGGCCGCGAGCAGGTCGCGCGAGAGGTCAGCGGGGAAGGTCAGATCGTAGCGGGCGGCGATGAAGCGCATCGGGCGCGGCGGCTGTGCGGCGAGTCTGTCTATGTAGGCGAGCGGGCTGATCGGCAGCCAGTAGCGGCGCAGCTCCGCCAGCGTCGTGTGCGCGCCGAAGCCCGCGCGCACGTGCTCGGTCGAAAGCCCGCGCCAGACCACGTCGGCGAAGTAGCCGGAGACGTGGTTGAAGACGGCCGCCGCGATGAGCGGCTCGTGGACGAAGGTGAGGAACGCGGTACACGAGCCGATGCTCGTGCCCATGATGCCGACGCGTTCGTAGCCTGCCGCGCGCAGCCAAGCGACGGCGGCGCGCGCGTCGAGCACGGCCTGGCGCATGGATTGGAGCGTGCGCCCGACGTTGGGGCAGACGAGGAAGTCTGCGCGCTCAAGCCCGGCGGGGCGGCGCGCGTCGTGGTAAGGGAGCGACAGGCGCAGCGCGGCGATGCCGAGGCGCGCGAAGATGTGACCGAGTTCGACGTGGCTTTCGGGCTGCGCGTTCCAGTGCGGCAGCAGCAGGACGGCGCGGCGCGGGCGCACGTCAGACTTCGTGACGGGCGGGAAGAAGCGCGCGCGGACGGTGTCGTTCTCCGGCGCGGGCGTGCGCACGGCGCTCGTCCAGGTGAGCAGGTCGCCGCTCAATCGGTAGTCCGTGATCGGCGGCAGCGCGAAGAACTCGTCGCTGCGCGCGACGGCGCGCGCGGCGTGCTCGGCGAGCAGCGCGGCCGCGCCCGCGTCGTGCGCGTGCGCGCCGACGTGATCCGCGCCCCACTCGAAGGGCCGGACGAGCCGGTTCGTGTCGCGGCGCGCGAGCCGGCGCTCGCGCGCGTGCATCCAGCGGGCCAACAAAATCCTCTCAAGCCTCCGACGAAAATGTACGGGCGCGGGGCGCAAAGGTCAAAAGGCGCGGGCGGGAACGCGGGCCTCTCTGCCGGGAGCGCGGGCATCCCTGCCCACCAAGCGTGCGTCAGCACGCTAACGAAGTAACGGCGGCACGCAACGTTAACGTTGCGTGCCGCCGCTTCGTTTCTTCGCGCTCACGCGCTCATGGCGGGCAGGGATGCCCGCGCTCCCGGCATTAAGGCCGAGGTTACGGGTGGAGAATCCAGAGGTTGTAGTTGCCGCTGCCGCTGTAGGAGTAGACCTGCCACATGTAGTAACCGGCCGTGCCGCTGTAGGAGATGGTCTCGCTGGAGGTGGCGCTCTCCGAGCGGGCGACGATGACCCACGCCGAGCCGTTCCACTTGAGCAGGTACAGATCGAAGTCCGCGCCCGAACTGGGCCCGACCAGACAGCCCTTGTGCGAGCCGCTCACGCCGCTGTAGTAGTAAGTGCCGCCGGGCTGATAGTTGGAGCTGCCCGTGCCGGTGAGCGTGCCCGTGTAGAGCGTGCCGCCGGCACACGCGGGCGGCGTGCCGCCGCCACCGCCGCCCGTGGTGAGCAGCGAGTAGAGCAGGCGGTTGGGCGAACCCGTGCCGATGCCGGTCAGCACGCCCGTCGTCGCCGTCGTGATGATCTGATTGGCGACCGTCGCGGGCGACGCCGTCGGGTTGCCTTGCAGGTAGAGCGCGGCGACGCCCGCGACGTGCGGCGTCGCCATCGAAGTGCCGCTGATCGTGTTGGTCGCCGTGTCGGACGTAGACCAGGACGACAGGATCGACGAGCCGGGCGCGAAGATGTCAACGCACGTGCCGATGTTGGAGAAGTCGGACTTGGCGTCGGTGCTCGTCGTCGAGCCGACGGTCAGGGCGGCGGCGACGCGGCCGGGCGACTCTGTGCAGGCGTCCACGCCGTAGTCGTTGCCGGCGGCGATGGCGTAGGTCACGCCGGAGTTGATCGAGTTCTGCACGGACGTATCGAGCGCCGACGACGCGCCGCCGCCGAGGCTCATGTTCGCGACCGCGGGGCTGGCGTGATTGTTCGTCACCCAGTCCACACCCGCGATGACGCCCGACGTAGTGCCGTTACCCGAACAGTCGAGCACGCGGACGGCGTGGAGCGTGACGCCCTTGGCGACGCCGTAGGTCGAGCCGCCGATAGTGCCGGAGACGTGCGTGCCGTGCCCGTTGCAGTCCTGCCCGTTGCCGCCGAGGGCGTCGTAGGAGACGGAGGCGCGCCCGCCGAACTGCGTGTGGGTGGTGCGGATGCCGGTATCAATGACGTAGACGTGGACGCCCGCGCCGGTCGGCGTGTAGTTGTAGGCGGCGTCGAGCGGCAGGTTGCGCTGGTCGATGCGATCCAGCCCCCACGGCGGGTTCGACTGGACGGTGTCGCCGTGGATGATGCCGTCCTCTTCGACGAAGAGGACGCGCGGGTCTTGGCTGAGCGCCTGAGCCTGCTCCTCATTCATCTTGGCCGAGAAGCCGTTGAGCGCGTGCTTGTAGACCTTGTCCACCTTCGCGCCGTAGGCGGCGGCCATGTCCTGCGCGACGGTGGGCGCGGCCGAGAGTTCGCCCTTCGCGCCGACGTAAGTGTCGTCTAAGACGACGACGTACTGGCCGGGGACGGCGTGTTTGTTGTGGCGCAGCTTAGCCTCTGCGTCCTGGCGTTGCGCGCGCGCGCGGGGCGCGAAGTTGGGCGTGAAGGTCAGGGCCGCGAGGGCGAGGACGATAACGAACGCGAGTATCTTCTTCATAGCTCCTCCTAAAACGGGACATGAAAGGTGTGGCGGACGACCCCCGCGCGGGGGCCGCGTAACGTCTTCGGGGGATCGGTTATCGGCTGACGGAGCGGCCGGGCCGACGTGTGCGCCGGCTCGGCGGCCCGAGACCGCGGGCGAGGTGTGGTCAAGGGTTGCGCTGACCGTCAGCTAAAACGTTGGGGCGAATCGTTTCGCGGGCGTCTTTAAGCGACGCTTAGATCAACACAGAGGGCACGGAGGAGACACAGAGGACACAGTAAGAACTTTCCTCCGTGTGCTCCTCCGTGCCTCTGTGTTTCATAACCCGTGCGTTAAAGACAACCGCGAAACCTTCAGGCAAGTCTGGTTAGAACAGACACCGGCGGGCCGTCTTACTGGCAGCCGGTGATCTTGAACGTGCCGACGCGCGTGCTCCAGTTGAACGTGCCGTTCTGCTTGAGGTACTCGGTCGTGTACCACATGGTGCAGTCGTCCACCGGGTCAACCGACAGGCTGCTGTAGTCGCCCCAGCGCGCGAGCGTGGCGAGCTGCGAGCCGCCGCCGATGACGATGGTCGTCTCCGCCAGGCTCATCGTGCCGAGCGGGTCGGTCGGGTTGCGCGCCGTGAAGTAGATGGACGGGTTCGCGGTGCTGCTCGAACGGCTGTAGCCGACGGCGATGTTGCCGACCTTGTCCATCGCCATGCTGCCCATCCAGCGGTACTGGCTGTCGGGCGCGAACGTGCCCTGCTGGAAGACGGTGGGCGTGCCGGAGGTCACGCTGCGGAGTTCGTACCAGCGGACGCCGCTGCCCGTCGTGCCGCTCGTGGCGACCGAGTGGTTGACGACCAGCGCCTCGTGATCGACGAAGTTGCGGTAGGCGAGCCGGTACATCAAACGGTCGGCCAGCGAGTCGAGCTTCTGCGACGTGCCGAGTTGCGGGACGCAGGTCCCGCCGCCGCAGGCGCGCGTGAACGCGGCGACGGGGATGTTGGTCGGGCCCGTGAAGGTGGAGTTGGCCGAGTTCGTCCAGTCCACGTGGAAGCGCCAGAGGTTGAGCGAGTTGGTGCCGAAGTTCAAGAGGACTTCGGGCGCGCCCACTGGCGGCGTCGTCAGGCCGTCCTGATCGGCGGGCAGCAAGCCGCCGAAGCTGCTGCTCAACTGCACGCACTGCTGCGTGACGGGGCGCACGACTTGGCCGAGGATCGCGGCGCGGTCGAACGCGCAGACCTTCGAGCCGATGAAGGTGCGCCCGCGCTTGAACATGTTGTAGGTGATGTAATAGCCGTCCGGCCAGACGCCGAGCTTCGGGTAGTCGTTGAAGTCCGTGCCGTAGGAGAACGAGTAGCGGTGGTAAGTGCCGGTCGCGTCCGGCGTGTCGGAGACGGCGACGCACTGCGTGTAGGGGGTCGAGGAGACCGCGAACTGCGTCATGATCCAGCGGTTCGCCACCTTGTCGTACTGCGCAATCGGGTCGCCGTCGTTGAACGACTGGCACGGGCCGCCGAAGCCGCTCCACAGGGTGTTGCCGGCGGCGGGGCCGTAGACGCGCGCGCCCGTCGCCTTGTCGTAGACCGCGAAGTCTTCGTTGACCCACTGGACGTACTGGGTCGCGCCGACCGCGCCGTTGGTGTCGGGCGGCGCGGCGTCGGGCGTGTAGCCGCCGCCGATGCCGACGCCGTCGAAGCTGAGACCCTGGACGGTCGTGGCCGCGCTGGCGCTGACGCTCTGCGTGGTGAGCGGGTCTTGGACGCCGGGCGCGGCCTTACGGTCGATCTGCGCGGGCAGCGCCTTCAACTCGTGCTCGGGGTTAGTGCTGACGTTGTGCTTGGGCGTGATCTCGCGCAGGGGGCGGGACACGTCTTCGTGCGTGGGCCGGACAACCTCGGCGCGGTGCTCTTCCGCCACCGCGCTCTGGGCTTGGGCTGGTCGCGCCGGCGGGAACAGGCCGGCGCACAGGACAGACAGGATCAGTGAGATCGTAGCTTTCTTCATTCTGCCTCCGAGATGTGTAAAGGTCTTGCAGGGTAGATCGCCGGCCGGCCGGCGACCCTTTGATGAGGAGGAAAGGGCAAGCGACTGAAACGTTTGGAATCAGTGCGGACAAAGAAAAAAAACACTACTACCCTAATGAGGTCAGCTAACGAACCGCTCGCGCGGAAATTAACACAGCCGGTCTGCGAGTTTACGTCTTAAACCGGCGCAAAAAACGAGCCGCCAACACGAATTGTCTTGAGACGCTGATTCGGGAGGCAGCGCAATATAGCCGGATTGCAAATAATGCGCAAGCGTAAAAGTCAGCAGGAGGCGTTTGTAACGGAAATAGAATATTTTCCAGTTGAACTAAGCCGCGGGGCGCGGCGACGACCGGGCCGCGGCGCGCTGTAGCTTGGTCATTGCGGCGTCAGCGGCGTGCGCGCCACCACTCGCGCCAGCGCCCCAGCATCTGCGGCAGGAGCAGCGAGGTTTGCAGCACGGAGTCGTTAGTGAAGCGGCGGGCCAGCCCGCGGAAGAGCGCGGCGGCGCGCTCCGTGTAGTTGAACCACCACAGGTCTGGCAGCAGCGTGACGCGGTTGACGTGTACGTGCTGCGCGGCGACTAATTCGAGCAGACCCGCGCGCCCGTGCGTGCGCCCCAGCCCGCTCTGCTTGAAGCCGCCCCACGGCGTCTGCGCGATGCCGTGCGTGTAGAGCACCTCGTTGACCATGACCGTGCCGGCCTCGATCTGCTCGGCCACGCGCCGCCCGCGCGCCACGTCGCGCGTCCACACGCTCGCGGTCAGACCGAAGACACTGTCGTTCGCCAAGCGCACGGCCTCGGCCTCGGTCTCGAACGTCAGGATCGGCAGGACGGGCCCGAACGTCTCCTCGCGCATGACGGTCATCATGTGATCGAGACCCACTAGCACGGTCGGCTCGTAGAACCAGCCGCCCGGTGCTTGCGCCGCGCGTCGCCCGCCCGTGAGCGCGCGCGCGCCGCGCGCGACGGCGTCCGTTACTTGTGCCTCCACGAGTTGCAACTGCCGCTCGCTCGACATCGCGCCCACGTCCGCGCCGGCCTCCGTGCCCGCGGCCTGCTTGAGTTGTTTCGTCAGCTCGACGACGCGCACCGTGAAGCGCTCGGCCACGCGCGCTTGGACGTAGCAGCGTTCGACCGAGGCGCACGCCTGCCCCGAATTGGCGAACGCGCCCCACACGGCGGCGCGCGCCGCCGCTTCGAGGTCTGCGTCTTCGAGCACGAGCATCGGGTCTTTGCCGCCGAGTTCGAGCACGCAGGGCACGAGCCGCTCGGCCGCCGCTACCGCCACGCGCCGACCCGTGGCGACGCTGCCCGTGAACATCACCTTGTCCACGCCCGCCGTCACCAGCGCCGCGCCCGTCGCGCCGCCGCCCGTGACGACGCCGAACAAGCCTTCGGGCAGTCCCGCGCGCCGGAACACCTCCGCGAGTTTCAGCCCCACGAGCGGCGTCAACTCGCTCGGCTTCAGCACGACGCCGTTGCCCGCCATCAACGCCATCACGACCTCGCCCAGAGGGATCGCCCACGGAAAATTCCACGGCGAGATGATGCCGACCACGCCCAGCGGCCTGTAGACGATCCGCGACGTGCGCCCCATCAGCCCGTACTGCCCGATGTCGATCTTTTCCGACCTCAGCAGCCGCGCCGTGCGCCGCGCGAAGAACTGCATCAGGTCGAGCGTCGGCACAAGCTCCATCGCGATTGCTTCCGCGACGGGCTTACCCGCCTCGCGCGCGATCAGCTCCGCGATCCGCTCCAACTCTTCGAGCACCAAGGCCCGCGCCCGCAGCACCACCCGCCCGCGCTCACGGTAAGACAGCGCGCCCCACGCACCTTGCGCAGCCCGCGCCCGCGCCACCGCACCCCGCACCTCTTCCTCACTCGCCACCGGCACGCGCCCCACCTCCGCGCCCGTCGCCGGGTCGTAAGAGATGATCTCTTCGGGGCGCGTCCGCGCCGCCTGCTCGATTGTCTGTGTCGCCATAACGGTTGCCGTCGAATCGGGTCAGAGACTGCGGCAGATTATCGAACGAAAGCCCGCGGAATGGAAGCCGCAGCCGCGCGGCAGCCGTCTTCGTTTCCGCGGTCTTGCGCCGCTCGGTTACAATGCGCGTTAACGCGAACACGTGAAGGAGACGAAGTATGCGACGACCCCAACTCGACGAGTTCATGCGGCGCATGGAGCCGGATTCGGTGGCCATCCTGAGCAGCGCGCCGGAGCGCACGCGCTCGAACGACACAGAGTACCGCTACCGCCAGGACTCAGATTTCTACTACCTGACCGGCTTCCCCGAACCCGAAGCGGTCGCCGTCATCGCGCCCAACCATCCAGAGCACAAGTACACGCTCTTCGTGCGCCCGCGCGACCCGGAACGTGAGACTTGGGACGGGCGGCGCGCGGGCGTCGAGGGCGCGGTCGCCGCTTACGGCGCGGACAAGGCGTTCCCCGTCGCCGAGTTCGACGAGCAGGCGCGCGACCTGCTGAACGGCGCGCGCAATCTTTATTACCGGCTCGGCGTTAACACCGAACTGGATCAGACGCTCGTCCAGACGCTGCGCGCGATGCGCCTGCGCACGCGCCTCTACCGCGCGCCCGACGCGATCACCGACCCCGGCGTCATCCTCCACGAACTGCGGCTGGTGAAGTCGCCGGCAGAGATCGACCTGATGCAGCGCAGCGCCGACATCGCCGCCGAGGCGCACGTCGAAGCCATGCGGCAGGTGCGCCCCGGCATGAACGAGTACGAGATCGAGGCGCTGCTCGAGTACGTCTTCCGGCGCAACGGCGCGACCGCGCCCGCCTACAACTCCATCGTCGGCGGCGGCGCTAACGCGACCGTGCTGCACTACGTCACCAACGACGCGCCCCTGCGCGACGGCGATCTGCTGCTCGTGGACGCGGGCGCTGAATATCAGGGCTACGCCTCCGACATCACGCGCACCTTCCCCGTCAACGGGCGCTTCACGGCGGCGCAGCGCGCGGTCTACGAGACGGTGCTCGGAACGCAGACGGCGTGCGTCGAGCTGGTCAGGCCGGGCGTGACGATGGGCGAGCTGAACGAGCGCGCGCGGACGATGCTGACGGAGGGCATGGTGCGCCTCGGCTTGTTGCAAGGCGAACCGGCGAAGCTCGTCGAAGACGAGTCCTACAAGCGTTTCTACATGCACATGATCGGGCACTACCTCGGCATGGACGTGCACGACGTGGGGCGCTACAAGGACGGCGACGCGGATCGGCCGCTCCAGCCCGGCGTCATCATCACGGTCGAGCCGGGTCTCTACATCGCGGAGGCGGGCGACGACATCCCCGCACAGTACCGCGGCATCGGCGTCCGCATCGAAGACGACGTACTCGTCACGCCCGACGGCCACCGCGTCCTGACCGCCAAAGCGCCCAAGCAGATCGAGGAGATCGAACAACTGATGGCGCGCTAAGACGCGCGATGGCTCACGCCGCGCGCCCGGTGTTACAATGCGCGCACGCTTAACAATTCAGGCCGGCGAGGAGATCGAACATGCTACAGGCAGGCGACACTGCGCCCGACTTCACGGCGCGCGACGCGCAGGGCAACGAGGTCACGCTCTCGGCCCTGCGCGGGCAGAACGTGGTGCTCTACTTCTACCCGAAGGACGACACGCCGGGCTGCACGAAGGAGGCGTGCTCGTTCCGCGACGCGCACTCGGTCTACGAGCAGGCGGGCATCAAGGTGCTCGGCGTCTCGCTCGACGACGAGGCGTCGCACCAGAAGTTCGCGGCCAAGTACAACCTGCCGTTCACGCTGCTGGCGGACACCGATCACGCGGTCGCGGACGCCTACGGCGTCTACGGCCCCAAGTCTTTCGCCGGGCGCGACTACATGGGCGTCACGCGCAAGACGTTCCTCATCGGCAAGGACGGCAAGATCAAACACGTCTTCGACAAGGTCAACGTGGACGAGCACGCCGACGAGGTGCTCGCGGCGTTCCAGAGCTAGATCACTTTCTGGTTGCGGGTGGCGCGCGACCGGGTTCACACAGAGTACACAGAGGAGGCACAGAGGCCACAGTAAGAAATTCTGTGTCCTCTGTGCTTCCTCTGTGTACTCTGTGTTGATCTGAGCGCCCGCTACAAGCAACTTCCAGTTCGCCTTAAGCCTCACGCTCAAGCACGAACTGGGCGAGCGCGCGCAGGAGCGCGACGGGGCGCGTGGCGAGTTGGTCGAGCGCGGCCTGCGCTTCGTCGTGGACGGCGCGGGCGCGCGCGCGCGTCGCGTCGAGACCGTAGAGCGCCGGGTAGGTGGCTTTGCGCGCGCGGGCGTCTTTGCCGGGCGTCTTGCCGAGGTCTGCGGCCGTGGCGGTCACGTCGAGCAGGTCGTCCGTGATCTGAAAGAGCAGCCCGAGGCGCGCGGCATAAGTCGTCAGCGCGCCGAGTTCCGCCTCGCCCGCGCCCGCGGCGAGCGCACCGCAGCGGACGGCGGCCGTGATGAGCGCGCCGGTCTTGTAACGATGAATCTCGTCCAACTCCGCGCCCGACACGGCGCGCGCCTCGGCCGCCAAATCCAACGCCTGCCCCGCGACCATCCCCGCGGGCGTGCCCGCCGCGCGCGCCAGTTCCGCCACGAGCCGGACGCGCGTCGCCGCCGCCAACGCTTCGTCTTCGGCGAGCAACTGGAAGGCTAAGGCTTGCAGCGCGTCGCCCGCGAGGATGGCGCTGGCCTCGCCGAAGCGTACGTGACAGGTGGGGCGACCGCGGCGGAGCGCGTCGTCGTCCATCGCGGGCAGATCGTCGTGGACGAGCGAGTAGGTGTGGATCAGCTCGAAGGCGCAGGCGGTCGTGAGCAGTTGTGATACGTGCGCGCCGCACGCCTCGCCCGCCGCGATGACGAGCGCGGGCCGCAGCCGCTTGCCGCCCGCGAACAGACTCCAACGGATCGCCGCGTGGACGGCCTGCGGCGTCACGCTCGCCGGCGGCACGAGTTGCGCGAGCCGCGCGTCCACCAACTCGCGGCAGCGCGCGAGGAAGCCACGCGCCTCCGCGTGTACGTCGGACGCGGCGGCCGCCGCAGGCTCGCCGCCCGCGCCTGTCGTCGGCTCGACGACCGCGCCCGTCTGCTCAGAAGGCGCTTTCATCCTCGTCCGTGTCGGTCTCGGTCAGCCGCGTCAACTCGTCTTCGGCGAACGCGCCGACGACGGCGCGCCCCTCGTCGTCGCGCAGGAGCACTTCGATGCGCCGCTCGGCCGCCTGCAAACGCTCCTGGCACTCGCGCGAGAGGCGCACGCCCTGCTCGAACAGTTCCAGGCTGCGTTCGAGCGGCAGGTCGCCGCGCTCCAGCTCGCGCACGATCTGTTCGAGCGCCGCCAGCGCCGCCTCGAACGAACGCCCCTGCGCTTCCGTCTTCTTCGTCCTCATCCGTTCGTCTTCTTCATTCGCATCCGGCCGCCTTTGCCACTCTCATCCGGCCGCACTCGCTCTCACGCATGCGCCTTCTTCGTTCTCACCCGTCAGCCCACTCGTAACCAACGGGCTTCTGGCTTCTGACTCCTGACTCCGCAAACTTCTCTTCCGTCAACGCCCCTGCGGATAGACGCGCACCAGCGCCTCCGCGACGCGCGCGGCCACCTCGTCGCTCTTGACGCCGACGATGCGCCAGCCGTTCGCGCCGGCCGCCGCGGGCTGCGTCCCGCCGGGTGGTGCGACGCCCGGCGACGCGGACGGAATCGCGCCGTTCGCATTTGTCGGCCGCGCGGCGTTCGCGTTCGTCTGCGCGAGCGCGCGGCGCAGGGTCAATTCGACGGGCCGGCCGTTGGCTTTGAACGTCGCCGTGGCGAACGACTCGTTGGCGGCCGCGGCCGTCGGCGTCTCTTTGATCTCCATCATGCGGGGCGCGCCGAGCGCGAGCACGATGAAGTAAGAGTCGTCCATGCCGGCTTGCGCGAGACCCGCTTTGATCTGTCCCATCAGCACGGCGCGGAACTGTTCGCGCATACCGGGCAGGAGGACGGCGGCGTTGGCCTCGACCTGGCGGCGCAGTTGCGGCGAGTTGATCTGCGTGCCGCCCGGCGCGCGCACCTGCGCCATGACCTGCGGCACGAGCGTGCGGCTGACCGCGTCCACGTCCACGAGCGCGTCGAACGCCTGCGCGTCGTCGCGCCGCGCCGCGTCGAGCGCGAGCACAATCGCGTAGTCGGGCCGCGCCTTGTACGACTGCCACCAGAGGTAACCGCCCAGCGGCAGCGCGGCCAGCACGAGCACGATGACGGCGAGCGGCACGAGCAGGCGCGGGTTACGCAAACGAGGCCGGCGCGCGCCGGGCATACGACGCACCGTCGGCCGGCCGCGCGCGGCCGGCCCTCGCGCGTCTTCGACGTTGACGACGATGCGGCTGCGGCGCTTGTTCTTGCTCTTGTCGCCCGGCAGCGTGGACATCAGACGGCCTCCTCCCGCGACTCGTTAGACGGACTGTGCCCCGACACGTTCAGACCGATTCCTCACTCGGCCCTGCGCGGCCCGACTCCTGTTCGACCTCTTCGACGCGGCAACCGAGCGCGCCTTCGGCCAGTCGTACACGCACGCGCGCGCCGCGCGCCACGGCGCGACTCGTGCGCAAGGGGCGACCGCGCTCGTCGGTCGCTAAGGCATACCCGCGCGCGAGCACGTCGAGCGGCGAGAGCGCCGCGAGTTGCGCGACGGCCACTTCGAGCCGCGCGCGTGCCTCGTCGGTGCGCGCCGCCATGTTCGCCTGCAAGGCCGCGCGCGTGGCGACGAGTCGTGCGCGCGCGGCCGCGGCCTGCGCGCCGACGCGGGCCGGCGCGAGCCTGCGCGCCGCCTGCTCGAAGCGGCGACGCGCCCGCGCGCCCGCGCGCGCGATCAACTGCTCAAGCCTGTGCGCCGCCTCGGCCTGCCGCGCCGCGTGCGCGCGCAGACGCACCCGCACCTCGTCGAAGCCTGCCGACATCGCGCACGCCTGCACGCGCGCGCGCTCGTCGAGCAGACGATACTTGACGGCGCGCAGCAGTCCGCGCGTGAGCGTGGCGACTTCGGCCGCCACCTCGTCCTCGCGCGCGGCCACCAGCTCGGCGGCGGCCGAGGGCGTGGGCGCGCGCACGTCCGCGGCGAAGTCCGCGATGGTCACGTCCGTCTCGTGCCCGACCGCCGAGATGACCGGAATCTCCGAGGCGCGGATCGCGCGCGCCACCTCCTCCTCGTTGAACGCCCACAGGTCTTCGACCGACCCGCCGCCGCGCCCGACGATGAGCGCGTCCACCGTCTCGTCCATGCGCCCGGCCGCGAGCGCCGCGCGGTGGTGCGCGTTGACGAGCGCAATCGCGCGCGCGATCTCGCGCGCCGCGCCCGCCCCCTGCACGCGCGCGGGCGCGACGACGACGCTGACGGTGCGCGTGCGCCGCGCCAGGATCGTCAGTATGTCGCGCAGGGCCGCGCCCGTGGGCGACGTGACGACGCCGACGCGCCGCGGCAGCAGCGGCAGCGGGCGCTTCCGTTCCTCGTCGAACAACCCCTCGGCCGCCAAGCGCGCGCGCAACTGCTCGAAGGCCACGCGCAGCGCGCCCGCGCCCACCGGGTCGAGACCCTCGACGAGCAGTTCGTATTCGCCGCGCGGCTCGTAGACTGTGAGCCGGCCGCGCGCGCGCACCTGCAAGCCGTCTTCGGGGCGGAAGCGGATGGCGCGGTTCGTGCCGCGGAAGCAGGTGGCGCGCAACTGCGCGCCCTCGTCTTTAATCGTGAAGTACCAGTGCCCGGAGGTGTGCGCCTTGAAGTTCGAGATTTCGCCCTCGACCCAGACCGCGGCGAAACGGTTCTCCAGCGCGCCGCGCACCTGCGAGGTCAACTCCGAGACCGTCAGGGGCCGGCGCTCCGCTTCGTCAAACAGAGACAGGAGCAGCGAGCGCGTCATTCGGTGCTGCTTGCGGCGATGGCCCGCTCCAAGGCAGATGCGACCTGTGGCACTTCCCTCGTCGCCGTCTGCCACAACATGTCTGCGTCAATGCCGAAGTAGACGCGGGTGAAGGAGGCCGACAACTCCGTCAACTCCGCCCACGGTAGGTCGGGGCACTCGGCCCTGACTCCGGCCGGCACGCGCTCAGCGATGTTGCCGATAGTCTCGATTGATCTAGTCAAGGCAAAGAGCAACTTTTTGTCCGCGTCTAAACTCCGCCGCGTCTCGCCGGCCACAAAACTTTGTGCGTCACGCGCCGCCTCAAGCATTAAGCGCAGCAGGTTGAGGTCACTGTTGTTCATATTGCACTTCGGCCGAGGCGCAGACCTCGTCGCGGAATAGTTTGCTCAGTGCCTGCGGCGTACACAAGTCAACTTTCCGCCCGCCCAACAGCCGTGAGAGTTCGCTTCTCATCCGGGCCATTTGCAGAAAACCGGGCACGTGTTCAGGCTCGAACTCGACCAGCACGTCCACATCGCTGTCGGGCCGAAAATCAGTGCGCAGGCTCGAACCGAAGAGGGCGAGGCGGCGGATGTAGTGCCGGCGGCAGAAGCTCGCAAGCTCGTGCTGCGGGATGTGGACGTTAAGACGCTTCATGCTCTTCGCCGCCGGCCGGGTTTAGCGTTGCGGGCAAATGGTAGCACTAATGCGCCGCTAAAAATAGCCGCGCCTCATGCTTCAAGGTGCGGCGGCGACGGCGGGGCTGAGGCGGACGGCTGCGTCGTTGCGGCGGGCGAGGCGGACGCGGAGGCGGCGGGCGGCGGCGGCGTCGGTGGCGGCGGACGAGTAGGTGATGGTGTAGGCGGTGCGGAGTTGGGCGACCACGTCGTCGTAGGCGCGTTGCAGTTCGTCCAGGCGCGTGACGGGGTAGTAGACGCCGCCGGAGACCTGGGCGAGCTTGCGCCCTTCGGCGTCGGCGCGCGACGTGAGCGTGAGGAAGCGTGCGCGCATGGGGTCGGGCGTGGTCGCGGCGTCGGGCGCGGCCGAGTCGGGGATCAGACCCGACGGGACGTAGAGCGGGTAGATGAGCGCGCCCGATTCGACGACCGCTTCGAGCACGGCCGGGAACGGGACGAAGGAGCGGTTGTCGTCGCCGTCCGAGAGGATGACGACGGCCGTGCGCTCGCCGCGCAGCGGCTTCAACGTGTCAACGAGCGTGTAGCCGAGCGCGTCGTAGAGCGAGGTCGCGCCGCCGGCCTCGATCTCGCGGAGGCGCTCGCGCAGGAGCGCGCGGTCGGTGGTGAAGTCGGAGACGAGCTGCACGTCGTCGCGGAAGCTGATGATGGCGATGCGATCCTGCGGGCTGACGGTGTTGAGGAAATCCATCGCCGCTTTGCGGATGAAGTCGAGCCGCTCCTCGACGCTGCCCGACACGTCGAGCAGGAGCACGAGGTTGAAGGGCGTGTGCGTGGGCACAACGTCGGTGACGGGGCGCGGCTGGCCGTTCTCGTAGACGATGAAGTCGGCGGCTTCTAAGCCCGGCACGGCGCGCCCCTGGCCGTCGGTCACGCTGGCGTTGACGCGGGCGGCGTGGGCGGTGACGGCGGCGGGCGTGACGACGGCGTCGGGCGCGTGGAACGGGGCGAGCGCGGGCGCGGCGGCGCGCGGCGGCAAGGTCGCGGCGTACTCGCCGACGTAGCGCGGGACGATCTTGCGGATGGCTTCGATCATGTCCACGTTGCCGCTGCGGATGATGGCGCGCGCGGCTTCGGTGAGCGGGCGCTCGCGCAGGTCGCTCGGCACCATCGCGGGGTCAACGCCGAAGAGCAGGACGCCGCGCTCGGTCTGCAAGTCGAGCCGGACGCGCTGCGTCTTGGGCGCTTTCTTGTCGCCCATGCGCCCGCTGATCTCGAAGCGCCCGCCCGCGTGCTCGCGCACTTTGCCCAGGGCGAGTTCGCTGAAGAAGCGCGGGCGGCTAGCCTGCCAGCGGAAGCTGTAGCTGAGCGCGTCGGTCGGCACGTCGGCGCGGATCGTGCCCGTGTCGGTGACGACCGCGGCCGCGCTCAAGGGGCCGGACACGTCCACCGCCCCGGCCCTCGTCTCGACGCGCACGCGCGCGCGCGCCGGCACGACGAGCGTCAGATCGATGCGGTCGCGCGCGCTGCGCGGGCGCGCTTCGACCGAGACGCGCCCGCCGTCGGTCTTGGTCTCAACGTCCTTTTCGGCGAGCGGCGCGCCCGCCGCTTCGGCGCGCAGCGAGACGCCCTTGCGCTCGTCGCCCTCTTCGGCGACGACGGTCACGCGCCCCGTCTCGTTGCGCACGAAGATTTCGGCGGCGGGTGTGGCGGTGAGTTCGCGCGTGAGCGTCTGCGCGGCGGCGGCGCGCGCCGCGCCGCACACGGCGAGCAGCAGGAGCGCGCCGAAAAGTTTTGCGTGGAAGCTGGCGGGGCGGCGAGACGCGCCGCGCGGGGGCCGACTGCGGTACAACATCGCGGCACATCTTGCCTGTCGGCGGGCGGCGCGGTCAAGCGCCGCGGGGCGTGCGGAAGTCAGGCCGGGCCGGCAGCGGCCGCGCGCGAGTTGCGCTATCATGAGGGCGTCGCGCCCGGTCGGTTCAGCTTGATTCCGTGAGGTGGCGTTTATGCCTTCGTTCTGGTTCGCGCGCGAGTTCGCGTTCGCGCTGCCGTTGGAGTTGTACCCGAACGTCGTCGAGCGTCTGCGCGGCACGCCCGCGCGTTTGGAGGAACGGCTGAGGGGGCTGCCGCGCGAGGTGTTGACGCGCCGCGACGGCGAACGCTGGGCGATGCAGGAGCACGCCGGCCACCTGCTCGACCTCGAAGAGTTGGAGCACGCGCGCCTCGGCGATTACGCCGCCGGGCGCGCGGTGCTCACGCCCGCCGACTTGCAGAACCGCAAGACGCACGAGGCGCGGCACAACGAGCGCCCTTTGGCCGAACTGCTCGCCGAGTTCCGCGCGGAGCGGCTGGCGCTCGTGCGCCGCTTTGAAGAACTGGGCGCGGAGCGGGCGGGGCTGTCGGCGTTGCACCCGCGTCTGCAACAGCCGATGCGCGTCATAGACCTCGCGTTCTTCACCGCCGAGCACGACGATCACCACCTCGCGCACATCACCGAATTAATACGCCTGTTCGTCAAATAGACGCGCGCCGCCGGCTCAACTTTTCGCGCCCGTCGGGCATCTCATTCCCGTGCCGCAAGTCGCCCCCGCGCCCGCAGACGTTCGTAAATTCACCGACCAGATGACAGGCCAGAAAGTCTTACTCCCGGTTGCGCTCTCGTGCGCGGCGCTGTGCGCGCTGGCGCTGGCGCTGGCGTGGCCCGGCTACAGCCAGGGGCGGCGCACGGCGCGGCCGGCGTCGTCGGGCGCGGTCAAGAAGACGAGTGCGCCGGCCGCCCCCGCAGCGGACGCCGGCTGGGCCGCCGCCGGGCGGCAGAACGCGCAACTGCGCACAGACCTCTCGTGGGTCTTCGGCGGCAAGGAGCAGCGCGGCTGGGGCATCTACGTTCCGCTCATCGCGCACACGCTCGACACGGAGGCCGCGGCGGACAGCGCCGAGTTCGCGCAGGCGCTCGCGCGCTGGCAGCGCGGGGCCGGACTCGCGCCGAGCGGCGTGCTCTTCGGCGACACGCTCTACAAGCTGGTCGCCGACTGGCAGGCGCACCGCCTCAAGGCGCGCGCCTACCCGACCGCCGATCAACTCCTCGTCGCGCCCGCGACCGACTTCTACGACGCGTCCCGGCCCGACGACCAGCGGCAGGTGGAGAAAGAGACTTACGCCGCCTACAAACGCATGGTCGCGGCCGCGGCCGCCGACCGCGTGCTCGGCGAGAAGTACCTCAAGATCGTCTCGGCGTTCCGCTCGCGCGAGCGGCAGGAGGAACTGCGCCGCAAAGAGCCGCAGTCGGGCCGCGCCGGACTGGCCGTCAACAGCCCGCACTTCACGGGCCGCGCCCTCGATCTCTACGTCGGCGGCGACCCCGTCAGCACCAAGGACGCCAACCGCGCCCTACAGACGCAGACGCCCGCCTACCGCTGGCTCGTCCGCAACGCCCGCCGCTTCGGCTTCCGCCCCTACTACTACGAACCCTGGCACTGGGAATACGTCGGGCAGTAACACGCAGGCCGCAGCCGGGAGCGCGGACATCCCTGCCCGCGCTCCCGGCTGCGGCAGACTCGGCCGTCAGCGCGTGCGCCGTGTGACGTTGCGTTTGGCAGGTGCGGGGATGATGGGGCGGAGTTCGCCGTCGGTGAGGGCGCGGCCGGCGGCGATGCTGTCCAGGGGGACGACGTATTCGGTGCGCGGCTTGGTGCGCGCGAGCAGGGCTTCGAGCGTCGAGTCGTCGAGCTGCGCCGCGTGAACGCCGTTGGCGGTGAGTTCGGCGCGGAGGCGGGCGACGGTGTTTGCGCCGCGGTCGTATACGTCGGGGTAGACGTGGAGCGCGCCGTCCTGGACGACGAGCGTGTCGTAGTTGATGTCCACCTTGAGGGCGGGGTCGAGCGCGGCGACGAGCGCGCGCTTGGAGCGGAGCGCGCCGGCGATCTCTTTGGTCGTGACCGGCTCGCCGTAGGCGGCGTTGAGCTTGGCGGCCAGGTCGAGCAAATCCGTGAGCATCATGCGGACGCAGCCGTGGGAGACGAGGCTGCCGAGATCGCCCGCGCCCTTCGCCTGGTGGATGAGGTAGCCGCCGCCGAGCGGAATCTTGACCTTGCCGATGGGGTTGCGCGGGTCGCCCGCCTTGATCACCTGCCCCGGCTTGACCCCTTTGTGCCCCGCGACCCACTCGCTGTCGGGCGGAATCCAAGCGGGGTTCCAGATGACCTCGGTCGCGTCGCGCTCGCCGATGATGATCGGGTAGTCCTTCATGCCGACGCCGATGCGGTAGGCCTTGACCGCGCGCCCGGACTGCCACAACGTCAGGCGGAACGCCGGCACGTCCACCGTCAACTCGACGTTCGTGTCGCCCGCGACCAACTCGCCTCGCGGGACGCTTCCGCCCGTGTACCTGTCCGACCAGGGCGACTCGTCGTACTCCGCCCGCCTGTCCAACTGCCCCGGCCCCGGCCGCGCGGGGCTGGCCGGCGCGTCAGGCGCGGCCGGTGCGGTCGTCGTGTGCGAGGTGTTGACCGTGCGCGGCCGTTGCGCCGCGTCCGTCTGCGCCAACGCGGCGGGCCACGGCGACGCGAGCGCCGCCAGCGCGAGCAGCGCGGCGTGGAATTTATTAAGCTGCACCCTCATTCACTTCATCCCGCGCCGCGCGTTCGGAGACTGGCGCGCGGGCGCGTCCGTTCGTGCCGTAAGTTCTTAGGGGTTGTCAGACTGTTTGTGGGCGGGGATGCTGCGACGGTTGCCCGGCTTTTTTCGGCCGGAGGGGATTAAGAGCGCCGGACGTGATTTAACCACGAAGACACGAAGACACAAATATCAAACTGCGCGTCATCTTCGTGTCTTCGTGGTTGCTCATTCATGTTCAGTGCCCGGCGAGGTAGTACTTGATGCCGAAGTAGAGCGCCTGCGAGACGCCGAGGAAGAAGCCGATGGCCGCGCCGAACAACTCGATGGTGCGGAGGTGTTGCTGCGCGACCGAGAGCACGAGCGCCTCAAGTTTTTCGACCGGGTAGGCGGCGACCTTGTTGCGCACGATGCCGCCGATGTCGAACTCCTGTATGGCCACGGGCAGGCGCTCGCGCGCCGCTGACGTGACGCGCTCGGTCAGGGCGTCGCGCGCGCGCTCGACCGAGGCGGCGGGTATCTGCTCGGAGAGCCGCCCGATGGGCGCGAGCAGCAGGCGTTCGATCTGCGCCGTCAGGATCGCGTTGACCATGCGCGCCGTCTCCTCGCGCGCGAGCACGCCGAGCAGTGCTTTCGCCAGGAAGTTTTTCAAGCGCTGCGCCGAGTCGGGGCTGGCGTGCTCAAGGAGCGCGCGCACGGTGTGCGGGCGCAGGCGCGCGAGCGCGTCCGTGACGTAAGCGGAGACGGCGTTCGATAGCTCCGCGCCGCGCGCGATGGCGAGGATGCGCTCGGCGATCTCCGACTTGATCAGTTCGAGGCGCGCGGGGTCGAGTTGGCCGACCAGTTCGTTGATGGGCCGCGCCAGCACGTTGTCAATCGTCTGGTCGAGGAAGGCGCGCGCCTCCTGCTCGAACGCCTCGCCGTGCAAGAACTCCTGGACGCGGCGCGGCAGGGTCTTGTTGACCATGTCGTCCACTTCCTGGTGGATGCGGTCGCGCGAGACGAAGATTTTTTTGAAGAAGTTGAGTTGCGCGTAGTAGTCGTCCACCTCGCGCTTGATGAGCGCGCCGATCTGCGTGCGCGTGCGCGGGTTGGTGGCGATGCCGGTCAGGTGCTCGACGATGGGCCCGAGTTGCGCGTCTATGCGCTGCTTGACGAGCGCGACCGTGTCGGGCGTGAAGACCTCGGCGAGCGTGGCGCGGCTCTGGGCCAGTTCGTCTATGCGCGCGCCCAGGAAGTCGCGCACCTTCGTCTCGAAGCTGCGCTCGGTGACGATGTTGCGGAAGCGGCCCTCGACGAAGCCGACGATCTGCTCGTAGGTCTCTTCGTCGAGCGCTTCGCTCAGGCGGCGCGCGAGCAGTTCGTCCACGCGCCGGTCTATGAAGTTGTTGATGGCCGCCGCGGTCTCCTCGCTGCGCAGGACGGCGGCGATGTAGTCGGCGACGCGCAGTTGCAGCGCGCTGATGGCGTCGAGCACGGGCGCGCGCACGCCCGTGGGCAGCGCCTCGACGAACGACGGGTAGTTGGTGTTGAGCAGGTCGTCCGTGTAGCCGGCGATCAGCTCGGCGACCTTGCGCCGGAAGAAGTCTGTGGCGAAGAGCGCGTCCACGACCGTGTCCTGCGCGAGCAGTTCGTTGCCGACGGCGTTGCCGATGGAGAGGGCGAGGCGCTCGCGGTGGCGCGGGATCATGCCCTGCGGCCAGACGGTCAGGCCCCAGAGCTTGACGGGGCGGTGCGGGCGGAAGAGCATCCGCACGGCGAGCCACGCCGCGCCGTAGCCGTGGAAGGTGGCGAACAGGATCAGGAACGTAAGCTCACCGATTTGTCTCCACGTCAGCGGCAAACGCCACCCCTCATCCGGCACGCAGCGAAAGTTTGAACGTCGGCTTGGCTGAATGCTAAACGCGCGCGACTGAGCGCGTCAACTTCGGTTTACGTCCGCCACGGCAATGATAACGTCGCGGCGCGTCGAATCTGGCGCGGGCCGCGGGCGCGTAAGTCTGCCGGTCGGGGCGGCGCGTGCGTGCTGGGCGGCGCGCACGTCTTCCGCGCGACTCGGGCGTTTGCTATAGTGCGCCGGCCCGAAGACGGGCGGCGCGTCGCGTCGCGCCGCCCGGTGCAGACGTGAAACTCAACGGAGGCTGCGAATGTTGAAGTGGCGGATCGGTGCGTTGGCGCTCGGCGCGTGGCTGTTGTGCGGCGGCGCGCGGCCGGCGCTGGCGCAGAAGGCGCAAACGCCGTGCGTACCCGGCATCAGCTATTGGAGCTTGATGGGCGCGGTCGGCGTCGGCTACGCGGACGGGCGGCTGCGGCTCGACAAGCTCTACGCCGTCTGCCTGCCCGCGCCCGCGCGGCAGAGCGAGACGAACTACGCCTACAACCCGGACGACGGCGGCACGCTCGCCACCGTCGTCAAGCGCGCGAACGGGCCTGCGTTGAACACCTACGTCTGGTACGGCGAGAACATCGCGGGGCTGTGGGAGTTGAGCCACTACAAGGTGGTCGGCGGCGCTGAGACGATCAAGCCGCTCGCGCCCGGCGCTTACGAACTCGAATTCCAGCTCGAAGGCAAGCCCTTCTACCGCTTCCCCTTCAACGTCGTCTCCGTGCCGAGCGACGACCCGTACCAGCCGGCCGGCCCGCGCTACTTCGTCGAAGGGCCTTGGAACGAGTACGGCAACATCTTCTACCAGCGCAACGATCCCGAATCGTCTCTGCGGTTCACGACGTGGGTGCAGGACAAGGCGGGGCACGCCGGCAGACGCTCCGTGCCGTACCAGGCGCAGGTCGTGCGCGCGCGCGACGGCAAGGTGCTGGCGACCGACGACGGCACGCTCCGGCTTGAGCCGCGCTGGCTGCAACTCGACCTCTCGTTCCGCACGGCGGGCGGCGACCCGAACGCTTACACGAAGGCCGGCGAGTTGTTGCGCGAAGACGGCACGTACACCGTCCGGCTCAACATAGACGGACAGCCTTACGGTGCGTACCCGTTCACCGTGCAGGGCGGGAAGATACAACTGCAAGACCGGCAGGTGCGCGAGCGCACAGACCCGCAGCTCTTCATCCTCGACTATCTCTACGGCGGGCGCTACACCTCCTGGTGGATCAAGCGCCAGCCCGCGGCGCGTTAAGCGGTGGTGGCGGGTCGCGTGTGGCCGGGTTAACACAGAGTTCACAGAGGGAGCACAGAGGACACAGTAAAAAAAATCTGTGCCCTCTGTGTCTCCTCTGTGTACTCTGTGTTGAATTAACCGTTAGTTAAAGTCGCCAGCCAAACTTCGGGAGGCCGCACCATGTCCAGTTTAAGACTGACCGCCGTCGGTCTCGCCTGCGCGCTCTGTCTCGCGCCGATGGCGGCCGCGCAGCCGGCGCGTCGCACGCGCGCCGCGGCCGGCGATCCGCAGATGGCCGCACGCGTGCGCGCAGAGTTCCTCCACGCGTGGCGCGGCTACAGGCGCTACGCCTGGGGGCACGACGAACTGCGCCCGCTGACGAAGACCTATAGAGACTGGTACGAGCAGCCGCTCTACATGACGCCCGTGGACGCGCTTGACACCATGCTGCTCATGGGGCTGACGCGCGAGGCGGCCGAGACCAGGGCGTTCGTCGTCGCGCATCTATCATTCGACCGAGACGTGCAGGTGCAAGTCTTCGAGATCACCATCCGCCACCTGGGCGCGCTGCTCGCCTGCTACCAGTTGACCGGCGACCGCCGCCTGCTCGCCCTCGCCGAAGACCTCGGCACGCGCCTGCTGCCGGCGTTCGCCTCGCCCACCGGCCTCCCCTATCGCTTCGTCAACCTGAAGACGGGCCAGGTGCGCGACGCCGAGACCAACCCGGCCGAGGCGGGCACGCTGCTCGTCGAGTTCGGCACGCTCAGTAAGCTCACGCGCAAGCCCGTCTTCTACGAGAAGGCGAAGCGCGCGCTGGTTGAGGTCTACAAGCGGCGCGCGCCCGCCACCGGCCTCGTCGGCAGCCGCATCAACGTCGAGACCGGCGCGTGGACGAACACCAGCAGCCACCTGAGCGGCGGCATAGACTCTTACTACGAATACCTGTTGAAGTGCTGGCTGCTGTTCGGCGACGAGGACTGCCGGCGGATGTGGCGCGAGAGCGTGGCGGCGGCGCACAAGTACCTGGCGGACGAGGCGGGCGGCGAACTCTGGTACGGGCGCGCGGACATGCGCGACGGCCGACGCACCGCCACCACCTTCGGCGCGCTCGACGCCTTCTTTCCGGCCGTCTTAGTGCTCGACGGCGACCTCGCGCGCGCGCGCCGCCTGCAAGCCGCCAGCTTCAAGATGTGGCGCGCGCACGGCATCGAGCCGGAGCGTTGGGACTACCGCACCGAAGAGATCAAGCTTCCGAGCTACCCGCTGCGGCCCGAGATCGTCGAATCCGCTTACTACCTCCACAGTTTCACGCGCGACCCGCAGTACCGGCGCATGGGCGCGACCATGTTCGCCGACTTCGTGCGCCACTGCCGGACGGAGGAGGGCTACGCCGCGCTGAAGAGCGTCGTGACGAAGGAGCAGGAGGACAACATGGAGAGCTTCCTCTTCGCCGAGACGTTCAAATACTTCTACCTCCTCTACGCCCCGCCCGCCACGCTCGACCCCCGCCGCGTCGTCTTCAACACCGAGGCCCACCCGATCCGGCGGACGTGGTAACTTCGTCTCACTTGCTCATGTCAACGGTCTTGCTGCCGCGCTCGGAGGCGAGGGTGAAGTTGGGGAGGACGCGGAAGGCGGTGAGACCGACGGCGACGCGCGCGCCGACCTTGAGGCGGGCGGCGGCCGCTTCCGGCTTCGGGCGCGTGACGCTGATGGGCACGCCGCTTCTCCGCTCCTCCGTGTTGATGGTCACGTTGTAGAGCGGCGGCGCGCCCTCTTGCGGTTGGCGCGCGACCAGGTCGAGCCGTAAAGTCAGCCGCTCGTACGCGCCGACGAAATCTATCTCTTCGATGATGCCGTTGGTCAGGCGGCGCGCGCCCGCGGGGAGTTGCCCCGTCTCGCTGAGCGCCACGTCTTCGGGGCGGAAGACGAGCTTGACGGCCTGGCCCTCGCGGTAGCGCGCCGTCTCTTCCGCCGCCGGGATCGCCGCCGTGCCGATCTCGACCGTGCCGCGGTTGACGACGCCGAGCAGCAAATTGGCCGCGCCGAGAAAAGTGGCCACGTACTCGGTCTCCGGCTTGTTGTAGACCTCGTCGGGCGTGCCCACCTGTTCGAGCCGGCCGGCGTGCAGGACGCCAATGCGGTCGCCCAACTCCAGCGCCTCCTCCTGATCGTGCGTGATGAAGATGGCGGGCACTTTCAGCTCGCGCAGGAGCGCGCGTATCTCGCGGCGCAGGCGCGTGCGCGTCTGCGCGTCGAGCGCGCCGAACGGCTCGTCGAAGAGCAAGACCTGCGGCTCGTAGGCGAGCGTGCGCGCAATCGCCACGCGCTGCTGCTGCCCGCCGGAGAGTTGCGCCGGGTACTTCCTGCGGTGCTCTTCGAGCCGGACGAGCTTGAGCAGGCGCGCGACCGTCTCTTTGATCTCGGCGCGCGGGCGCTTGCGTATGCGCAAGCCGTAGCCGATGTTCTTCTCCACGGTCATGCGCGGGAAGAGGGCGTAGTCCTGGAAGATGACGCCGACGCCGCGCTCGCGCGCGGGCAGGTCGGTCACGTCGCGCCCGTGCAGGACGACGCGCCCCGTGTCCGGCTCGGCCAGGCCGGCGATGATGCGCAGGATGGTCGTCTTGCCGCTGCCCGACGCGCCGAGCAGCACGAGCGACTCGCCCTCGGCCACGTCGAACGTCACGTCTTCTAACACCTGCGCGCCGCGGAAGCTCTTGCTCAGCCCGACGACGCGCGCGGCCGCCTCGCGCTCGGTCGCTTCATTCAACGTCGCATCATCCGGCGGCGCGTCGTCTGACGACGTGGCGCGCGCCGCGGCTGCGGCCGTCGCGCCGATCTCGTCCCGGTCAAACTCTTCGGCTCGCATCACCGTCCACCTCACTCCGTATCCAGCCAGTCGCGCGCGAAGTAGAGCACGCTGAAGATGACGAACGAGAAGAGCGCGAGCACGACCGCGACGGCGTTGGCCGCCTCGACCTGCCCCTCGTTGAACTTGGCGAAGATGTAGAGCGGCGCGGTCTGCGTCCGCATCGCGAGGTTGCCGGAGACCAGGATCGTCGAGCCGAACTCGCCCACCGCGCGCGCGAACGTCAGCAGCGCGCCCGTCACAATCGCGCCGCGCAGAGAGGGCAGCGTCACGTGCCAGAACGTCTGCCAGCGCGTCGCGCCGATGGTGGCCGAGGCCTCTTCGAGCGAACGGCTCATCGTGTCGAAGACCGGCTTGATGACGCCGAAGGCGAGCGGGAAGGTGACGAAGATGTTGGCGAGGATGATCGCCGTCGCCGTGAACATCAACTGGATGCCGTGCGGCGCGAGGATGCGCCCCAGCAATCCATACGGCCCCCAGACGAGCAACAGCGCGAAGCCCGCGACCGCCGTCGGGATCGCCGTCGGCAGAGAGATCGTGACGATGAGGGCGGTGCGCCCGTAGAAGTCGTAGCGCGAGAGCACGTAGGCGGCGAACAGCCCGAAGACCACGTTGAAGACCGTCGCCCAGAAGCTCGTGAAGAGCGACAACTGCATCGCGTAGATCGCCTCGGGCGCGGTCAGCGCGGCCAGGAAGCTCCCCAGTCCGTTGCTCGTCCCGAAGATGAAGATCGACGCCAGCGGCAGCAGCACGAGCGGCAGCATGATCACGAGCATCGTCCCGATGCTCAGCGGCCGGGCCACGTCGAACCCCCGCACGTGCCGCATGGTAGGGATGGCAGAACTCATAAATCAGGAGTCAGGAGCCAGGAGTCAGAAGCCGGGAGAGAGAAGCCAGCAGGTCAGTGCGTAATTTCCTCTGGCTTCTGACTGCTGGCTTCCGGCTACTTTCCTTTCTGCACTTGGTCGCGGAAGACCTTCTCGATGATGTCGGGGTAGGCGCGCTGCCAGCCGCCGAGGTCGGCGACGGTGAACGGGCGCGCGATGTGCGCGAACTCCGTGTGCGCGTCGTTGAACGCGTCGTTGGTGACGGCGCGGAAGTGGAACCTGACGAACGCCTGCTGCGCCTCGTCGCTCCACAGGTATTGCATGAAGGCGTCCACGGCCGCGCGCTCCGCGGCCGTCACGTTGCGATCCACGACCACCGCCGGGTGCTCGCTGTAGATGGTCGCGGCGGGCACGACGATCTCGACGGGCGCGTTCGCCTGCTTCATCAGCAGCCCTTCGAGTTCGTAAGTGATCAGCGCGTCGCCGAAGCCGGTCTCGAACTGCGTGCGCGCTTCGCGCGCCGAGCCGGGCGTCGAGATGACGTTGCGCCAGACGCCTTGCAGCAGCTTGAGGGCTTCGGGCGACGTGGCTCCTTGCGCGAAGGCGTCGTGCTTCGCCAGCTCCGAGCCGTAGATGGCGAGGATTGACCACTGCGCGCCGCCGGAGCTAACCGGGTCGGGGTGGATCACTTTGACGCCGGGCTTCGCCAGATCGGTGAAGTCGTGGATGCCTTTCGGGTTGCCCTTGCGCACGAGGATGATGAAGGGCGTCTTGTTGACGAGACCGCGGTTGGGCAGGTTGTGCCAGTCGGACGTGACCGCGCCGCCCTGGCGCAGTCGGTCGGCGTCGCGCTCGATGGACAGGATGGCGATGTCCGCGCCGACGCCTTGCAGTATCTGGTTCGTGACCGTCTCGGAGCCGGCGAACGACGAGACGAACTTCACGTCCTGCCCGTGCTCCTGCCGCCACTTGGCCGCGAAGCCCGGAAAGATCGCCTTCTCCAGCGACTCTTTCATGATCGAGAAGCCGTAGACGGTCAACTGCGCGCCGCCCGCGCCCGCCGGCGTTTTCGGCAGGCAACTGCTCAGGACGAGCAGCCCCGCGAGCGCGCAGGCCAACGCGAACGCGCCCAGCTTGAATGACGCAACGCGCCGTCTCATGAATGCACCTCGCCCCGTCAAGGTCGAAACGTCTCCCCACCCAAGACCACGCACCCGTCCTAACGGCCCTTTTGCAACTGTACGGAGTTGAGCGTCTATAACACACCCGGCGGCATTTCGGGAAGGGGAAAAACGCCTTCGCGCCCTTCGCGGCCCGCTTCGCGCCCTTTGCGGTTAAGTCTTAAAACCTTTAACCGCAAAGGGCGCGAAGCGGGCCGCAAAGGGCGCAAAGAATGCCCCTGTGCGTCACAGCCTTCTTAACTCGTCACTCGTCACTGTCGTTTCATAGCCCGCGCCCGTCCACGCGCTCGTGCCGCCGGTGACGTTGAGCAGGCGGGCGAAGCCGCGGCGCGCGAGGATGGAGGTGGCGGCGCTGGAACGGTAGCCGCCTGCGCAGATGACTGCGAGCGTGCGCGCGGGGTCGAGTGACAGTTCGTCGAGTTGGCGCTCCAACTGCGCGAGCGGGGCGTGGCGCGCGCGTGGCACGTGCCCGCCCGCGTATTCGGGCGCGCGCCGCACGTCGAGGACTTGCACGTCCGTGCGCGTCTCGATCAACTCCTTCAACTCGGCGACCGAGATTTGCGGCACGACGGCGACCGCGCGGCCCGCCTCGCGCCACGCCGCAACGCCGCCGCGCAGATAGCCGCGCACGTCTTCCAGCCCCACGCGCGCCAGCCGCGTCCGCGCCTCGCCCACCTGCGCCTCCGTCTCCGCCACGAGCACGACGGGCGTGCTCAAAGGGATGAGGCTCCCCGCCCACAGCGCGAACTGGCCGGCGAGACCTACGTTGAGCGCGCCGGGCACGTGCCCCGCGCCGAACTCTGCGGCCGGGCGCACGTCTAAAACCAACGCGCCCTGCGCCGTCTCGCGCTCGACCTCTGCGGGCGTGAGCGCGACGGGCGGCGGCAACTCGGTCAGGGCGGGCGCGCCCGCGCGGTTGATCTCGGCGTCGCGGGCGAAGTAGGCGGGCTGCTCCGGCAGGTCGGTCGTCATCAGGCGGACGAACTCGGCGCGCGCCATCGGCTGCAAGGCGTAGTTGCAGCGCCGTTGCTGCCCGATGGTCGAAGAAGTCTCCTTCGACATGTTGCGCCCGCACATCGAACCAGCGCCGTGCGCCGGGTAGACCTCGACCGCGTCGTCCAGCCGCAGCAGTTTGTCGTGCAGGCTGTCGTAGAGCATCCCCGCCATCATCTCCGAGGTGTAGCCGCGCGCGCCCGCGAGATCAGGCCGGCCCACGTCGCCGATGAACAGCGTGTCGCCCGTCAAGACCTTCTGCGGCTGATCGGAAACCTCCGTGTCTACGACGACGAGCGAGATGCCTTCGGGCGTGTGCCCCGGCGTCTCAAGGACGCGGAGCACGACTTTGCCGACGCGCAACTCGTCGCCGTCCTTGACGGCGCGGTGCGCGACGGCCGCGCCCGCCCGCGCGCCGAAGACGATCTCCGCGCCCGTGCGCGCCGCCAGTTCCTTGTGCCCGCTGACGAAGTCGGCGTGCAGGTGCGTCTCGACGACGTACTTGACGCGGCAGCCCTGCGCTTCAGCCTCCGCGACGTACTGCTCCACGTCGCGCTGCGGATCGACGACCGCCGCCTCCGCATCCGAACAGATCAGGTACGAGGCGTGCGCGAGACAGCCCAGGTAGAACTGCTTAAAGTACATGGTAGGCGACTCCTGACGGGGGCACTGACTTAAACGAGCTGTGTGTCTTGACGCGCGGCGCGCGCGAGGATTCTATGCGCGCGCGGGCGCGTAAGACAACAGCGCAACGATGGCATATGCTGTCAACATTCGTGCGTGTGCCCTTTTTCACAAACAGTGTTACAATCTGGCCGAACCAGCGGGCAGCTCTCTCGGAGGCACACGCAGATGGCCAGTGAGCAAACGCACGCGCCGGGCTTGAACCCGTTCGCCTTCTTCCGCCGCTTTCCAGACTTCCGCGACGACCCGCTCAACTTCATGTTCGACCTGGTGCGCCAGCACGGCCACGTCGTCCGCTTCCGCGGCGCGTGGGTGACGCACCAGATCACGCACCCGCGCGACATCGAACGCGTCCTGCAAACCAACGCGCAGAACTACCACAAGGGGCGCACGTTCAAACGCCTCCTGCCCATCACCGGCAACGGCCTGCTCGTCAGCGACGGCGACTTCTGGCGGCGACAGCGCCGGCTCGCGCAGCCCGCCTTCCAGCGCCAGCGCCTCGACGCGTACGCGCCCGCCATGACGGCCGCGACCGAGCAGATGCTCGCGCGCTGGCAGACCTTCGCCGCGCGCGGCGAGAGCTTCGACGTGGCGCGCGAGATGATGCGCCTGACCCTGCACATCATCGGGCTGACCATGTTCGGCACAGACCTGACCTCGGAAGCCGACGCCATCGCCCGCTCGCAGGACGTGGCGCGCGCCTTCTCGATCCGCCGCCTCTGGCAAGTCGTGCCCACGCCGATGAACTGGCCGACGCGCCGCAACCGCGAGTTCCGCCGCGCCTTCCAGGCGTCCGAGCGCGTCATCCTCGACATGATCGCGGCGCGGCGCAGCGGCGCGGTCAAGTCCGACGACCTGCTCTCGCGCCTCGTGCGCGCGACCGACGAGGAGACGGGCACAGGCATGACCGACGAACAACTGCGCGCCGAAGCCGTGACGTTCCTCGGCGCGGGCCACGAGACGACGGCCGTCGCGCTCGCGTGGCTGTGGTACTTGCTCGCGCAGCACGAAGACGCGGCGGCCGAGTTGCAGACTGAACTCCGCCGCGTGCTCGGCGGGCGCGCGCCGACCGTAGAGGACTTGCCGCAACTCCCCTACACGCTCCGCTGCATCGAGGAGACGATGCGCCTCTACCCGCCCGCCTGGGCCATGAGCCGCACGGCGCTCGGCCCCGATACGCTCGGCGGCTACCCCGTCGCGCCCAACTCCGAAGTGCTGATCCCCACTTACGTCACGCACCGCCACCCGGACTTCTGGCAAGAGCCTGACAGGTTCGACCCCGAACGCTTCACGCCCGCGGCCGCGGCCGCGCGCCCGCGCTACGCCTACTTCCCCTTCGGCGGCGGCCCGCGCCAGTGCATCGGCAACAACTTCGCCCTGATCGAGATGCAACTCGTCGTCGCCTCAATCGCGCAACGCTTCCGCTTCCGCCTCGTCCCCGGTCATCGTGTGGTAGCTGATCCTTCGATCACGCTACGCCCGCGTGACGGCGTGTGGGTGACGCTGCACGAAATCTGAGCGCCTGAAGTTTCCAGCGCGCTGCTGCTGGTGCTGAAGCTCGTCGCGCGCGGGCGTCAGTTCGCGCGCTTTCCCTTGACCCTTTCAAGTAGCCTTCCGTGAGGAGTATGCTCAAACGCGTGCCCGCCATCTCGCTGTGAGGTGATCTGATCGTGGCCCTCCCCGTCGGCTTAGGCTTCACTTCCTTGCGCCTCCTGCTCGGCCTGTTTGGCGTGGGCTACAGCCTGCTCGAAGCAGACTTCGGCCAAGGCGCGAGCATCTCCAACGAAATCCTGAAAAGTATTGCCGGCGGCACAGTCGGCAACGCGGCTTATGACTTGGTCAAGGGCGGCGGCGTCTCGGCGTGGGCGGCGACGGCCAAACTGCTGCAAGCGGGCGACGGCGAAAACCTGAATCACGACCTGCAACGGGCGGCGCGGAAGGCGCAGTTGACCGCGACCCTGCTGGCTGTGCGGGCGTGTCTGGCGGAGACGAAGCGCGCGCACGCCAACCAAAAATCTTTGTGGGCCAAGGCGGCCGGCCTGCTTCGGGGCGACGAGGACGAACAATGGCTGAAGCAAGTCGCCAGGCTTTGGCAGCAGAAAATAGAGCGCCTGCCCAACGAAGTCCCGCCGCCCGTGGCCGAGCGCGAACAAATCATTGACCTGTTCGACCCGGAATTGAACCTTGAGCCGACGGCCGCGCAGCAACATTTCGTCGCCAGGCTGAAGGAAGACGCGCTGGCAGAAATCCGCGCCGAGCAGTATTCGGTCTCGCCGCTGCCCGCGGCCGCCTACCAACTCCTGGAAGAAGCGATCAGAGAGGGCTGGAACGAGTTCGCGGCGGACACCGGCCACCTCACGGCGCTTAACCTGTCTCAGAGTCTCTACAAGCCCGAACAGAAAAGCGCGTTGGTGAGAACCGACAGGCAGTTTGATTGGTTCAGCCTCCTGTGCGGCTTTTTCAACGAGGAATACAAGACCAACGGGCGCGTCGCACGGGCGATGCAGAAATACCTGCTGCTGGAGATTCGCGCGCAAGGCAAAGTCGTCACGAACAAGCAGGGGCTGCCCGTCGCGGCCGATGTCTTCCTCGCACACTTCCAGCAGTTCGGCGATTCTTTCGCGCGGCTCGAACAGTTGCTGACGCGGGTTGACGAAAAGCAGGACGAGATACTTGGCTACGTCAGTGATCTGGTTCGCGTCCAGGAATCGCTCGACCGCATAGACCAAAGGACGACGGGCATCGAACGCACCGTCGAAGACATTTACGAGTTAGAAAAAAGGCTGGCGTCTGACGTGGCCGCCATCAAGCAGGCGCGAGTCCATGAATACTTGGCGGCGCAGATGGTCGAACGGGCGGTGACGGGCGTGGTCGGCGACTTGATCGAGCGCGACCCGTTCTTCGTCGACCGCGAAGCCGAACAGGCGAGCCTGTTGCGCCGGCTGGCGGCGGGCGAGAAGATGCTGGTCGTCACGGCGACGAGCGGTTACGGCAAGACCTCGCTGGCGACCGAAGTCTTGCACGAGCTTGCGCCGCACGGCGAACTCAGAAGCGAAGTCGTGCAAGGCGTGCTGCTTTTCTACTGCCGCGAGAGCGGCCTCACGCTCCGCGACGTGTGCGTCAAAGCCGACCGGCTCGTCAGCCGAGGGCAGGCGCACGACCTGACGGCGACTTACGACCTGTACAAGCAGGGCAAGCGGCCGCTGTCGGAAGTTCTCTCCGCGCTGTTGTCGGCTCTGAGCGCGGCGGGCAACGTCTGGCTGGTGTTCGATAATTTTGAAACAATGCTCGACGGCGCGGGCGTGGCCGACGAAGAGCTGCGCACGTTCTTCGTGCAGGCGTTGCGGACGGCCAACCGGCTGCACTTCCTGCTCACGTCGCAGAAGCTCCCGCAGTTCGTGGGCGCGGCCGCGCCGGGCCGGCTGGACGTGAAGGAGTTGCCGGCAGACTTCGCCAAGAAGTTTCTCCGTGATAAAGGCGCGGAACTGAAGGCGCGCGGCATTGATTGCGGTCTGGCGGAAGCCGACGAGCAGACGCTGGATCGCCTGCTGGCGAAAATAACCTCCGTGCCGATGGCGCTGGTCTCCTTCGCCGGCTACCTGGAGACGGCGCACCTCAAACACGGCACGGTCTTAACGGACGTGCTGGCCGACGAGCGCGTCTTCGCCGCCTTCCGCGCCCACGACGCGCGAGCGGGCGCGATGAGCCTCATCGAGCGACAATTCCTCTCGCACAACGACGAAGAGCGCCTGCTGCTGAAAGCCTTGTCAATCTTCCCGCGGCCCGTGCCATTCCCGCTCCTGAGCTACGTGCTGCCGATCTTAGATGAGAACAAAATCCTGACGTGCCTGACCAGCGTGAGCCTAGTCCGACGCATCGGGCGCAACACCTACGAACTCTTGCCGCAAGCCAAAGAGATCATCGCCCAACAGCCCGAACCGCCCGCCGCCCCCTTCTCCCGCCGCGAACTGCACACACGCGCCGCCGACGTCTACGCCGCGATCCGCAAGCCGGAGGCGCAGTGGAAAACGATTGAAGACCTCGCGCCGCAGTTCGAAGAGATATATCACTGTCAGCAGGCTGGACTCTATGATAGAGCGGCGTATGCACTCGATAAACAATCGAGTAGGTTCCTTCAATATACCGGTTACTCAAGTCGTGTGCTGGCAGAAAGACTAGCGCTGCCTATAGAGCAAATGTCAGAGCGCGCTGCTGCTTATAATTTGGGGTGGCTGATGGTGAGTTACACTGAGTTGGGAGAAAAACATGAGGCCGTCAGGTGCGGCGAAGAATCCGTCCGGCTGTTCGATAAAATCGGCGATAAACAGAATCAAGGAATAATGCTCGGCACCATAGGCACGGTGTACGAAGACTCAGGTGATCCGCAGACCGCCTTGAAATTCTATAAAGAGGCCTTAGCGATTCATCGTGACCCCAGTAATTTCAATAGGGTAAGCGAGGGCATCACGTTGAGCAACATCGGCAGCGCTTACATAGCCTTGGGTGAGCCGCGAAAAGCAATTGTTTATTTAAGACAAGCGCTAAATACATTACGCAGATCAGGTCAACAAGTTGCCCAAGAGCGAGGCAGAGTATTAGGCAACATCGGCATTGCATTTCACCATCTGGACAAACATCGTAGGGCACTTGCTTATTACGAACGAGCTTTGCAAGTGCTCCAATATAAAGAGGGCAAAGGCAGAGTGTTTGGCGGCAGGATATTAGGCTATAAGGGTAAAGCAATGTCCGAATTGGGCGAGAGGGCAGAGGCTATTAGGCTAATTGAGGAAGCTTTAGAAGCTGCCCGCCTGGTTGAAGACAAAATGTTTGAAGAGATTTGGGTAGATACACTGAAGGGGCTGAGGGGTTGAAAACTTTCTCGCCACCACGTTGCGTCATTCGACGAGAGCGCTCAGCAAGCCGAAGTGTAACGAGAGTACGCCGCTGCGCGCTTAGCCGACGGGGCGGAGGACGCGGCGGAGGGCGAGGGCGCTGATGCGGCGCAGCAGCGCGAGGCGGAGGAGGTCGTGGGTGATGCGGCGGTAGGAGCCGCGCCCCGAGATGACGGCGTAGAGGATGGCGTAGAGGTCTGTGTCCGTCTTGGCCAGCTCGATCAGACCGTCCATCATGCGGAAGTCCATGCCGGCGCGGCAGAGGCGGCGCAGGAGCCGGCCGTGGGCGTGGTCTTCGGTCAGCGCGGCGGTCTGGCGCGCGTAGGCTTCGAGCGAGCCGGCGTCTATGCCGCGCTCGAGCATCACGTCGGCGGCGGCGACGCCGGTCTGGAGCGCCGTCGTGATGCCCATGCCTTTGAACGGGCGCAGCCAGCCGGTCGCGTCGCCGACCGCCACGAAGCGATCCCAGGAGACGTTGCGCGCGTGGCGCACGGGCGCGTGCCCTTCGTAGAAGTCGAGCCGTTGCAGGTCGAAGCGCGGCAGGAGCGCGCGCACCTTGCGGTGCAGCAGGAAGTCTTCCATGTCAATCGAGGTCACGCGCCGGCCCATGATGTTGACGAGGACGTGCGCCTGCTTCGGCGTGATCGCGCCGAACTCGATGCGCGGCAGGTCGGTCAACAGGAACGCGTGAATCTGCCCGCCGAGCCGCGTCGAGACGTAACGCTCGTCGCAAGCGAGCCGCACGATGATCGAGTGCATGGTCTCGCGCGGGCGGCGGTAGCGGCGCGCGCGCGGGCTGACCTGTTCGAGCACGGAGAGCAGCCCGTCGTCCAGGCCGCACGCCGCCACGACCATGTCGGCCGAGCGCGACGCGCCTTCGGAGTAGACGCGCACGGGGTGTTCGAGATTGTCCGGGTGGAACTCGACGCCGGTCACGCGGTCGCCGATCACTTCCGCGCCCGCGTCGGCCGCGCGCTTCAATAACAACTCGTCGAACTCCGAGCGCGAGACCATCAGGGCCGGCTCTTCCTGCGTCGGCGCGCGCAGCTCGATCTCGTTGTGATCGCTGTGCAGGCGGTAGCCTTTGATCGTGCGTTTGACGAGTGCGGGCGGGAGCGCGAGGCCCAACTCGGCGCGCAGGATGTCGGCGGTCGGCGGCGCGAGCACGCCCATGCAGGGGTTGTGCTGGCGCGGGAACTGCTTCGGCTCGTAGAGCGTGACGCGCAGGCGCATCCCGCGCCGCTTCGAGGCTTGCAGCAGGCGGATGGCGCAGGCCGCGCCGCCGGGGCCGCCGCCGATGATGGCGACGCGCGCGTCCTCGCGCAGCCGCAAGGGTCTGTGCGTGCGCCGCTCGCCCTGCGTGACGCGCGTGCGCACCTCGTCGAAGACGAGCAGGCCGGCGTGGCCCGCGAGGCGCGCGGCGAGGCGCGGGTGAAACGCACGCATGAGGATGCGGCGGTAAGGCTGATCGCCGGTGAAGGCTGCGAGCAGCGCGTCGGAGAGTAAGGCTTTGCCCGGCCCGCGCGCGCGGCGCTCGGCGTGCAGGACGGCGAAGTAGACGGGCGCGAGCAGCGGGTGCGGGAAGACGCGGTCGTAGATTTGGAAGAGCGCGCGCCCGTACAGGTTGTCGCGCCCGAAGACGCGCGCGCACTCGCGCCAGAAGTGTTGCTCGAAGTCATGCGCCGTCACGCCGTGCTCGATGACGCACTCCGCGGCGAGCCGCGCGGTGACGAGGGCGGACTCGACGCCGTTCTTCAGGTAACGCGAATCCGACGCGTCGCCGACGATGACGAAGCGGTCGCTGTAAGGGAGGCGCGCCGCGCCGACGGCGACGCGCGGGTGGCAGTGGCAGTCGAGTTTCCAGTCGGCCGGCAGGTAGTCGCGCATGTAAGTCTCGCGCAGCAGGCGTTCGGTCGAGACCACGTCCACGCTCTCGCCGATGGCCGTGACCGTGACGTGATCGCCCTTCGGGATGAGCGCGACGTAGCGCACGTCGGGCTGTTTGACGACGAAGAAGTGGATGAGGCCGCCCAGCCGCTCGCGCTGAAACTCGGCGGGCACGCGCGCCTCGATGACGCACGTCTTCCACGTCGGCGGCGGCTGGTAGCCGTAAGTCAACCGCTGGCTCAGTTGCGAATTCACCCCGAACGCGCCGACCACCAGGTCGTACTCGACCTCCGCGCCGTCGGCCGTCTTGACGGCGGGCCGGCGTTCGAGTGTCGCGGGCACGTTGATGTCAACGACGTTGACGGGCACGTGACGCGCGCCGAGGCGGAGCGCCTGTTCGAGCAGGAACTGATCGAAGCTGCGCGCGGCGTCGGGGCTGTCGGTGCTGACGGGCCCCGCGCCGCGGTAGACGCCGTAGATGCGCTGCCCCGGCTCTTTCTCCAAACGCGCGGAGGCGTCGAGGTAGTGGACGGCGTAGCCCTCGATCTCGTAGTGGATGATCTGCGGCGGGATGGTCGTGGTGGCGTGCTCGATCTCTTCGATCAGGTGGTGGCCGACCGCGCCGGCGCACATGTTGCAGCCGGGCGCGCCCTTCTTGGCGAAGCTCTTGCCGTCGTAGATGTCAACGGCGAGGCGCGCGAGACCGAGCGCGCGGGCGCGGCGCAGCAGCTCGATGGCGAAGAACGAGCCGGCCGGGCCCGCGCCGACGACGCCGACGCGGCTGTCCGAAGTCAAGTAGGTTGGCTGCGCCATGACCGCGCACCTCGGCGGCGACTAAAAGCTTCTGCGGTCGGGTCACGTCGGCTGCGACAGGGGGACGAGCGCCAGCGGCCGCCAGCATAGGCGCGCGCCGCGGCGCGTGTCAACGAACCCGCGCCCCTCGCTCAAGCTAAGATGAACCACCACGCGCCGGCCGTGCCGAGTGACAACGCGCGCCCGCGCCCGTTAAACTCGCGCGCGTGAGGCACGCATGAACTTCTGGCAGAACAGTCTGGTGCGGTTGCGCGGCGTCGAGCCGGAGGACGCCGAGACGTTCTTCCGCTGGAACCTCGACAGCGACATGGGGCGCGGGTTGGAATTCTTGTGGCCGCCCGTCTCGCTCGCGCTGGTGCGCCAGCAACTCGCGGCCAAATCCTTGCGCAAGCTGGAACGCGACGAGTTCGACTGGCTCATCGAGGACGCGGCGGGCGCGCCCGTCGGCGCGATCAGCACGCACCACTGCGCGCCGCACACGGGCACGTTCAGCTACGGCGTCAGCGTCGCGGCCGAGCACCAGCGGCGCGGCTACGCCACGGCCGCCGTCCTGCTCGTCGTCCGCTACTACTTCGAGGAACTGCGCTACCAGAAGGTGACGGTCGGCGTGCTCGCCGACAACGCCGCCTCCGTCGCGCTGCACGAGAAACTCGGCTTCACGCGCGAGGGCACGCTGCGCCGCATGGGCTTCACGCGCGGCGCGTTCCGCGACCTCCACTACTACGGGCTGACGCGCGAAGAGTGGTACGCCTCGCCGCTCCGCCCTTGACGGCCCGCCGTCGCGGCCAACTACTGTCGGCGTCCAGACGCCCCACGCACGAGAGCGACAACCATGCCCCGAACCCGCCGCAGCATCCTCGTTCTGCTCCTCCTGCTCGCGCCGGCCGCCTGCGCGCAGCAGTCGCCGCCGCCCGACAAGTGGCGACCCGTGTGCGCGACGAAAGTGCGATGCGGCGACAGGGAACTAAAGTCTTACGACATCAGCGGCATGGCCTACGTCGGCCAAGCGGGCGGGGTCACGACGTTCCTCGTCGTCCACGACAGCAAGGCGACGGTGACTGCGGACAAGTGCGCCGCGCTCGTCCGCGTCGCGGCCGCGCCGCGCCGCACTTACGACAAGCTTGATTGGATCGTAGACCAGAGCCTGAAGGACAAGCGCCCGAACCTCACGTCGGCGATGCTAGGCCTGGCGGCGAACCCGTTCGATCTCGAAGAGCTGGCGGCCGTGCCCGATAGACCGAACACCTTCATGGCGCTGTCAAGCAAGGGCTGGGTCTACCTCGTCCGCCTGGACGAGCCGAAGAGCCAGGTCGTCGTGTTGGACATGGACATCCTGCCGGACGAGCACAGAGACGAACACCCGGAGGCGCGGCAGTCCGGGCTGCCCCCCTACCAGCGCGAGGGCCTCGCGCTGCAACGGCTCGGCACGCGGACGTACATCGTCTGGGCGCAACGCGGCGGGGACAGAAGCGACGGCCCATGCAAGGCCAAGTCGCCCCCCGCCGCGCTCTACTGGGGCGTGCTCGAACCCCTCGACCCTGCAAACCCCAGGATCAAGATCACGGGCGTCAGGCAAGAGTCTATTGACCTGCCGTGGGCGGGCACGGATATCAAGGCCTTGGGCGCGGGCTACTGCATCGAGAATTTCCGGCCCGTGGCCGCCCTCAAGGTGGGTGCGGACGGCAGCGTCTATGCCGCCTCGACCGTAGACCGCGACGAGCAGGTCACGGAGTTCACCGAGGACGGCCGCCCATTCAGGTCCACCGTCTACAAAGCGGGTATGTTCACGCAGAAGAAGGACGACAAGGACGGCGAAGAGTTCACGTTCGTCCGGTCGGCGGCGTTCACGTCCTTCATGCCGCCGTTCCCGAAACACAAGATCGAGGCGCTGGAACTCATGCCCGGCACGGCGGACAAGTTCGCCTTCGGCACGGACGACGAGGAATTGGGGTCGTGGCTTTATCTCCAATAGGGAGGCGCGCTGCCCGCTTCCATTCGGGCACGGTTCTGTGCGATGCTAAGCGCGCTCGCGCCCGGCCCCGACCGGCGCGCGCCTAATCCCAGAGGAGACTGACAGGCTCATGCGTTTACTGTTCCCAACGGCCGCGGGCGCCGCGCTCTGTGCGGCGCTGCTCGTCGCCGTCGCCTGCAACCCCGAAGCCTACGACGGCAAGACGACGGCGAACAACACCACCACCGCGCCCGCCCCCGCCACCACCGCCCCCGTCATCGCGCCCGCCGCGCAGCAGCCGCCGGCCGAAGAGGCGCGGCGCATCAACGTGACCGAGCTGAAGCAGGAGTTCGACGCGGGGCGTGTCGTCATCGTGGACGTGCGCGCGCAGTCGGCTTACGACGCCGGGCACATCAAGGGCGCGAAGCTGATCCCGGCCGCCGAGATCGACAAGCACGTCGGCGAGCTGCCGAAGGACAAGCTCATCGTCACCTACTGTTCTTGACCGAACGAACATTCGAGCGCCGGTGCGGTGCTCACGCTCAGAAGTCACAACATCACGAACGCCGCCGCCCTCCTCGGCGGCTACGCCGCCTGGCAAAACGCCGGCTACCCCGTGGAGAAGAAGCAGTGAAACAGTGGGCAGTGGTCAGTGGTCAGTAGGTTGTTAAGAGTTCAAAGTTCAAGGTTCAACGTTCCAGGTTGATTGCGTATCGAACCTGGAACGTTGAACCTTGAACTTTGAACTGTCTTCCCACCGACCACCGACCACTGCCCACTGCCTTACTGCTTTCCTACAAGCTCGCATTCGGCGGGGGCGACGGGGGCGGGGGCGTCGGCGAGGCCGATGTGGTAGCGCCCGGCGTGGCGCGCGTAGAAGCGGTTGAGGAACTCGACCGCCGCCGCGGGCGTGAGCGTGTGCAGGACTTCCATGTCCTCGTTGAGCCGGAACTTAGCGCGGCGGTCGGGCCGCTCAAGGTAGCCGCGGCGGTAGGCCTCGGCGGGCGCGAGCGGCGGCGCGGGCGCGTGCTCAAGGGGCGCGAGGAAGGCGTTGTTGTATTCCAACTCGACGAGCGCGTAGCCGTGGCGCGCCGACAGTTCGGCCAAACTCTGGATGCTGTGCCCGTAGAAGTGGTGTTGTAGCCGGAAGCCGGGGTCGTAGTTGACGACGAAGCGGATCGGCGGCGGAATCTTCTCGTTGATCTCCGTGACGACGAGGCGCGGGCGGAACGCACCGAGCAGGGCGTCGAGCACCCAGTAGTCGTAAGAGTCTATGTCGAGGCTGAGGACGCCGAACTCCGGCTCGATCTCGTAGGCGTTGAGGAGCGCGACGACGTTGTGCGGCGTGACGCGGCAGCGGCAGAAAGAGACGTGCGGGTGGTTGCGGTAGGTGCGCGCGAGCCTGTACGCGCGCCGCGCGTCGGCCTCCACCGCCAGCCCGCGCCAGCCGGCGTTGAAGAGCGCGTGCGTGTTCGAGTGGCGCACGCCGTCGCCCGCGCCTAAGTCTACGGCCGTCTCCGGGCGGCGGGCGGGCGGCAGCGCGGCGACGAGCCGGCGGATGATCTCCTCCTCGCCGAAGTTGGAATAGACGCGCCGCGCGCGCAGCAGACCGCTCAGCGGTGTCGTGCTCATCAGACTCATCTTCGTCACGACGGGGAAACGAGACTCAAGGGGCCACTCACGTCCAGCGCAGGCCGGCGATGCGTTCGAGTTGCGCGGCCAGGCCGAAGCGCGCGAGCGCGCGGGGCCGGCGCTCGGCCAGCGCGGCCAACTCGCGCGCCACCTCGCGGCGCACGCCCCGGCCCGCGGTGTCGAGCGCCGCCGCGCGCTCCACCGTGCGCGTGAGCGCGTGGCACACGCCTTCGACGAAGCTGCGCGCGTCAGTCAGCCTGCTGAGGCGCGCCTCGCCGCCCACGTACTCGACGCAAGCCGAGAGCGCGCCGAGGAACGGGTAGTCGTCGGTCAGCTCGGCGCGCGCGGCGCGGAAGAGCGCGGCGAAGTTCGCGTCCGCGGCCGAGTTGACGGCGCGCTCGACGGCCGCGATCACGTCGCCCGTCAACTGCAAGACGACGCGCCGATCCAGATCGTCCTGCGCCGCCGCGCCCGACACGGCCGCGCGCGGGCGCAGTTCCGCGAACGTCTCTGCGGCCGCGTACTCGTAGACGCTCACCAGCCCGCCCTCTTCGCGCGCGCGCACGAGCAGGCGCTGCAACGCCGCCTCGCCCTCCTCCTCGCGCCCCGTCACGTGGTCGCGCTCGCGCGCCGTCAGGCGGTCGCGCGCCGCGAGCATGATGTCGCCGTCGTACTCGTCCAGCTCGACGTGGACGCGGCCCGTGAAGTCGCGCTGTTGCAGATAGCGTAGCAGCGCCGCCAAATTTATGAAAGCGGTGTCCAGATTCTCGTACACCACGCGCGCCTGTTCGCGGCCGGCCGACATCGCCCTAACTCTTATCCTCCGGCGGGCGGTGAAGTCAACCGGGCGCGCCGCCGGTCTGCGCCGCGACTAGTCCGCGCGGGGGCGGCTGAGACGAACCCGCCCGGCGTTCGGGCGGGAACGCCGGGCGGGCCGCTGCGCGGTTGGCGCGACGGGCTATTGCCTCACGAGGAACACGTCCCAGGCCCAGCGCCCGACCTGCGCGCCGCGCGCGTCCCACACCTTCGCGCGGTAGCGGAACTGGTTGCCATACTCGTCCCCGCGCCGCGACTCCTTGTACTTCAAGTCTAGCGAGGCGACGCCGAGTGCGGCCAAGGGGTGCAGTTCGTCCGGCTCCGAGCGGCCGTTGTGGTTCGCGTCCTGCCACAAGCGCAGGGCGGAAAAGATAGCGTCGCGGCGATCAATCATGCCGTCGCCGTTACCGCCCTGCGCCGCCTTGTCATATTCGGCGAGGGCGATAAACCCGTTCGGCGCGCCCGACGGCGGCTGCGGCGTGAAGTTGCCGAACAGCTCCCGGCCGTCGGCAATCATTCCGTACTTTGCAGCCGGTGTGGCCGAACTCGTCGACGTAATTGGCCGTCGAGCACCGCTGCTTAATACAGTTGGAAGTCGATTGAGAAAATACGGCGGCGGAGAACATTAGTACGCAAGCTAATGCCGAGGGCACGCTCCGTTTCATATGAGACCTCCGTCTCGCGTACCCGCGAGACGCATGAACGGCTTAGCCCTACTGCCGCTTTTGAGACTGCCGATGGAGCTGGTCCTGCAAGGCGTTCGTGCCTTTGTCGTTAAGGAGGTTTCGCAGCCACTGGCGGTAGATGGACGCCCCTTGCTCGACCCAACCGTTTCCCAGTTCCCTATCGTCGGGCAGTTCGTCGCCCGACAAAATTCTTATAACCCTGGCGAGGTTTCGCGGGTCGTCTCCATAGCTGCTCTCTATCCATCGTTTGTAAATGTTGGCCCCCCGTCTCTTGGCGAGCACGTTTGCGTACATCTCAGACTCGTCGAGCCGGACGCCGCTCCCGTCTTCAAACTCGACAAAAGTAACTTCCACCTCGACGCTCTCTATCTTCTGATTTTCGTCGAGCGATTCCTTAGTCAAGCGCGGAATAACTTTCTCTTCGTAAGGCGCGAAGGGTCTGATCCCCTTGGCCGCCACCATGTCCTGGTGCAGCCTGTAATCGCCGATCTGCATTAACAGGCATTTGGTCCCATTTGTAAACTTCACCGTCCAGACAACGCCCAGCGCGGTAATGTTTCGGTTGCTCAGATTCCTGACCCGGATGGACTCACTGTCAATGCCCTGATCTGTGGTTTGATATGACGCCTCGACGACCTCTAAAATCCGCTCCCCCGCCGCCGATTTAAAATCCTGCTTCCGGGCGGCGTGAGTCGCGGTCGTTTGCCCGGCCCCGTTCGCGGCCTGGTCGAAGCGAGAGCCGGGCAGGGCGAAGACGATGGCCATGCAAAAGAGGAGCGCGCCAAGTAGCAGCGTCGGGGCCGTCATTTTCCTCATGGCTTTTACTTTCCCGCCAAGCGGTGGTAAGTAAGTGCGCCGGCGGACCCGTGTGCTTCGGTCGTGCGAGACCCGAGACCGCGGAACCGTTTAAGCTTGCGAGGGGCGGAGCCTTACGAGGCGCTTTATACTCTTGGCCACTCAATCCGTCAACGTTTTGGCCGTGTCCTGAGCCGGCAGCAGGCGGGAGTGTACCTGCGAGGCGACGCCCTGTCTGTGCCGGCCGTTCCACTGCCCCGTGCGTGCGATATTTATCAGGCCTCCGCGCCCTCTTCCGTGGCCCGCGCGAAAATGCGTTGCAATAGGCAGCAGCACTCCTGAGACACGATCCGGCCGCGTTCTATTTCGGTTGCGCGGCCGCGCGCGGCTGTGCCAAACTGCGCGCCAAGTCAGGCACGGTTCAAGCGCGCGACGGTCTACAAGTTCCGACACCCTTTCAGGAGGCGAACGCTTTGCTGCGAGGCATCTTTCGCACCAAGAGTCTGGACGACATTCTGGCGGCGGCGGGCGGGCCGCAGTTCGCCCTGAAGCGGACGCTGGGCGCGTTCAACATAACGCTCCTGGGCATCGGCGCGATCATCGGCGCTGGGATTTTCGCCACCGTCGGCACGGCCGCGGCGGGCGACGCCGTGCGCCCCGGCGCGGGGCCGTCGCTCATGCTGTCGTTCGTCATCACGGCGGTCGTGTGCGCGTTCACCGCGCTCTGCTACGCCGAGTTCGCCTCGATGGTGCCGATCTCAGGCTCGGCCTACACCTACTCTTACGCGACCTTGGGCGAGCTGGTCGCGTGGATCATCGGCTGGGACTTGATCATCGAGTACGCGGTCGGCAACGTCGCGGTCGCGATCAGTTGGGCCAACTACTTCCGCACGTTGATGGCGGGCTTCGGGATCAACATCCCGGCGTGGCTGGCGACCGACTACCGCACCGCCGGCAAGCTCGCGGCCACCAACCCGGCGGCTTACGCCGAGGCCTTCGGCGGCGCGCCGCAACTGTTCGGCCACCCCGTCATCTTCAACCTGCTGGCCTTCATGATCGTGGCGCTGATCACGGTCGTGCTGGTCTGGGGCATCAAGGAGTCGGCGGAGTTCAACGCCGGCATGGTCATCATCAAGATTCTGGTGCTGGCGTTCTTCGTCGGCATGGCGATCTACTACGTCTCGCCCAGCCACATGGCGACCAACTGGCGGCCCTTCCAGCCCAACGGCTGGCACGGCACGCTGGCCGCCGCGGCGGTCGTCTTCTTCGCCTACATCGGCTTCGACGCCGTCTCGACCGTCGCCGAGGAGTGCAAGAACCCGGCGCGCGATCTGCCCATCGGCATCATCGCGTCGCTGGTGATCTGCACCGTCTTCTACATCGTCATCGCGGCGGTCTTCACCGGCATCCTGCCTTACGGCGAACTCGTCCAGAAGCTCGCCAACGAGCAGGCCGAGCCGCTGACGATGGCGCTCAGTCACGTCGCGCCGCCGGGCGTGACGTGGCCGAGCACGGTCGTCGCCTTCGGCTCGGTCGTGGCGCACACGGCCGTCCTGCTCGTCTTCCAGTTGGGTCAGCCGCGCATCTTCTTCTCCATGGCGCGCGACGGCCTGCTGCCCTCGACCTTCGCCAGCGTCCACCCGAAGTACAAGACGCCGCACGTGACGACGATCATAACGGGCGTGCTCGTGGGCGTCTTCGCCGCCTTCATGTCCATTGACGAGATGGTGGACTTGACGAACATCGGGACGCTGTTCGCGTTCGTGCTCGTCTGCGTCGGCATCATCATCCTGCGGCACAAAGACCCGACGCGCAAGCGCCCGTTCCGCGTGCCGCTCGGCGCGTGGCTCATCCCCATGCTCGGCGCGGTGTCGTGCTTCTTCCTGATGTACTACCTGCCGCCCGCGTCCTGGTGGCGCTTCGTCGGCTGGCTGGTGCTGGGGCTGTCAATCTACACGGCCTACGGCTACACGCGCAGCGGCGTGGGCCGCAGGGCGGGCCGGCCGGCGCGCACGCCGCTGCCGCTCAAGATCGCGTCGCTCGGCTTCCTGCTGACCGCGATTGGCCTCTTCACCATCCCGCACGACGCCGGCCCACGGCAACTACTGACTGAGGCTGCGGACGGCGCGGCCGCCGACCACACGCGCGCGCTCGTCGGGCTGATCCTGATCGGCCTCGGCGTGGCCGCGGGCGTCGTCGGCTCACTCGGCGGCGCGGCCAAGCAAGCGAACGGCGAAGACGACGGCGAACGCTAGCCGCGGCGACGACAGACCGAAGCAGCCACGATGAAGATACTCGTCCTCGGCGCGGGCCGCATGGGTCTCGGCGCGGCCTACGATCTGGCGCACAACTCGCCGGACGTGCGCGCCGTCACGGTCGCCGACATAGACGAAGGCCGCGCCCGCGCGGTCGCCGCCACGGTCGGCACGGACAAGCTCACGCCCGTCCAGTTGGACGTGACCGACGCGGCCGCCGTCGCCGCGCTCATGCGCGGGCACGACGCCGCGCTCTCCTGCGTCACCTACCAGCACAACCTGCAACTCGCGCGCGCCGCCGTCGCCGCCCGCACCAACTTCTGCGACCTCGGCGGCAACAACACCATCGTGGACGCCGAACTAGCGCTCGACGAAGAGGCGCGGCGGGCCGGCATCAACGTCATCCCCGACTGCGGTCTCGCGCCCGGCATGGTCTCCGTGCTCGCCGCCCACGGCGCGGAACGCTTCGATGAACTCGACGCGCTCCACATACGCGTCGGCGGTCTGCCGCAGCGCCCGCAGCCGCCGCTCAACTACCAACTCGTCTTCTCGGTCGAAGGTCTCATCAACGAATACGTCGAGCGCGCGCGCGTCATCCGCGACGGCCAGATCGTCGAACTCGACTCGCTGACCGAAGTCGAGGCGCTGGAGTTCCCGCCGCCCTTCGGCACGCTCGAAGCGTTCCAGACTTCCGGCGGCACGTCCACGCTGCCCGACACGTTCCGCGGGCGCGTGCGCACGCTCGACTACAAGACGATCCGCTATCCGGGCCACTGCGCGCAGTTCAAGCTGCTGCTCGATCTCGGTCTCTGCGACAGCACGCCGGTCGCGCTCGACGACGCGCGCGTCGCGCCGCGCCGGCTTCTGGGCGAGCTGCTCACGCGCCACCTGCCGGCGGACGAGCCGGACGTGGTGCTCGTCCGCCTTGAGTTCCGCGGGACGGTTGACGAACGACCGCGCACGCTCCGCTACGACATCATTGACCGCCACGACGAGCGCACCGGCCTCTCCGCCATGATGCGCACGACCGCCTTCCCCGCCTCCCTCGTCGCGCAGACGATGGCCCGCGGCGCGACCACGGAGAAAGGCGCGCTCCCGCAGGAACGCTGCATCCCCGCCGCCCCCTTCGTCGCCGCCCTCGCGGAGAGAGGCATCAACATCAACGAGCAATGGCTCGACTGAACGCGTCTCGCTTGAGCGGTCGGCGGTTGAGTGTAGCGCCGGATCAGATCAACACAGAGTACACGGAGGGGACACAGAGGCCACAGCATTTTTACTGTGGCCTCTGTGTCCCCTCCGTGTACTCTGTGTTAACCCGGCCGCACGTCATCCTCGACCGCGGCTGTTCGTGCCCGCTCACGCCTCGTTGTAGATGCGGCCCGAGGGCGGCGTCGGGTCGAAGCGCGGGCCCGCGGGCCGGCGGCGGATGCGGCTGAAGACGTAGAGGTTGAAGAAGTGCATGCCGCCCAGGACGACCAGCACCAGCCCGACCTTCCACGACAGCGCCTCAATGCCTTCTTGCACGTTCTTCAACTCCTCGCCCAGCTTGAGCGCGAGGCTCACGTAGCCGAAGTTGATCAGGTAGAAGCCGACGACCAGCAGGTGGTTCACCGAATCGGCCAGCGCCTCGCGCCCGTTGAACACGTCCACCAGGAAGACGCGCCCGTTCTTGTGCAGCGTGTGCGCGACCCAGACGGTGAGCGCGATGCTGATCGCGAGATAGAACATGTAGGTGACGACTGTGACGTTCATGATGCCCTCCTTGCGCCGCCCCGCGGCGTTTCGCGTCGTGCCGACCTGAACTCCTCTGCGGGTCGGCTGCCCACGCCAACAACAAAACTCGTGCCGGGCGCGCGGTCGCTTGTTTCCCGCGCGTTCGCGCCGTCAGACTCACGCGCGGGCAGGCACGTTGCGAAACGCGCCCGCGCCGTTCGCATTCTGCTAAGACGACTTCGGGCGGGCGCGCGCCGTCGTTTATAATCGGCGCGCGCCCGCTCTGACCGCCGACCGCGGAGGAACGACAAAAAGGATGAACGCCCTGCCTGTCATCGTCGGCGCGCTCTGCGTGCTGGCGATTGCTTATCGCTACTACTCGGCCTTCCTCGCCGCCAAGGTGCTCGCGCTCGACCCGGCCGCGCCCGTGCCCGCCGAGACCTTGTACGACGGGCACAACTACTACCCGACGAACAAGTGGGTGCTCTTCGGCCACCACTTCGCGGCCATCTCCGGCGCTGGGCCGCTCATCGGGCCGGTGCTGGCCGCGCAGTTCGGCTTCCTGCCGGGCTTGCTCTGGCTCGTCATCGGCGTCTGTCTGGGCGGCGCTGTCCACGACTTCATGATCCTCGTCGCGAGCGTGCGCCGCCGCGGCAAGTCGCTCGCCGAGATCGCGCGCACGGAGATCAGCCCGCTCTCGGGCCTGGTCGCTGGTCTCGCCATCCTGTTCATCGTCGTGATCGCGCTCGCGGGCTTGGGGCTGGTCGTCGTGAACGCTTTGGCGGAATCGGCGTGGGGCACGTTCACCGTCGCGTTCACGATCCCGCTGGCGCTCTTGATGGGGCTGTACATGTACCGCTTCCGCAAGGGGCGGATCGGCGAGGCGAGCGCGCTCGGCGTCGCGGGGCTGTTCTTCGCCGTCGTCGCGGGCGGCTGGGTCGCGGAGTCGAGTTGGGCGCAGGCGTTCACGTTCTCGCGCAACACGATCACGCTGCTGATGGCGGCTTACGGCTTCGTGGCCTCGGTGCTGCCCGTGTGGCTGCTCCTGTGCCCGCGCGACTACCTGTCTTCGTACCTGAAGATCGGCACGATTGCGTTCCTCATCGTCGGCGTGATCGTCGTGCATCCGACGCTGAACATGCCGGCCATCACGCCGTTCGTGGCGGGCGGCGGGCCTGTGATTCCGGGCAAGGTCTACCCGTTCGTCTTCATCACGATTGCGTGCGGCGCGATCAGCGGCTTCCACGCGCTCATCTCGTCGGGCACGACGCCGAAGATGATCGCGAAGGAGACGGACGCGCGCATGATCGGCTACGGCTCGATGCTGATGGAGGGCGTGGTCGGCGTCGTCGCGCTGATCGCGGCCACGTCGCTCTTCCCCGGCGACTACTTCGCCATCAACACGCCGCAGGGGACGGACGCGCAACGCGCCGCTTACGTCCGGCTCGTCGGCGAACACGGCGGCGGCGACTTCGACTTGCAGCCGAAAGAGATTGATCGGTTGCAGGCCGAGTCGGGCGAGAAGAGTTTGCGCGGGCGCGCGGGCGGCGCGGTCACGCTCGCGCTCGGCATCGCCAAAATCTTCGACGCGATTCCCGGTCTGCGCGGGCTGATGAAATACTGGTATCACTTCGCCATCATGTTTGAGGCGCTCTTCATCCTCACAACAATAGACACGGGCACACGTGTCGCACGCTTCCTTGTCGGTGAGTTCGGCGGGAGGTTTCACAAAAGATTTGAAGAGCCGAACTGGATGCCCGGCTCGTTCATCACGACGGCGCTGGTCGTTGCGGGCTGGGCGGCGTTCATCTGGTCGGGTTCGATCTCGACCATCTGGCCGATGTTCGGCATCGCCAACCAGCTTCTCGCGGCGGTCGCGCTCTGCGTTGCGACGACGATCCTCTTCAACATGGGTAAGGGGCGCTATAGTTGGACGACGATTGTGCCGCTCTCTTTTGTCGCCACGACCACGCTCGTCGCGGGCTGGAAATCCATTACAGACAACTTCTGGCCTCTCGCGCAGAAGCAAGAGACGCGCACGCAAGGCTGGATCAACGTCGTGCTGACTGCGATCCTGATGATCGCGGCTGTGGTCGTCCTGATTGATTCGATCCGCCGCTGGACGGGCAGCAGAAAGCGACCAGAGATAACGCCTGAAGCAAGCTTCGCCGAAGCAAGAACCTAAAAAGCAATGCGGAATGATGAACGAAGGGCAGAATCCAGAATTCAGAATCCAGAAGA
>DASVPY010000066.1:0-80417 GCA_036389395.1 Pyrinomonadaceae bacterium
GATGACGCTTACGCCGAAGGCGCGGAGACCGCCCAGTTGCGGCTGCTCAACCCGGCGGGCGCGGTATTGGGCGCGCAGACCACCGCCACGCTCACCATCACCGACAACGACGCGCCCGGCGCGCCGAACCCCATCTTCACGACGCCCTTCTTCGTGCGCCAGCACTATTTGGACTTCCTCGCGCGCGAGCCTGAGGTGGGCGAGCCGTGGTCGGCCATCCTGAACGGCTGCTCGGACGTGAACAACAACCCCTCGTGCGACCGGCTCACGGTCTCCGGCGCGTTCTTCGGCTCGCCGGAGTTCCTCAACAAAGGCGTCTACGTCATCGTCTTCTACAAGGTCGCCTTCAGCCGGCTGCCCGCCTACGCCGAGTTCGCCCAAGACCTGCGCTCGGTGACGGGCGCGACCGCCGCCGAGACCAACGCCAAGCGCGCGGCCTACGCGGCGAGCTTCACCCAGCGGCCGGAGTTCCAGACCGCCTACGGCGGCGTGTCGAACGCCGCTTACGTGAACGCCTTGCTCGGGCGCTACCAGTTAAGCCAGATCACGACGCCCGACCCGGCCAACCCGGACGGGACGACCAAGGTGACGCTGACGAGCGCGCAGTTGACGAGCCAGTTGAACGCCGGCGCGCTGACGCGCGCCCAGGTCTTACGCGCCGTCGTGCAGTCGGACGAGGTGAGCCAGCAGCGCGAGGCGGTCAACGCGTTCGTCGCCGCGCAGTACTACGGCTACCTGCGCAGGACGCCGGAGCCGCAAGGGTTCGACAACTGGGTCAACTACCTGACGAGCCACCCCGGCGACTTCCGCACGATGGTCAACGGGTTCATGAACTCGACCGAGTACCGGCTCAGGTTCGGCCCGGCGCAGTAGCGCGCGCCGGCGCGGTTGGGGCGGTCGTTGCCGGCGCGCGCCGGGTCTTACTTGACCGCTTTGAAGTTGGCAGGGCGGTCGAAGAGTGTGTCGGCGATGGGGCGGTTGAACTCAATGGCGTCGAAGCTGATGCGGCTGGTCGGGTCGCCCGCGCGGTAGTGGTCTACGACGTAGGGCAGGGTGACGCCGCCGATGGTGAGGAAACGGCCGTAGCGATCCTCCTCCTGCACCTCTTCGCCGGCCGAGTTCTTGCGCCGGTAGCGCGCCTTGGCGGGCAGCCCGTCCTTCGCGCCGATCTCGAAGTCCACCGTGAAGCCGTCCGGGTAGGTCAGGCGCACGGTCTCGTTGCGGCGGCCGACGCCGGCCTCCTGCCGGCCGGCGTAGGTGAGCGTCGCGCCCTCTTTGCGCCACCAGCCGCGCAAGAGGTTGTCGAGGCTCGTGCGCAGAGAGAGGCGGAAGTTCTCTATGTCGGCGGGCGGCAGATCCTTGAGCGCGCGGGCGGCGGCGTCGTAGAGCCAGCCGGTCGTGCCGGTGTTGGTCTGGATGGTGCGGTTGCCGCCGCCGCGGAACTCCGTCCGCTCGCGGTCGGGGAAGACGAGGTAGTCCACGAAGGTGCTGGGCGGCTCGGCCATGCCCTTGACGATGCGCGTGTAGATGCCGCGCCCCGTGGTCGAGCGGATGGCTAAGTAGGCGTCGCCGCCCAGGGCCGCGACGGCGCGGGCCAAGACCTGTTCGGCGCGCTCGTCCCGCGCGGGCGGCGACGCGGGCGCGTTGGTCGTCGGGGCGGGTCTGTCGGCCGCCGTCTGTTGGGCGGCGGCGGGGAGCGGGCAGAGACAGAGGGCGAGCGACAGCAGCAGCGCCCGTTCGGAGGATGTTCTGTGGGTCATGGCGTTTGGATGCGCGCCGGGGCGGGTGTGGTTTAGGGAGCGCGCCCGCGCCTCGTGCGCCGGGCGGGATTTTACCGCAGACGCCGGGCGCGACGGTAATTGGCGCGCGCGGAAGTAATATTTGCCGCGACGAAAATAACTTTTGCTTCGACGATAATTAATCCAAGTTGCTAGATGAACGCCTTATCCAAAGCAAAGGCGATGATGAACCACGAGACCTTCAACAGAAAACCCCGGAAGCTGGTCGCATGAATGTGGCGCGGGAACATGGCCGTGACCTGGCTGAACACGGTCTCGATGCGCTTGCGCATCAACTTCTTGTAGTAGGCCCGCCACGGCTCGTCCCATCGGCGCGAACCGCGCCTGCGCTGCACGGCGAAGGTGACCGAGTCGAGTTCCAGCGCCGCGTCCTCCGCTGCGTAGTCCGTGTAGCCAGCGTCCATGAACAACTCGCTGCCCGCGGGCAAGCACAGCGGCAAGACTCCGAGCCCGCGCACATCGTTAGCCGCGCCCGGCAGGAAGGCGAACTCCACGGGCACGCCCTCCTCGGTCGTCACCACTTGCACCTTGACCCCGTAGAAGTAGCGCCGGTGCGCCGCCGAGCGCCCGCGCCACTGCGCCCCACGCAACAGCCGGGCGCGCTGGATGCGGATGTTGTCGCAGGCCGCGACCGGGAAAGAGTCGAGCAGGTACCTGGTCGAGACGCTCATCTCCTTCAAGGTCGCGCCGAGTTGGTGGAACAGCCCGTAAGCCAAGTCGGCGACCGCATGCAGGCGGCGGTTCAGGCGCGAGCGCGAGCAGCGTGCGCTGGCGAAAGGCCACGATCAGGGCTTCCTGCCCCGCTGTGAGGACAGTTGAGCGGGGCTGGCGCGGCCCCATCGGGGCGTCTTCGACAGTGTTGCGCTTGCGCCATTTAGCCACGGTCTTGGCGTTGAGATCGTAGCGGGCAGCCAAACGGGCTATGCTTTCTTGACTATGCTGTATCGTTCGACGCAGTGCCGCAGTCGTGCGGGCGCTGCCGTGTAGAAGCTGTCCCACAGGGCCTCCTTGGCGGATAGTGAGAGGCAGACTACACCATCACACTCTGGGACTGAACACCTAGCAACTTGGATTAATTACTTTCGCTTCGGCAAAAGTTATTGTTGCCGGAGCGAATGCGTCCGCGCCGGGGGCGGAAAAGGGAAGGGCGCTGCTGAGTCTGAAGCTCAGCAGCGCCCTCCGGTGTGTGCCGTCAGTGCCGGCGCGGGTCGTCAGTCGGCGGCGGCCGGCGCGTCGGTCGGCGTGTTGGTGATCTCGTTGCCGTCGTAGTCCACGAGGAAGCCCGTGGCCTCCTTCCACATGGCCGTGATCGGGAGCTTCACCTTCTCGTCAATGTGGCGCTTCAGGAAGCGCGCGCCGTAGGTCGGGCTGAAGCCCTTCTCGGTCAGGTGGTCGAGCGCGCGCTCCGTCACCTCGACCGACTTGCCCTGGCGCTCCATCTGCCGGCTCATCTTGTTCAGGTAGAGCGTGGCGATCTGCTTGACCTCGTCCATCGTCAGCGGCGAGAAGACGACGATCTCGTCAATGCGGTTGCGGAACTCCGGCGAGAAGCGCGTCTCCGCGGCCTTCATCACCTCGTGCTTGATCTGGCGCACGTCGCCCAGAGACTTCGTGCCGAAGCCGAGCGGCTTCTCGTACTTCTTGAAGCTCTCCGAGCCGAGGTTCGAGGTCATGATCACGATGGCGTCGGAGAGGTAGACCTTCTTGCCGCGCCCGTCCGTCAGCCAGCCCTCGTCGAAGGCTTGCAGGAACAGGTTCATCAAGAACGGCGACGCCTTCTCGACCTCGTCCAGCAAAAGCACCGTGTACGGGTTCTCGCGCAACTGCTCCGTGAGTATCCCGCCGCGCTCCGAGCCGACGATGCCGCGCGGCATCCCGATCAGTTTCTCGACGCCGATGGTGCCGTCCTGGTACTCGGACAGGTCAATGCGCACCATCTTCTCCTCGTCGCCGAACATGAACTCGGCGACGGCCTTCGCCAGTTCGGTCTTGCCGACGCCCGTCGGCCCGAGGAAGAGGAGCACGCCGTCCGGCTTGTAGTGCGACTCCTTGAGCGGCCCTTTGTTCAGGCGCAGGCGCTGGGCGACGGCGCGGATCGCTTCCTTCTGCCCGATGACGCGCTTGCCCAAGTCCGGCTCCATGTTGGAGAAGCGGTCGTTGGTGTCGCGGAAGATCATGTCGCGCGGGATGCGCGACTCCTGCGAGATGACCTCGATGATGTGCTCGGGCCGCACGACCATCGTCTGCGGCTCGTTGATCTCGACCTTCACCGCCGCCGTGTCGAGCCAGCCGATGGCCTTGTCGGGCAGGTGCAGGTTGCGGATGTACTTCGGGGCCATCTCAAGCGCCGTGTTGATGGCGTCGTCCGAGATCGTCACCGAGTAGTTCTTCTCAAGCCGCGGGCGCAGACCCAACAGAATCTCGCGCGTCTCGGAGAGCGACGGCTCGGCCACCTTGACCAGACGGAAGCGGCGGGCCAGCGCCTCGTCCTCGCCGATGTACTCCTTGTACTCGGTCAAGGTCGTCGCGCCGATGATGCGCATCTCGCCGCGCGCGAGCGCCGTCTTGAACATATTGGCGGCGTCCGAGGACGTGCCGAGTGCCGCGCCCGCGCCGATGATGGTGTGCGCCTCATCAATGAAGAGGATCAGGTTCTCGCGCTCCTTGACCTCGTCAATGATGCCCTTGATGCGCTCCTCGAACATGCCGCGCAGCATCGTGCCGGCGACGAGGCCGCCCATCTGCAACTGGACGATGTGCGAGCCGCGCAGACGCGCCGGCACTTTCTCCGGCTCAAGTTCAACTAAGCGCGCGAGACCCTCGACCACGGCCGTCTTGCCGACGCCCGGCTCGCCGACGAGCATCGGCGAGTTGGCGCGCTCGCGGTGGCAGAGGATTTCGATCATCTGCTGGATTTCCTGCTCGCGCCCGATGGTCGGCGGAATCTTGTCCATCCGCGCCAGCCGGTTCAGCGAGACGCCGAAGTGCTTGAGGTACGGCGGCAGTTCGAACTTCTTGCGGTACTGCTCGTCGTCCTGCTCGCGCAGGCGGACGCGCGTGCGCACGTTCTCGGCCACGGTCTCGGCGTTGAGGCCGAGGCCGCGCAGCATCCCGGCGAGCACGCCGCCGTCGCGCGCCATGGCCATGAAGAGGTCTGTGGCCTCGATAGTCTTGCGCCCCTGCGCGCGGGCGCGCTCCATCGCGTGCTTGAAGAGATCAATCGTTTCGGGCGCGATGCGCAGGCCCTTGCCGACGTGCTGGTAGCGGCTGCTCTCCAGCCGCTGCTCGACCTGCATCTTGATCTTCGCCGGATCGACTGCGAGGTCGCGCATGGTCGTGTCGAAGAGGTCGGCCTCTTCGTGGATAAAGGCGTCGAGGATGTGTTCGACCGCGATGTAGTTCTGGTCGCGCTGTTTCGACTCGCGCATGGCGTGCTCGAAGACGCGCTGCCCGCTCTCGCCGAAACGATCCTTGTAGGTGCCGAGATCAACCATGTGTTTTTACCTTCTCAATCTAACAGCCGCGGGCAACGAGGAGGCTCGCGGTCAGTCCGTTATCGCTTGCCGAAACACCTTACGAGTAACGCCCCCGGCCCGGTTCTGACGCCCGCCCAACTTGTCGTTTAACCCCGCCCTGGTGCGGCGACTGTTAGATGCGTCCCGTCGCGTTTCGGGACGCTTACCATACTAACTCATTCGGCAGCAAAAATCTTGCCATTTATTTTGCGCGCCGCGCGCGCCGGCCCCGCACTCGACCACCGTCAAGAATTTGTAACCGAAACTGGCCGCGCGCCAACCTTTCGACACGAATGCATTGCTTCGGCGGACGCTTTTCGATAGCGCACTGACTGAAAGCCGTGCAGCGACGTTGACGAGCCGGCGACGACTGACGAGCGTTCGAGAAAAACACGAAGAGACGAAGGCGCGAAGAACAGCCGGCCTCTCGTCTTCGCGCCTTCGTGTCTTCGTGCTTAATCCCGCCGGGCGCGCTCAGTAGTCGTAGTCGTCGCCGCCCGGCATCTGCGGCGTGCCGCCCCGCTTCGGCTCCGGCGCTTCGGTCACGGCCGCGCCGGTCGTCAGCAGCAGCCCCGCGACCGACGCCGCGTTCTGCAACGCCGTGCGCACGACCTTCGTCGGATCGATGATGCCGGCGGCGACCAGGTCTTCGTACTCGCCCGTCGCGGCGTTGTAGCCTTTCGCGCCCTTCGACTCTTCGACCTTGCCGACGACAATTGCGCCGTCCACGCCCGCGTTCTCCGCGATGCGGCGCATCGGCTCTTCGAGCGCGCGGCGCAGGATGCGGACGCCCGTGCGCACGTCCTCGTCGTCGCCCGGCACTTCCAGTTTGTCGAGCGCCTTCGCGGCGCGCAGCAGCGCGAGGCCGCCGCCCGGCACGATGCCCTCCTGCGCGGCGGCGCGCGTCGCGTTGACCGCGTCGTCCACGCGCATCTTCTTCTCCTTCATCTCGGTCTCGGTGGCCGCGCCCACGCGGATGACCGCGACGCCGCCCGCGAGCTTCGCCAGCCGCTCCTGCAACTTCTCGCGGTCGTAGTCCGACGTGGTCTCCGCGATCTGCGCGCGGATGGTCTTGACGCGCCCCTGTATAGTCTTGGCCTCGCCCGCGCCCTCGACGACCGTCGTCGTGTCCTTGTCCACGAGGACGCGCTTCGCGGAGCCGAGGTCTGCGACCGTCACGTTCTCCAACTTGATGCCGAGGTCTTCCGTGATGACGCGCCCGCCGGTCAGCACCGCCAGGTCTTCGAGGATGGCCTTGCGGCGGTCGCCGAACGCGGGCGCTTTGACGGCGCAGACCTTGATCGTGCCGCGCAGCTTGTTGACGACCAGCGTCGCCAGCGCGTCGCCCTCGACCTCTTCGGCGATGAGCAGGAACGCGCGCCCCTGCTGCGCCGCCTGTTCCAAGATCGGGAGCAGGTCGCGCATGGCGGAAATCTTCTTCTCGTGGAGCAGGATGAGCGGCTCGTCCAAGACCGCCTCCATGCGGTCGGGGTTCGTGACGAAGTAGGGCGACAGGTAACCGCGGTCGAACTGCATGCCCTCGACGATGTCCAACTCGGTCTGCAAGGTGCGCGACTCTTCTACGGTCACGACGCCGTCCTTGCCGACGCGCTCCATCGCCTCCGAGATCAGCTCGCCGATCTCGCGGTCGTTGTTCGCCGAGACGGTGGCGACGTTCATCAGCTCGTCCTTGCCCTTGACCTTCTTCGACAGGCGCTCAAGCTCGGCGACGGCCGCCTCGGTGGCCAACTGGATGCCGCGCTGCAAGGCCATCGGGTTCGCGCCCGCGGTCACGTTCTTGACGCCCTCGCGGAAGATGGCCTGCGCGAGCACGGTCGCGGTGGTCGTGCCGTCGCCCGCCGTGTCGTTCGTCTTGGTGGCGACCTCCTTGACCATCTGCGCGCCCATGTTCTCGTACTTGTCCTTCAGCTCGATCTCCTTGGCGACGGTCACGCCGTCCTTGGTGATCGTGGGCGAGCCGAACTTCTTGCCGAGGACGACGTTCCTACCTTTCGGCCCGAGCGTCACGCGCACGGCATTCGCCAGCGTGTTCACGCCCTGCAACATCGCCCGCCGCGCCTCCACGTCAAACTTCAACTCTTTCGCTGCCACTTGGGATTCTCCTTAGTAACGTAATCGGTGATTCATTGGTCGGAAGAAAAATTGACGACTGCCGCAAAACTTCTTCTCACTCGTCGCCCTGCGCCGCGCGGCCGACTTGGACGCGGGCGGGGCGCAGGAGTTGGCCGCCCATGGTGTAGCCGCGGCTGTACTCGGCGGTGACGGTGTGGTCGCGTTCGGGTGCGACCTCGATCATGTCCACGGCCTCGTGGCGTTCGGGGTTGAACGGCTCGCCGACGGCGCTGAAGGGTTCCGCGCCCGCGGCGGCGAGCGCCTGCTCGAAGCCGTTTATCGTGCCGCGCAGGCCTTCGATGAGCGCGCCCTGCGGGCCGCCCTGCTCGGCCGCTTCGACCGCGCGCTGCAAGTTGTCGAGGACGGGCAGGAGCGACTTGACGAACTCGGCGCGGGCGCGGTGGGCGCGCTCGTCCGCCGCGCGGTTCAAGCGCTGGCGCGTCTCGTCCGTCTCGCGCTGCAACTGCGCGCGCACCTGCTCGAAGCGCGCCTGCACGTCCGCGGCCTTCTGCTCGGCGGCGCGCGTGCGCGCCTCCAACTCTTCCACGTAGGTCGGCTTCAGACTCGGCGCGCTCGCCGCCTCTGCCTGCACCCGCACGTCGCCCCCCGACTCGTCCAGACTCACGCGCCGCCTGTCCACGACGCGCACCCCCTCGCCCTGCCTCTCCGCCTCGCGCTCCGCGCGCGGGTCGCGCGCGGTCTCGGCCGCATTCTGCTCGCTCATACTCGTTCCCGTCTGCTCCTCGGCTACGTCCGCCGGCGCAGCGCCCGCCGCCGCGTCGCCTTGCGCCGCTTGCGCCTTGCGTCTACGAAACATTGATCTTGATCCGCCCCTTCTTCTGTTCGGCGCGCTTCGGCAGACGCAGGCGCAGCACGCCGTCTTTGTACTCGGCGGCGATCCCCTTCTGCTCCACGTTCGGCGGCAGCGGCCCGAACCGGCTGATGAAGCGGCCGAACGGACGCTGCGGCGCGCGCCGCGCGACCACGTCCGCGGGCGGCTGGCGCTCGCCGCGCACCGTCAGCCGCTGCTCGTCCAGGTTGACTTCGAGCGCGCCGCGGTCTATGCCCGGCAGGTCAAGCTCGATGACGAACTCGCGCTCGGTCTCGTACACGTCCGCGGCCGGAACCCAGTCGGCGTGTTCGAGCTGGTCGTCGCGCCCGCGCGCGCCTTGCGTCTGCTGCTGCCGCCGCGCCGTCTCGTCGAACAAACGGTTCATGTGCTCCTGCAACGTCACGTAGTCACGCCAGTCGTCCCAACGCTGTGCCATCACAACCTCCGAAGGGCTGAGGGATGAAGAACTGAGAAGTCAGGAGTCAGAAGCCAGAAGTCAGTAGGAGGAATCCGGAAGGCAGCAGAAGGCAGGCCGGCTTTTCATTCCGGCTTCTGACTCCTGACTCCTGACTCCTGCCTTCTTCATCCTTCATCCCTCAGCCCTTCCTATGCTGTCGCCGCGGCCGCGCCGTCGGCGGTGAACGTCATCTGGTCGCCGTCCGCCGCGACGCGGACGGTCTGACCGGGCAGAATTTCGCCGCGGAGCAGTCTGACCGCGAGCGGGTTCTGGATGAGCGTCTGGATCGCGCGCTTCAACGGCCGTGCCCCGTAGAGCGGATCGTAGCCCTCGCGGGCGAGGAGCGCGCGCGCCGAGTCGTCGAGCGTGAGCGCGATGCCGCGGTCGGCGAGCATCTGGCGCAGGCGCGCGAGCTGCACGTCAATGATCTGCCCGATCTGCTCGCGCGAGAGCTGGCGGAAGATCACGATGTCGTCGATCCGGTTCAGGAACTCCGGCTTGAAGTGCTCGCGCAAGGTTTGCAGCACGGCCTCGCGCACCTGCTTCTCGTCGTCGGCGACGGCCTGTATCTCGCGGCTGCCGAGGTTCGAGGTCATGATCAGCACGGTGTTCTTAAAATCCACCGTGCGCCCCTTCGAGTCGGTCAGCCGGCCGTCGTCGAGGATTTGCAGCAGCACGTTGAACACGTCCGGGTGCGCCTTCTCGATCTCGTCGAAGAGGACGACCGAGTAGGGCCGCCGCCGCACGGCCTCGGTCAACTGCCCGCCCTCCTCGTAGCCGACGTAGCCGGGCGGCGCGCCGATCATGCGCGCGACCGCGTGCTTCTCCATATACTCCGACATGTCGAGCCGCACCATCGCGCGCTCGTCGTCGAACAGGAACTCGGCCAGCGCCCGCGCCGTCTCCGTCTTGCCGACGCCCGTCGGCCCGAGGAAGATGAACGAGCCGACGGGGCGGTTCGGGTCTTGGAGGCCGGCGCGCGCGCGGCGCACGGCGTTGGCGACGGCCGTCAGCGCCTCGTCCTGCCCGACGACGCGCTCGCCGAGCCGCTCCTCCATCGAGACCAGCTTCTGCATCTCGCCTTCGAGCATCTTCGAGACGGGGATGCCCGTCCACTTGGCGACGATCAGCGCCACGTCCTCCTCGTCCACCTCTTCCTTGAGGAACACGCCCTCCTGCTGCAACTCCGCGAGCTTCGCCTGGTCGGCGTCCAACTGCTTCTGCAACTCGACCAGCCGGCCGTAGCGCAACTCCGCGACCTTGTTGTAGTCGCCCACGCGCTCGTACTGCTCGGCCTGAATCTTCGTCTGCTCGACCTCCTCCTTGGCCTTGCGGATGCGCTCGATCACGTCCTTCTCCGAGCGCCACTTGGCCTTCATGCCCGACGCGCGCTCGCGCAGGTCGGCGATGCGCTGCTCGATCTCCTGCAAGCGCGCGCGGCTGCGCTCGTCCTCCTCGCGCTGTAGGGCCTGCTTCTCGATCTCAAGCTGCGTGATCTCGCGCTCAAGTTCGTCGATCTCGACGGGCAGCGAGTCGATCTCGATGCGCAGGCGCGAGGCGGCCTCGTCGATCAAGTCAATCGCCTTGTCGGGCAGGAAGCGGTCGGTGATGTAACGGTTCGACAAGGTCGCGGCGGCGACGATGGCCGAGTCCTTGATGCGGACGCCGTGGTGGACTTCGTAGCGCTCCTTCAGCCCGCGCAGGATGGCGATGGTGTCTTCGACCGTCGGCTCGCCGACGTAGACCTGCTGGAAGCGCCGCTCCAACGCCGCGTCCTTCTCGATGTGCTTCTTGTACTCGTTGAGCGTGGTCGCGCCGACGCAGCGCAACTCGCCGCGCGCGAGCGCGGGCTTCAGCATGTTCGACGCGTCAATCGCGCCCTCGGCCGCGCCCGCGCCGACGAGCGTGTGCAGCTCGTCAATGAACAGGATGATCTGCCCCTGCGCGCTCTCGATCTCCTTCAGGACGGCCTTCAAACGATCCTCGAACTCGCCGCGGTACTTCGCGCCCGCGAGCATCGAGCCGAGGTCTAGGCCGACGAGCCGCTTGTTGCGCAGAGTCTCCGGCACGTCGCCGGAGACGATGCGCTGGGCGAGGCCTTCGACAATGGCGGTCTTGCCGACGCCCGGCTCGCCGATGAGCACGGGGTTGTTCTTCGTGCGGCGCGAGAGCACCTGGATGGTGCGGCGTATCTCGTCGTCGCGCCCGATGACGGGGTCGAGCTTGCCCTGGCGCGCGAGGTCGGTCAGGTCTTTGGCGTACTTCGAGAGCGCCTGGTAGTTGGCCTCCGCGTTCTGGTCGGTGATGCGCGAGCCGCCGCGCATCTCGTCTATGACCTTCTTTAGATCGTCGCGGTTGACGCCGTGCTGGCGCAGGACGCGACCCGCCGCGCCGTCCTTTTCGGCCACGATGGCCAGGAGCAGGTGCTCGGTCGAGACGTACTCGTCCTGCATCGCCTCGGCCTGCTTCTGCGCGGCGGTGAAGAGTTGCGAGATGCGCGGGCTGAAATACTGCTGCCCGCCCTGCACCTTCGGCAGCCGGCCGACCGCCGCCTGCACGTCGTTCAAGACGACTTGCAGGTTCGCGCCGAGCTTGCCCAGGAGCGGGCGCACGATGCCTTCGGGCTGCTCCAGGAGCGCCACGAGCAGGTGCTCCGGCTCGACCTGTTGGTTCTGGTTGCGCTCGGCGAGTTCGATTGCCGATTGAATCGCCTCCTGCCCGCGCAAAGTGAAACGTTCTAAACGCATAAACTCAATTAAAAGCTGTCCGTTGTCCGTCGTCCGTCGTCCGTCGTTCTCGTCACGCCGGTTGAACGTTAAAGATTAAACGAGCAACTTGCGACAGAAGAACAACGGACAACGAACAGCGGACAACGGACTAGTTCTTACCGCTTAGCGGTTGCCCGCGGCCGTCTTGCCTTTGGACTGGCCGGCCGCGGCCGGCTCGGCCTTCGCCTCGATGGTCTTGGGCTGCGCCGCCGCGCCCTCGCCCGCGATCTCGATGCGGCGGGCCTTGACCTCTTCGCGCTTCTGGAGCACGACGCGCAGGACGCCGTCCTTGTACTCGGCCTGCACGTTCTCCGGCGAGACCGTCTGCGGCAGCGTGAACGCGCGTGTGAACGAGCCGTAGGCGCGCTCGACGCGGTGGTAGTTGTCCGCCTCGTCCTTCTTCTCGAAGCGGCGCTCGCCGCGCAGGGTGAGCACGTTGTTCTCGATGGTCAGCTCGAAGTCCTCGCGGTTCATGCCGGGCAGTTCGGCTTCGAGCACGATCTCGTCCTTGTTCTCGTAGATGTCCACGGTCGGCGTCCAAGCGCCGCGCATCAGCGCGTCGTCGCCGAAGGAGCGCGACAGGTTGGTCGAGAACAGGCGGTTGACTTCGTCCTGCAAGAGCCGCAGGTCGCGGAAGGGATCGTAACGGGTGATTGACATGGCTTACTTCCTCCTCTCAACAAAATTAGGTCTTTTGTCGGACGCCCGCACCACCGCGACCTGAAGGCAGCGACGCGACTGGTCTTTGGTGGCTGAGCGCAAGGGCATAATAAAGATTGAGCGCCGCTTTGTCAAGTCGCCGACGCAAAACGCTAAGTGGTTGTAACGGCAAGGATTCGAGGGGCGACTGGCGGGCGGCCCGGCCGCTCAGGAGAGTTTGAAGAAGCGTCTGATGGCGGAGATCAGCCCGGCCGACTCCTCTTCGACCGACCTCGTGGCGGCGGTGGCGAGCAGCGCCGCGCGCCGCTCGGTGATGATGTGGCTGAGGGCTTCGACCAACTCCGGGTTGGTCTCGAACAGGTGCTTCATGGCGCGGTGGCCGATCTCCAGCACCTCGGTCTCCTCTGCGGCCATGACGTTGGCGTTGCGCGGCTCGCCCGTGAAGAGCGCCATCTCGCCGAAGAAGTTGCCTTCTTCGAGGGCGGCGACGGTGCGCTGCTCGCGCCCGTCCTCCGACGGCACGCGCACCTCCACGCGCCCGCGGTGGACGACGAACATCGAGTCGGCCGCCGCGCCCCGCCGGATGATCGTCTCGCCGGGCGCGTAGACGTGTGTCTCGGCCCCTTTGGCGAGCAGCGCCAACTCCTCGGGCGAGAGCGGGGCGAAGATGTCTACGGCGGCCAGGCGCTCGGTCAGGCGGTCGTGGCTGGCGGCGCGGGTGGTCTTGGCGGCGCGCTCGACGAGGAGCGTGCGCGTCGGGTAGGCGAAGTTCAGCCCGGCGCGCTGGAAGGCGTACCAGATGCGCTGGCGCACGAGCGCGTCGGTGTCGTTGTAGCGCGCGTAGTCTTCGAGCCAGTACTTGCACTCGTAGTCCACGCCGCTCTCGGCGAGGTCGCGTATGCGGACGACGGGCGTCAGCTTGGGCGAGACGTTCTCGGCCTCGCGCACCGCCTCGCGGACGACGTGGATGACCTTGGCGGGCGAGTCTGTGTAGAGCGCGTTGAAGTAGACGATGCGCGCGTTGAGGTTGCCGCGCGGGCAGACCTCGACCATCTCCTTGGCGATCTGGCTGTTGCTGACGAGCACGAGGTGGTTCGAGAACGTCCTGATCTTGGCCGCCCGCCACGTCACGCTCTCGACCACGCCCGTCCAGTCGCCGACCTTGATCACGTCGCCCACGTCGAACGGCTTGTCGGCGTGCAGCGAGATGCCGGAGAAGAGGTTGCCGAGCGTGTCCTGTAGCGCCAGACCGAGGATGACGCCGAGCAGCGCCGACCCCGACAGCAGCGCGCCGAGCGACAGGTCGAAGTAATACTTCAGGAGCGACGCGACGATCAGCACGTAGGCGATGATGGTGAAGATGTCGCGCAGGAGCCGCGGGGCGGGCTGCCCGTGGCGCAGCCGCCAGAACAGGTTGAAGACGAGCAGCCCCAGCACCCGCACGATCAGCACCATCAGCGCCAGCCACAGGACGAGCTGCACGGCGAGCATGACGCGCGGCACGACGTGGTTGATCTCGCCCGCCGTCAGGGCGAAGATTTGGCGCGTGTCGAGCGGCGCGGGCGCGAACGCGGCCAGCGTGTAGAGCGCCAGCGCGCACAGCGCGGCGACCGCGAGCGGGAGGAGGAATTGTTTGCGGTCTATCATGTCTTACGAGGACGCGGCGAAGAGTGACGCGACGACCAGCAGCAGCGAGAGCGCCGAGACGACGACCACCGTCAGCCACGCGACGAGATTATAAACCCGCCCGTTGGCGTGCGCGCCCATCAGCTTGCGGTCGCTCGCCAGCCGCGTGATGGCCACGAGCATGACGGGCAGCAGCAGCCCGTTGATGAACTGCGTCACGACCAGCACGCGGATGAGCGGCAACCCCGGCACGAGCGCGACGAGCGCGCCGACCGCGACGAGGAACGTGAAAATCCCCAAGAAGATCGGCGCTTCGCGGAAGCTACGCGAGACGCCCTTCTCGAACCCCAGCGCCTCGCTGATCGAGTAGGCGGTCGCCAGCGGCAGCACGCCCGCCGCCAGCATGGACGCGCCGAAGAGGCCGACGGCGAACAGCAGCTCCGCGTAGTGCCCGGCGAGCGGCGCGAGCGCGCGCGCCGCCTCGGCCGCCGACTCCAACTCGCCCCGGAAGCCGCGCGCGTGCAGGGTCGCCGCCGTCGAGACGACGATGAAGAAGGCGATGGAGATCGCAAACAGCGTCCCCGTCCACACGTCGGCGCGCGTCAGCGCGTAGTCCTCTTCGGTCACGCCCTTCTCGACGACCGACGACTGCACGAAGACCTGCATGTAGGGCGAGATGGTCGTGCCGATGAGCGCCATGACGATGAAGAGGTAGCCCGCGTCGAGGCTGAACGTCGGGCGCACCAGCGCGCGCGCCACCTCGCCCCAAGCGGGCCGCGCCAGAAACGCCGACACGATGTAACCCAGAAACACGAGCGACATCACGAGGAAGACGCGCTCGACCCGCCGGTACGAACCCTTGACCACGAGCCACCAGACGAGCAAGCCCGCCAGCGGCACGGTCAGGTACTTTGGCACGCCGAACAACTCCGACGCCGCCGCGATGCCGACGAACTCCGAGACGGTCACGCCGCCGTTGGCGACCAGCAGCGCCAGCATCACGAGCATCGTCCAGCGCACGCCGAACTGCTCGCGGATCAGATCGGCCAGCCCCTTGCCCGTCACCACGCCCATGCGCGCGCACATCTCTTGAATCAGGCCGAGGCTGATCGTGATCGGGATGAACGTCCACAGCAGCCGGTAGCCGTAGGCCGCGCCCGACGCCGAGTAGGTGGCAATGCCGCCCGCGTCGTTGCCGGCGTTGGCGGCGATCATGCCGGGGCCGATGACGGCTAGATACGCCAGCAGCCCGCGCCGCTGCGCCGCCGCCCGCCGCACGCGCCGCGCCCCGCGCCGCCACAGACGCCGCCCCGCCTCCCGCACCTCTTCTGCGCTCGTCTGCGCCAACTGCTTGGGTCTCCGTCGCTCATGGTGCTTACTAGAGCGCCTCGCCTACAGGTCTTGTGGGCTTAGCCCAGTCTGCTTCGCGATCCGCGCCAGCATCTTCGGGCCGATCTCCTCTTTATCATGGAAGGCAAAGACCACATCGGGCCAGCCCGGCCGGGTCAAGACTTTGTGTGAACTGGTCTCGCGCTTGATGCTCCAACCGAGCCGGAGTAACGCCGCCAGCACCCGCCGGGCTTTCGCTGCTGACCACTGGCTCATGCCGCCGCGAAGGAGATGGTCGCAAGATCGTGCGCGCTCTCGCCGTGTTCAAGCCTGTCCGCGACGACACGCAAGGCTAGCGCTTTGGCTTTGGCGGTAGCCTCTTCGGGCGTCGCGCCATAGGTCAGCGCGCCCGGCAGTTCAAGCACTTCAGCCAGCCAGCGGCCGTCGTCCTCCTGCTCGTATTCGACCGTAAATGTCATAACTCTCACCCCGCAAAATCAGCGATAGTATAAACGCCTCGGCTCGCCGTCGTTCAGCCGAACAGTCGCGGCAGCCGTTGCCGCCAGCCTTTCGGCAATAGTAACTCCATCGCGTCGTCCACGGTGACGATGCCGGCGATGTCGCCTTCGTCGTCCACGACGGGCAGGGCCAGGAGGTTGTACTCGGCGATCCGTTGCGCGACCTCGTCGGCCGGATCGTCCGGGTGCGCGTGCTGGAACTCTTCGCGCATGACATCGGCGAGCAGGTAACTCGGATCGGCGAGGATCAGGCTGCGCAGGGCGATGACGCCGACGATCTTCCAGGAGCCTTCGCGCTCGACGACGTAGAGGTAGTAGATCATGTTCGGCGTCTCGGCCATCTCGCGCAGGCGCGCGAGGGCTTCGCCGACCGTCAGGTTTTGGGGGAGCGTGACGAACTCCGTGGTCATCAGCCCGCCCGCCGTGTCGTCTTCGTAAGGGAGCAGTTCGGCCACGTCCGCCTGCTCCTCGCCCTCCATGCGGTTCAGGAGGTCTTCGGCCTTCTCTTCGGGCAGATCGCCGAGCACGTCCGCGGCCTCGTCGGGCGACATCCATTCGAGGATGTCGGCGGCGCGCTCCTCGTCCATGTCGCCGATGATGCGCGCCTGGCTCTCTTCGGGCATCTCCTCCAACGTCTCCGCGGCCGTCTCGTCGTCCAGCGCCGCGACGACCTCCGCGCCCTGGTGGATGGACAGCGCCTCGGCGAGCCGCGCGATCTCGACCGGGTGCAGCCGCGCCAGCTTGTCGCGCGAAGACTTGAGCCGGACGGTCGCGGCGTCGGTCGCCAGGTAGCCAACGTCGGCCCAGTCTATGACCTCGACGGCGCGGCGGCTGCCGACGAAGCCGGCGGGCGCGAGCCTGCGCCACAGACCTTGCAGGCTCACGTCCGCGCCCGTCACGCGCCACTCGCCCGCGACGTTGATCAACTGCACGTCGTTGACGCGCACGACGCGCTTGCCGTCCACGTCGATCAACTGCTTGTCGAGCACGTCGCGCGCGAGCAGGACTTCGCCGTCGCGGCGGGCGAAGGGGCGCAGGTCGAGCGTGTCGGAGTTGAGGCGGACGCCGCCCTCGTCGAAGGTGGCGATGCGCGCGCGCGGCAGGTAGAAGTCGCGCCGGCCGTAGCGGGCGACGAGGCCCGTGACCGGCGGGTGGTCTTCGCCCAACCGCACGATCACGTCCTTGATCGCCGCCACGCGCTCGCCCTCCACGTCGCGCAGCGGCCGCCCCAGCACTTGCGAGAGGTACAACATGGAGTGCCGCCCACAGCCTTTCGCCTTGCGCCGCGATGATAGCACGGCGGCGGCGGACACGGCCCGCCAAACGACTTACCCGCCCCAGCGACCAAGAAGAACGCCCATGCGAGCACGACGGAAGACCCCGCGGGCCGGAGGGGAGATGGAGTTGACCGGAGGGGCTTCCCGCCGGCTAGGAGGGACACCCCCGCGGTCAGAGGGGATGCCCCTCCTAGCCGGCGGGAAGCCCCTCCGGCCCGCGGGGAAGCCCCTACAGGTCAGGAGGAAGCCCGCGCGGTCTGCGGGGAAGCCCCCGCGGGCAACTCCATCTCCCCTCCGGCCCGCAGGGACGCCGCCGACCCGCGCGGGCTTCCCCGCGGCCCGCAGGGACTTCCCCGCAGACCGCGCGGGCTTTGATTGCCGGCCGGCGTGGTCGGTTCAACGGTTTAGATTTAGAACGACGAGGGCGCGTGTGAGGGCGGGGTCGCGCCCTGTACTGAGGTCGGCGCGGGTGGGGGCGATGGCGTCGTCGGGGGCGAGGCCGGCGCGTTCGAGGCGTGTGCCGCGGGCGGTGTGGTAGTCGAGTTCGCTGAGGTCGAGCGCGCCGCCGTCGGGCAGGGTGTGGCGGCGGCGTATGCCGAGGACGCAGCCGCAGGTCTGCTCGCCCACGGTGCGCGCGCGCCCGCCCCCGCGCAAAGCGGCGACGAAGATTTCGGCCGCGCTCGCCGTGCGCGCGCTCGTCAAGAGGACGACGGGCGCGTCGAACTGCTCGATGCGTTCGGCGGCGAGGAGCGGGGCGGCGCGCGTCTGCGGCGCGGCGCTGAGCCGGCCCGTGCGATCCGTGAACTGCCCCAGAGACGTGCCCGCGGGCAGGAAGGCGGAGGCGAGATCGGTCATGGCTTCGGCGTCGCCGCCGCCGTTCTCGCGCAGGTCTATGACGAGACCGCGCGCGCGGCGCAGGTCTGTGCGCAGGGCGCGCAGGAGCGCGAGCGCGATCTCTTCGGTGAAGAGGTTGAAGGAGACGACGGCGTATGCGCCCTCGCGCCGCACCGCGAGCGCGGGCGCGCGCTCCGCCCAGGCGCGGCGGAGTTGCACTTCGAGCGTGCGCCCGCGCGCGTCGGCGAAGACGGCGTTGACGGGCGCGGCTAGGGGGCCGTCGAACAGGCGCGCGACGGCGGCCCGGCGGGCCGCCGCGTCCGCAGGATCGCGCGCAAGCTCCGAGACGCGGCGCGCGAGCAGCGCCGCCGCCCCTTCGCCGTCCACGCTGCGTAGTTCGTCGCCCGCGCGCACGCCCGCGCGCGCCGCCGTCGAGTCCGGCTCGACGCGCGTGACGACGAGCGCGCCCGCCAGCTCGCGCAGGGAGACGCCGGCCGAGAGGTAGCGCGGGCGCTGCCAGTCTGTGTACTCGCCGGGCGCGTAGACGCGCGTGTGCGGGTCGCGCAAGGTGGCGACGAGCCGGCGCAAGACCGCGTAAAGTTCGTCCTGCGTCGGCGCGTCGGCCGCGACGGGGCGCAGGCTCGCGCCCCACGCCTGCCAGTCCACGCCGCCGAACGCCGGATCGTAATAGCGCACGCCGACCGTGGCCCACACGTCGTCGAAGACGGCGAGCCGGCCCGCGCGCGTCGCCGTGCTCGCGGGCGCGTTCGCGCCGACGGGCGCACGCCCCGCCCCGACGAGCAGCAACACGCAACACAGTATCGCGCACGGGTATTTCATTCTTTCGCGCCCGGCGGCTTGCGGAAGTTGTAGCGGAGCAGGACGCGCATGGGGACGGGCATCTGCTGGTCGCGCAGGGCGGGGAAGAAGTGTAGCTGACGCACGGTGGCGACGCACGCCTCGTCCAGCCCGTACCCGGCCCAGCGCACGACCTCGACGCCGCCGACCTCGCCCGCCTCGTCTATGTCCGCGAGCACGTCCACGGTCGCCTCGACCGCCGAGTGCGCGGCCGCTTCGGTGTAGCGCGGCTGGAAGCGGCGGTAGGGGCGCGGCGGGCGCAGGTGCGCCGCCTCGGCGCTGCCTTCCGCCGGCACGTCCGCGATGACCGGCACGTCGCGTTCCAAGGCCGACAGGCGCTCGGCCCGCTCGCGCGCGCGCGCCGCGCGCAGCCTGTCAACGTAACGCGCGGCGCGGCGGCCGAGTTCCGCGAGCAGCGCGCGCTCCGCTTCCTCCGGCGTCGCCGCCTCGACGCTCGGCTGCTCCCACAGGAGCAGCCGCCCCGTGCGCGCGCTGACGAAGAAGAGCGCGGCGTAGGACTCGAAGTAGTCGGCGCGGTCGAAGGCGGAGCGGCGCAGGGTCTGCGCGTCGCCCGCGATAAGGAAGTCGCAGCCCACGGCCGCGCCGAGGTCGCGCGCCTCCGCGAGCGTCAGGTTGAGCGATCCCTTGTAGCCCACGCCGCGCGCCGCCGCGCGGGCCTGGGCGCGGTTGACGACGGCGAAGTCGGCTTGACCGGCGAACGCCTGCGTCAACTGATCGGCCGCGCGCGTCGCCGTTTCCGCGTCGCCGAGATCGAGTATGGCGACCTGCGCCGGCCGGACATCAGCCGCTTGCGCGCCAACGAAACATAAAAGCAGTAGAACAGGTACGGCGATTGAACGCATGAAAAGTTAACTGCCGCCGTCGGCGGCGGCTTGCGCGGCGGGCGCGGCGGCGTGGTAGAGGGCGTAAATCTCGTCTTTGACTTCGGGCGGGAAGCAGACGCGGTGCAGCTCGTAGCGTTGCAGGCCGCGCACGGCCTCGCTGACCTCGCTGATCTCGCGGACGCGCGGGCGCGCGTAGCCGTCCGCCACGTAGATGCGCGCCTTCGGCTCGGCCGCGCCGCGGTAGTAGTTATAGTAAGGCACGTCGCCGGCCTGATCCTCGATGAAGTAGTAGTCGGGCGCGAAGCCGGCGCGCGCGACGACGGCGCGGGCGGCGGCGATGAAGTCGGCGCGCTCCGCTTCGGGCATGTCCAGGTCAATCGCTTTGAAGAGGCGGCGGGCGATGAAGCGCGTGCTCAGGTCGCGCAGGACTGCGTCGTCGGCGCGCCGCCACTGTTTAAGATGAAAGAGCACGTCGGAGTCGTCCATCTCCAAGTGGTCGGCGACGGTGAGCGGCTCGCGCCGGAGCATCTTGGCGAAGGCGGTATTGGGCGCGCACCAGACCTCGCGGCCGGCGGCGACGAGTTCGAGCGCGCGGCTCAGGGTCGAGCGCAGGACGGCCTCGGCCGAGCGCAGCGTGCGGTGGAAGTAGACCTGGCGGAACATGTAGTAGCGCGCTTGCAGATACTCCTCGACGGCGTAGATGCCGCGCGCCTCGACGTAGATGCGGTCGTTCGCCTCGTCCACCGCGAGCGCGTTGACGATCCACTCCAAATCATAAATGCCGTACTTCGCGCCGGTCATCAGAGAGTCGCGCAGCAGGTAGTCCATGCGATCCACGTCCAACTGCGACGAGACGAGTTGCGCGAGCCAGGCGGGCTGGAAGCGCCCTTCGATGATGGCGGCGACGCGCGCGGGCAGATCGTCGGAGTAGGCGCGCAGGACGCGGTTGATCTCCGTGCCGGCGTCGCAGACTGCCCGCGCAGTCCACTGCTCGTGGTGGAAGCCGAGCACCTTCTCGAAGACGTGCGAGAAAGAGCCATGCCCCACGTCGTGCAGGAGGGCGGCGGCGCGCACGGCCGCGCGGTCGGCGTCGTTGATCGGGTACTGCTCGCCGAGCCGGTCGAGGACGCGCGTGATCAGGTGCAGGACGCCTAAGCTGTGCGCGAAGCGCGAGTGCTCCGCGCCCTGGTAGGTGTAGAGCGCGAGGCCGAGTTGCTTGATGCGGCGCAGGCGTTGGAACTCCGGCGTGTCGATCAACTCGATCATCAGCCGGCCCTCGCGCGTGTCCGTGCGCAGGCGGATGATGTTGTGCACCGGATCGCGGTAGATGCGCTCGCTCACGCCGCCGAGGATAGCATAAGGGCTGAGGGATGAGGGATGAGGGATGAAAAAGTGAGGAGTCAGGAGTCAGAAGTCAGAAGCCGGAAGGAGGAACGCGGACGAGCGCCCGCGTCTTCCCTCCTGACTTCTGACTCCTGACTCCTGTTCTTATTCAGCCCTGCCTCACCACTCGAAGCGGAGGGCGAACTGCATGACGCGGCCGGCCTTGGTTTCGTTCAAGGGCGTCTGCGTCGAGGTGAAGCGCCCGAAGTCGGGGCTGGCGTTCGGGCGGAAGAGGAACGGGTCTTGCGGCGTGCTCAGGTCGGCGATGGTCGCGCCGTCGAACCGCTGCGTGTTGGTGACGTTGTAGACCTCCCAGCGGAACTGGATGCGCTTGTCCTCCCAGAAGCGGAAGGTCTTGTAGAGACCGGCGTCGAGCGTGACGTAGCCGGGCGCGCGCAGGATGTTGCGGTCGCCGCCCTCGCCGGGGCGCGCGTCGCGGAAGCTCTGCAACGCCGCGGTCGGATCGGCGAACAGGTTCGGGTCGCCGTTCACGTCCGTCGTGCGCACCTCGACGGGGCGCACGCGCACGGCGTTGGACTGCGCGTTCCAGTTCGTCGCCCAGCGGTCGGACTCGAACGGCGCGCCGACAATCGGCAGCCCCGTGTTGTAGCGGAAGATGCCGGTCAGCGTCCAGCCGCCGATGATCCCGTTGACGACCTTGTTCGTGTCCGACAAAAACGCCTTGCCGCGGCCCACGGGCAGCCCGATGACCCAGTTGGCGTTGATGCTGTGGCGCACGTCGAAGTCCGAGGTGGCGTAGTTCGAGTCGGGGTCGAGCGCGTTCAGGATGAACCCGGCCGACGAGTAGGCGGTCGCCACCTGGAGGCCCGACGCGTTGTCGAGCGCGTGGCTGAGCGTGTAGTTGAAGTCGAACGTCACGTCGCTGCGGAAGCGCTGGCGCAAACTAAACTGCGCGGCGTTGTAGTTCGAGCGCGCGATGGTCGAGAAGACCGAGAGCGCGGCGTACTGCGGGTGGTAGAAGGTGTTGTTGAAGCGCGCCGGGCCGGGGCAGAAGTTCGCGCCCGTCGAGACGCAGTTCGCGCTGTCGTCCCAGACCAACTGCCCGAAGGTGTAGTCGGTCGAGTTGCGCCCGCCGACGACCGGCAGGGCGAAGCGGCGGTAGGCGTTCTGCGTGGCGGTGAGCGCCGTCCGCGTGCCGAGCACGTTGAACGTGCCGGCGAGGCCCGGAAACAGGTTCTCGAAGAACGGGATGTTCGGCAAGGCCGTGATCGGCGTCGCGGCGTAGCGCGCGTTGACGAGCAGGTTGGCCGCCTCGTACCACGTCATGCCGGACTGCGGGTCGCGGATGTTGTTGAGCTGCATGATGTCGCGCGAGGCGAGCAGGTTGCGGGCGAAGCGCCCGACGTAGGCCGTCTCGAACGACAGCCCGTGCCCCAGCTCGCGCCCGTAGGAGAGGCTGACGCTGTGGTTGTAGGGCGTCGTCAGCGTGTCGTCGAGCGACGACTGGATGCGCTGATCCTCGTTGGGGTCTTCGGTCAGCGGGAAGCGGATCGAGCTGGGCACGGTGATGCCCTGCGCGATCAGCAGCGCGCGCACCTGCGGGTTCGTGCTCGTGAAGAGCGGCGCGAGCCGGTCGCTCACGTTGAAGGTGTTGGCGGAGATGCTCGGCGCGGCCGTGAAGCCGAGCGAGGAGTTGAGATCGAAGGTCACGGCCAACTGGCTGCCGATGCGGTCGTAGGTCAGACGATACCCGCCGCGGATGACCGAGCGGCCGTTGCGGCCCAGGAGCCGGCCGAGGAAGTTGTCGCCGAAGTCGGGCGAGTAGGCGAAGGAGACCGACGGGGCGAAGTTGTTCCAGTCCTGCTTGTAGAAGCCGGGCCGGTTGTTGGCCTTGCCCGCGAGATCGACCGTGATCAACTCGTTGAGCGGCACGCCGCGGTCGGCGCTCGCCACGCGGCGGGCGAAGAAGTCACCGAGGCTCTGCGTCGGCTTGACCTGGAAGCCGTTGCGCTCGTAGACGGGCGTCGAGGTTGACCAGCGCAGCCCGTAGTTCAGCGTCAGGTTCGGGCGGAAGCGCCAGCTATCCTGCACGTAGGTCTCGTACTCCTCGGTGGCGAACGAGCGGACGGTCGGCGTGCCGAGCGGCTGCAACTGGCCGTTCTGGCTGTAGACCAGCCCAGCGCCGTACTGCGAGAAGCGGCCGATGATGGCCGTCAGGGCGTCGCGCAGGTCGGTCTCCGCGCCCGACTGCACGTCGGGGAAGATCGGATCGGAGCAGGTCTCGTTGTCGAAGATGACGGCGTCGCCGGAGCAGTCGTAGTACGACGGGTTGGTGATGGCGTTGTCGAAGGACGCGCCGAACGACGCGCGGTTGTTGCGGATCAGGCGGACGTTGCCGCCGAACTGCAACGTGTGGTTGCCGCGCACCCACGAGAGATCGTCCACGAAGTTGTGGACGGGCGTGGTGCGCGAGAGCGTGCGGCGGAAACCGTTCGGGCGGTAGACGAAGCGGAACGACAGCAAGTTCTCGGTCGAGTCGCCCTGGTCGGTGAACGCGGCGCGCGTAAACCCGTAGGAGAAGCGGTTGACGAGCGTGTTCGAGAGCGTCCACGAGTGCCCGGCGGCCATGCCCCACGGGTGGTTCCACAGGGTCAGCGAGGGCGTGTCGGGGAAGCATTGAATCTGGTCGCCCGCGGGCCCGCTGCAATCCGGCGAGGCGTAGACCGAGTGGGCGACGTGATCCCACTGGTAGTTGCCGCGCACGAACAGGTTTTGCCGGTCAGTCAGGTTCGCGTCGAAGCGCGTGATGAAAGTGTTCAGGCGCGCGGGCGTGCGCGCGTTGAAGCGGAAGCCGCTGGTGTTCAGCCCGTCGCCGACGCTCGGGTCGTTGGCCACGTAGCGCGAGGCCGCGCCGGCCAAGACCGAGAGCGCCGCCGGGTTGATGCCGGGCGTGACGCCGTTGGCGGCCGTGTAGAGCGCGTTGATCTGCGCGATGTTCAGACAGCGGACGCCCGCGGGCGTGCCGGCCGGGCAACTGGGATCGGTCGCGCCGCTCTCGGTGCGATAGCGGACGATGCCCTGACCCAACGTGGGCAGCGGCACTTCGCGCAGGACGGGCGTGGTGCTCGCCTCGCGGAAGCCCTCGTAGGTGCCGAAGAAGAAAATCTTGTCGCGCTTGAGCGGGCCGCCGACCGAGCCGCCGAAGATGTTGCGGAGCAACTGCGGGCGCTCGACGCCGGCCTTGTTGTTGAAGAAGTCGTTGGCGGTCGTGACCGTGTTGCGGTGGTAGTGGTAGAGCGAGCCGTGGTACTCGTTCGTGCCCGACTTGGTGACGAGCGAGACCTGCGCGCCGGACGAGCGGCCCTGATCCGCGTTCGGGTTGGTGGTCGTGACGCGGAACTCCTGCAACGAGTCGGGCGTCGAGCGCAGGACGGAGGCGAACGCCTCGTCCGTGACCACGTCGAGACCGCGCTGCTGCTCGTTCACGTCCACGCCGTCGAGCGTGACGTTGGCCTGATCGGCGCGGCCGCCGTTGACGTAGCCGGCGCGGGTCACGCCGGGTTGCAAGGAGAGCAGGCCGACGACGTTGCGCGCGTTCAGGGGCAACTCCTGAATGCGCCGGCTCTCGAAGGCGTTGCCGATGGTGGCGTCGGTCGTGTTGAGCGCGGCCTCGTTGGTGGCCGTCACGTCAATGACGACGTTCACGTCGCCGGTTTCGAGTTGCACGTCCACGTCCACGGGCGTGTCCACGAGCGCCTGGACGGTCGAGACGGCCTTCTTGAAGCCGGCCTGCGCGACCTCGACGCGGTAGGTGTCGGGCGGGACGGCGGTGAAGACGTAAGTGCCTTCCTCGTTCGTGGTCGTCGTGCGGGTGAAATTCTTCTCGGCGTTCGAGAGGGTGACGGTCGCGCCCGCGACGGCCGCTTTCTGCTGGTCGCGCACCGTGCCGCGCACGGTCGAGCGCCCCGCCTGCGCGAAGGCGCTGCCCGCCAGCAGCAGGACGCAGAGCAGCCCGCACAGACCCGCGCCCGTGCGGCCCGCCGTCAGTGATGACTTGATCATAGAGCCTCCAGAATGGTTGGTCGTGTGCCTCACGTGAAGACTGCGCGTCCGGCGCGCCCAGGGCCAGGGCGCGCCGGCAACGATGATTCGTCGCCCGCCCGCGGTCGTCAAACGTCAGACGCGGCCGCAGCCGTCTACGGCGGGCGAGCCGGAGTGCGTCCGCCGCGGCCGCGCGCGCGGCGGTTCGGGAGTAGGGGCTAAAGAATGGCTAACGCGGCGGCCGCGGAACGTTTCCGCGGCGGCTCGGTTGGGTCTGTCAAAGCCCGTGCGGGCCGTTGCCCGCGGGCGACCTCAGTGGTGCGGAACTGTAGGGAAGCAAAGGTTATTCCACGCGGGCGGCGGCGCGGCGGGGCGCGGGCGTCACAGTCGGAACGCGCGCATAACGCCCGCCCGCCCGGCAAAATAAGTGTATTTATATGAAAATCTGAAGCCGCGCCTCCAAGTTTTCGGATGCGGCGGCGGGCAGGCGGCGGGCGGTCGGGGGCGGTTTGCATAGAAGTGATTAACCGCAGCGGCGCGGCGGCCGCGGCGGGCGCGCGGAGATAAAAATGAAATCAGGGCCCTACCTACGCGGCAGGCGGCTTTACTCGATGCGGTCGAGGAGGTGGCCGAGCTTCTGCTTCTTGGTGCGCAGGTAGTGGACGGCGGCCTGGGCCGGCTCGACTTCGAGCGGCACGCGCTCGACGACGCGCAGGCCCGCCTCTTCGAGCGCGCGCAGCTTGAGCGGGTTGTTCGACATGACGCGCACCTGGCAGAGGCCGAGCGCGAACAGGACTTCGGCGCACTGCCGGTACTCGCGCAAGTCCACGGCGAAGCCGAGCCGCTCGTTGGCCTCGACCGTGTCCGCGCCCTCGTCCTGCAACGCGTAGGCGCGAATCTTGTTGATGATGCCGATGCCGCGCCCCTCTTGCAGTTGGTAGACGACCGCGCCGCGCCCCTCGCGCTCGATCAACTCCAACGCGCGGTGCAACTGCGGCCCGCAGTCGCACTTCAACGAGCCGAACACGTCGCCCGTCAGACACTGCGAGTGGATGCGGACGAGCGTCGGCACGTCGGCCGTCAACTCGCCTTTGAAGAGGACGACGAACTCCTCGTCGCTCGTGCGCGAGCGGAAGCCGCCGATGCGGAACTCGCCGAAGGCGGTCGGCAGCCGCGCCACCGACACCGGCTCGACCGACAACTCCCCCACCGCCCGCGCCCACGGGCAATCGCCCGCCCGCGCCGTCTCGTCGCCCGCCGCCGCCTCGTCCACCACGCTCGTCTCGTCTGCCATAAATAAAAGCCCCCGCGCCCGCCGCGGCCGCACACGCGCTCGAACTATTCCCTGAATTATAGGAGCAGCCCGCGACGCGCCACAAGCAGGCTTGGGCACGAGCGCGACGGCCGGCTGATCGCGGACGGCGGCCGAATTCTATTTTGCTTTTCGCGCCGCCACGCTAAGATACGCGCGGCGCGCGCGTGCGCCGGGGCCGGATGAGCGACGACACGCACACGACTCTGTCGGAAGAAGGGCCGGGAGCGGCCGCCGAGCGGCGGCCGGCACTCGTGTTTCTGCGCGGTGAGTTGCTGGCCGCGCCGATCCCTTTGGAGCGTAGCGAGATCGTCTTGGGGCGCGCGCTCGAAGCCGACATACGCATCAACGACCCGCGCGCCTCGCGCCTGCACGCCCGCATCAACATCATCGAGTCGCCGGCCGGCCCGCCCGTCTATCGCGTCACCGATCTCGGCTCGACCAACGGCACGCTCCTCAACGGCCGCGCCGTCACCGAGGCCACGCTGCACGACGGCGACAAGCTGACCATCGGCGAGCACCTCCTGCGCTTCGAGCTGCTCGACGACGTGGATCGCGAGTTCCAACGCCAGATTTACCGCCTGCTCGCGCACGACGAGTTGACCGGACTGCTGACCAGCAAGTCTTTCTTCTCCGAGCTGCGGCGCGAGGCGTCGCGGGCCGAGGCCGACGGCCGGCCCTTCTGCGTCCTGATGATGGACCTGGATCACTTCAAGCGGGTCAACGACACCTACGGCCACCTGGTCGGCAGCCAGACGCTCGAAGACGTGGGCGCGCTCATCACGCGCGCGCTGCGCGCGGGCGACGTGGCCGCGCGCTTCGGCGGCGAGGAGTTCGCCGCGTTCCTCCTGGACGCCGACGGCGCGCAAGGCCTCGTCGCCGCCGAGCGCGTCCGCACGATCATCGAGGCGCACACGTTCGCCGCCACGCGCCGCGGCGCGACCGGCGAAGTCGCGCCCGGCTTCCACATCACGATCAGCGTCGGCGTCGCCACCTACCCCGGTGACGCGCGCGACCCCATCGAGCTGATCGAACTGGCCGACACGGCGCTCTACCGCGCCAAGCAGGCGGGCCGGAACCGCGTCGTCGCCTACACGCCGCTGCCCGACGGCGGCGCGCGCCCGCTCCCGCCCCGCAGCCAGTCGTAACCAAGCCGCGCGCCGACGAAGGCTTGCGCGCGCGCGGTTTTTTGTTATCATTGCGCCGTTCCCAATCCCCGCAAGTACGCGACTCCCTCGAAACCTTTATGCGCGCGCGCCGCCCTCGGGCGCAAGGGAAGCGAACATGAGTAGGCTGATTCGGACGAAGCCACGCGTTCGGACGAGGGCAAGCGCCGGCTCTCGTTGCGCGCTGGCGGCGCTCTGCGGCTTGCTGCTCTGCGCCGCGGCCGCGGCGCAGAGACGACCCGCCGCGCGCCCGTCGCCGTCGCCGGCCGGCGCGCGCACTACGTCGTCGCCGGTCACGACTCAAGGCGACGCGCAGACCTGCGCGCGGGGCGCGACTCAGAGTCGTGAGGCTCAGACTGAAACTCAGAGCGAAGTGCAGAGCGCCGACGCGGAGCACGCCGATCTGGCGATCACGGCGAACGTGACGGCGCGCGAACTGTGCTTCGAGATCGTGCCGAACCCGACCGTTGAGTTTCCCGGTCGGCCCGAGCGCAAGACCGTGTGGGCGGCCGACCGGCAGAACGTGCCGCGCCCCGCGCAGCCCTTCGTCACCTACCGCGACATCGGCGTGCGCCTGCGCATCGCCAGCGTCTTCGCCGACATAGATCGCATCGTCGCCGAAGCCCTCGGCGAACGACCCGTCACAGACGAGCAGCCGCCCCCGGTTGACACGACGCCGAGCGCCGCGCCCGCGCCGCCGCCCGCCGACGCTACGCCCGCGCCGGTCATCAACACCGCGCCCGCGGCCGCCGGCACGACGCCCACACGCAACGCCGCCCCCGCCGCGCACACAGCGCCCGCGCGCCGCCCGCGCCGGGTGGGGAGGCCTTGATGCGTCAACTCGTGTTGTCAGCTTGTGCCGCGCTTGCTCTCTGCGCGTCGGCTCTCGTCGCCGCGGCCCAGACGCCCGCGCCGCCCGCGCAAGCACCGCCGCCGCAGTCGCGCGCGAGCGCGCCGGCCGCCGAACAGGCGCAGACGCAGACGAACGTGGACGAAGACTTCGAGTTGAACATAGACACGCGGCGCATCACCGAGCGCGACTTCTTCGCTTCGACTTCAGTGGCCGCGGGCGACGCGCAGGCGCAGGGCTTGCGCTTGCGCGTCGGCGTCGCCGTCGGCGCGGAGTCCATAGACGTGCTGCTGCTCGGCGTGCGCGGGCGCGTCCGCTTCCGCGCCACGTTAGGCCCGCTCCTGCGCGTCATCGAAGCCCGCCGCGCCGCGCCGCCGGCCGCCGGCCGTCCCGTGCCCTGATCCGTTTTGCGTTCCCCCTTGTTGTGCGATGGAGAACGTGCAGTCCCCGACCTTTCCCGGCGGAAAGCTGACTGAAGTTTTCATCAAACTTTTCTTCAGGAGGAGAACGCCCGTGTCCAAGCTCTGCTCTGTCTGTACGCTCGTCCTCGCCGCGCTCGCCTGCGCCGCGGCCGCGCGCGCGCAAGGTCAGCCCGCGCCGTCGCCGCAGCCCGCGACCAACACCATGACGCGCGGCTCGAACGACGCCTCGATCACGACGACCACCGTCGAAGGTCTGCCCGACCTCGGGCCGCGCCCCGCGCAACAACAGGCGCGCGCGCAGACCACGCCGCGCCCGACGCCGACGCCCGTCACGCCCGTCCGCCCGCTCTCGCAGGAAGACCGGCAGCGGCAGGAGGCCGCGAGCGCGCGCCGCCGCCAGGAGGCCGCCACCGGCGACCCGGACGTGCTGCTCGACGTGCCCAACCTGTCGGTCGAAGAGATCAACCTCGAAGTCGAGAACCTGCGCGCGCGCGTCTCGCTCGACGCGCGGCTCGCCAACCTGCTCTCTTTGACGGCGGGCGCGGAGGCCGGCATAGACAAGGTGAAGCTGACGATCAAGGGCGTGCGCGCCGAGGTCTTGCTGAAGGTGCGGCTCGACAACGTCGCGGCCATCATAGACCGCACGCTCACGACCATTGACCGCAACCCGCAAATCCTCGAACGGCTCTTAACGTCGGTGGACAACACGGTGAACACGGTGGGCGGCGTGGCCAACACGGCGTTGCAGCCGGGCGGCGTGGCGAGCCAGGCGGTCGGCGCGGTCGGGCAGACCTTGAACAACGTGACGCAGCCCGGCGGGCTGCTCAGCCAGACCGTCAACAGCCTGGGCCAGACCTTGCAGCGCACCGTGGATCGCACCGGCAACATCGTCGAGCGCACGCTCGACAACACGGGGCGCGTGCTCACGCAGCAGGCCGTCGGCAACGCCCTCGACCTGACGACCATCGGCGAGACCAGCGGCGCGAACGGTCAGACCTTGCGCCGCGTCCGCGACACCACCGGCGCGGTCATCGAGTTGACGCTCGACGCCGCCGGCCGCGTCATCAACTCCCGCGTCGTCAGCCAGGCGACGCCGCGGCAGTAAAACAGGAGTCAGAAGCCAGGAGTCAGAAGCCAGAAGCGGAAAGCCGGGAGCCGGAAGATAGAAGCCGGGCATCGGGAGCCGGAAGCCGGGAGTTGAAAACCGCGGCCGAAACAGGTCAAGCTACCTTAGCCCGCCGCGTCTTTCATTCTAGCTTCCGGCTCTTGGGTCTTAACTCCTGGCTTCTGACTCTTGGCTTCTGACTTCTGCTCTTTTGCAACTTCGCCGCGCGCCGCGCGTGTAAGGCGGGCGGGCTGTCGGGCGGGCGGCGCGGTCGGTTGCGCGGCGTGCGGGCAGGGGTTATGCTTCCGTTGAGCCTCGCCGGAAGTTGTGCCCGACCGCGGCCGCCGCCAAGGCAATCGAGAGTTTTTAAGAGCGAGCAGACCGAGGGTCGTGATCGAGCAACTCAATCTTTCCAGTCAGCCTTTCCGCAACCGCGCGCTGCCGTGGACGGTCGCCGTCGCCGTGGCGTGCGCGTCGCTCGTCGCGCTGGTCTTCATCGTCGGTTGGGGGCGGCAGGCGCAGACGCAGGCCGCGCGCGTCGAGGGCGACGTGCAGGCGTTGCGCCAGCGCGAGCAGAACGTGCGCGAGCAGGCGCAAAAGGTCACCTCCTCGCTCATGCCCGAACAGCGCATCGTGCTCGCCGCCGCCCACGAGATCGTGGATCGCAAAAACTTCTCCTGGTCGCGCCTGCTCTCCGACCTGGAAGGCGCGCTGCCCGCGACCGTGCGCGTCGCCCGCATCAACGTCCGCGACGTGCGCGAGACCGGCGGCGTGACGCGGGCCGACCTGGAGCTGACCATCGTCGGGCGCACGCCCGCCGACGTGTCGCGCATGTTGGGCGAGTTGGCCCGCGGCGGCTTCACCTCGGCCGAGCTGCTCACGCAGCAGCCGCGCGCCGCCAAGGGCGAGCCGGGCACGGAAGCCACCCTGCGCGTCCAGTACGTGCAGCGCCAGGGCGCGCGCTCGACCGACGAGGCCGCGCCGCCGCGCGTCGCCGCCAACGCCCAGCCGGAGACGCCATGAAGCAGCCGCGCCGCCCACAAGCCGCCGAACAGCACACGACCGGCGCGCCCGCGCGCGAGCGTCTGACCGTCGTGCGCCGCACCTACACGGCCGGCCCGCTCGGTCTGCCCGAACTGGGCGCGCTCGCCGTCGCCGCCGTGCTCTTGGCCACGGCGCTCGCCGCCTACTTCTTCTACCTGCGGCCGCAGCAGCGCCGCGTCGAGGAGTTGGGGCGCGAGCGCGCGCGGCTCGAAGCGCGCCTGCGCGACGAGACCGCGGGCGTGCAGCAGATCAACGACACGCAGGCCAACGTCAGCCGCATCGTCGAGAGCATCGCCAAGTTCGAGACCGGCACGCTCGCCCCGCGCGAGGCGAGCAGCATGGCCATCGTCGAGGAGTTGAACCAGAAGACCGCGCGCCACAACCTGGCCCGCGCGCAGTTCTCCTTCACGCATCAGGAGGAACTGACCGGCGAGCAGTTGCAGCAGCAACAGCAGCGTTTGCTCACGGGCGGCGCGGCCGGCGCGCTCGCGCGCAAGCGCCAGAGCATCTTCCCCGGCATCGACATCAGCCTGACGGTCGAAGGCCCCTACGGGCAGGTGCGCCGCTTCATCCGCGACGTGGAGGCGAGCCGCAGCTTCGTCGTCATCAACGGCGTCGAGTTGGAGGGCGTGACGGAGGCGAGCGCGCAGCGCGCGGCCGAGAGCGGCGCGGCGCGCGGCCAACTCGTCGCCCTGCGCCTCGACCTGTCGGCCTACTTCCGGCGCGCGGGCGCGGCGACGCAGTGAGCGCAGGAGGCGCGCGAAACAGCCATGCCACTTTTTGCGGGTAAGACCCCGGCCGAACGCAACAAGACCATCGCCGCGCTCGTCCTCGGCGTCGTCGCCGTCCTCTTCCTCGGGCGCATGCTCTTCGGCTCGTCCACCACGACGACCAAGACGACCACCACGCAGCGGACGACCACGCGCGGCACGAACGCGGGCGGGCCTAATCAACCCGGCGACACGCAGGCCGACATAGACTTCCCGCAGCCGATCCCGGAGATCGTCAACGCCAGCTACGCCGGCTCCGACGGCGGGCGCAACATCTTCGCCTTCTACGAGCCGCCGGTGAAGCCGACGCCCGACCCGAACGCGGCCGCCATCGCGGCGGCGAACCTGCCGACCCCGACGCCCCCGCCGCCGCCCCCGCTCGCGCTCAACAACACCGCGCCCAACCTCATCTACGCGCGCGCCGAAGAGTTCGCGCTCGTCGCCAACGGCGACAAGTTCACGCCCGAGACGCGTCTGTACTTGGACGGGCAGGAGTTGCCGACCACCTACCAGAGTCCGCAGCAGTTGACCGCGCAGGTCTCCGCGGCGCTCATCAGCGTGCCCGGCACGCGCGCCATCGTCGCGCGCACGCCCGACGGCCAGCTCTACTCGAACCAGGTCGCGCTCAACGTCGCCGAAGCGCCCAAGCCGCAACTCACCTACATCGGGCTGCTCGGCGGCCCGCGCTACAACGACAAGGCGCTGCTGAAGCGGACGAACAACGAGGTCGTGACCGTGACGCGCGGCGACATCGTGGATCAGCGCTTCCGCGTGACCAGCATCTCCGAGCGCTCGGTGGACTTCGTGGACACGCAACTGAAGATCAAGCACACGCTCCCTTACGTCGAGAACAAACCGGGCAGCGGCCTCGCCGGGCCGCGCCCCTACCTGCCGCAGCCGCCCCGCCCCGACGCGGACGACGACGATGAGCCGCAGTAGTCATAAGCCTAAGCCCACGGCGACCGCCGCCGCGCCGCGGCGCGACGAGCGCGGCTACACGCTCGTCGCGCTGCTCGCGCTGATGACGATCCTCGTCCTCGTGGCCATGAGCGCCGCGCCTTCGCTGCGCCAGCAGGTGCAGCGCGAGCGCGAGAAGGAGGCCATCGCGCGCGGCGAGGAGGTGGCCGAGGCCATCGCGCGCTACACCGTGCTCAAGGGCGCGCCGCCCACCGAGTTACAGCAACTCCTGGACGGCATCACGCCGCCCGGCAGCATCAAGAAGATTCAACTGCTGCGCCCCAGCGCCGCGCGCGACCCGCTCTCGAAGTCGGGCGAGTGGAAGGTCGTGCATCCCGGCGACAAGGTCTTGGCCGAGTTCCAGGATCGCGTGGTCAAGTACGCGAACGTGCCGAGCGTCGCCGCGCTGCCGCCCTCGACCTACCGCGTCTTCGATCAGTTCCGCGCCGCCGTCGGCGGCCTCTCCAACATAAACAAGGATCGCGACAAGGACCTGTTCGACGAGCCGGAGTGCGGCGAGGACTCCGAGCCGAACACGGCGGGCGGCCCCATCATCGGCGTCGTCAGCCGCAACCGCTGCGCCGCCGTCCTCACTTTCTACGGCATCGAGCGCCACGACCTCTGGGTCTTCACGCCCCTCTTCCGCTGACGCGCCCGCGGCCCGCGCCGCGCGTTCACACGTTACAACCAACACTACTAAAGGCGCGCGCGCCGACGCGTCCGCACGTTGACGCGCGCGCGCGTCTGAAGCGTTGAGCGCGTGCGCGCGACACCGCGCGAAAAAATTTTCGGCGCGCGCGAAAATTTTTTGAACGAGTGTGCATTAAGTTATTGACAAGTGATCGCATTATGATTATAAGTCCAATATGTTGTGCGCCGTTTAGTCTAGGCCACAAGAAGAAAAGCAGCACAGTATCTTGTGGTCGTAACCAACCAACCGAGAAAAGGAGTGAGGAAGACTTATGGCAACTAAGAAGGCAGGCGGTTCCAAGAAGGGTGGTTCAAAGGGCGGCGGCTCGAAGAAGGGCGGCGGCTCGAAAAAAGGCGGCGCGAAAAAGGGCGCGAAGAAGCGCTAAGCAACACGACCAAGGGGGCGACACAACCTTAGCTGGCGCACACACACACCTGCGGCCCCGACGGGCCATCAAGCGGACGGCGAATGCTACTACAGCACGCCGTCCAAATTTTTTAGCCGTTAGCCGTTAGCGATTAGCCGTTAGCTTTCGCTGGCCGGCATCTATTCACACACGACGTAACAGTCGGTGTAGCGAATCGCATTCAGCTAACAGCTAACGGCTAATCGCTAACAGCTTCTCATGCGCGTCGCGTTGATCGAGCCGGAGATTCCGCCGAACACGGGCAACATCGCGCGCCTGTGCGCGGCGACGCGCACGCCGCTGCACATCGTCGGCGTGACCGGCTTCCGCCTGGACGCGCGCGCGGTGCGGCGTGCGGGCTTGGACTACTGGCCCCACGTCGTCTTGCACCGCCACCGCGACCTGGCCGAGTTCTACGCCGCGCTCGCGGGCGCGCGCTTCGTCTACCTGACGACGAAGGCGCGCCGCTCTTACGCCGACTGGCGCTACACCGCGCGCGACTGCCTCGTCTTCGGGCGCGAGACCGCCGGGCTGCCGGCGGAGTTGCTGCGCCGGCACTGGCCCAACTGCGTCACCATCCCGATGCCGAACCCCAACGTCCGCAGCCTCAACCTCGCCACCTCGGTCGCCGTCGTCCTCTACGAAGCCCTGCGCCAGCTCGGCGCGTTTTAGCGCCTAAATTCAGTCAACCCTCCGTGCATCCTCTGTGTCTGCGGTGGTGAATCTACTCTGAGCGGCATTCACCACCGAGACGCAGAGGCCACAGAGGATGCACGGAGGATTAGTCCCATCCCCGCCGCGGTCTGCGGAACGGCGGGGCGCGTGGTAAGATTGTCGTTTTCAAAGCCTGGATGGAAATTGGGCGGTCTTAATCCGTAAGGTGGTGGCATGGCTGAAGAGCGACAGGACGTGCGCAACATCGCGATCATCGCGCACGTCGATCACGGCAAGACGACGCTGGTGGACGCGATGCTCAAACAGGCCGGCACGTTCGGCGCGCACGAGCACGTGCGCGAGCGCGTGATGGACTCGATGGACTTGGAGCGCGAGCGCGGCATCACGATCATGGCCAAGAACACGGCCGTGCGCTACGGCGACGTGAAGATCAACATCGTGGACACGCCGGGCCACGCCGACTTCGGCGGCGAGGTCGAGCGCGTCCTGAAGATGGTGGACGGCGTGATGCTGCTGGTGGACGCGGCCGAGGGCTGTCTGCCGCAGACGCGCTTCGTCCTGCGCAAGGCGCTCGAAGCACGGCTGCCCGCCATCGCCGTCGTCAACAAGATCGACCGGCAGGACGCGCGCCCCGAAGAGGTCGTTGACGAAATCTACGACCTCTTCATTGATCTGGACGCGACCGACGAGCAGATCGACTTCCCGATCCTCTACGCCGTCTCGCGCGACGGCGTGGCGAAGCGGGAGTTGACCGACGACTCGACGAACCTGCGCCCGCTCTTCGATCAGATCGTCGCGACCATCCCGCCGCCCAAAGCCTTGCGTTCGGACGCGCTGCAACTGCTGGTCGCCAACCTCGACTACAACGAGTACGTCGGCCGGCTCGCCATCGGGCGCATCTTCTCCGGCGAGATCGCGGTCGGCGAGACGGTCGCCATCGTGCGGCGCGACGGCGCGCAGGCGAAGACGCGCGTCTCGCAGCTCTACGCCTTCGAGGGCTTGAAGCGCGAGCCGGTCGAGCGCGCTCGCTTCGGCGACATCGTGGCGCTCGCCGGCATCGAGGAGATCGAGATCGGCGAGACGGTGACGAGCGCCGACAACCCGCACGCGCTGCCCGTCATCGCCGTGGACGAGCCGACCATCTCGATGATCTTCGGCGTCAACAACTCGCCCTTCGCCGGGCGCGAGGGCAAGTACGTCACCTCGCGCCAACTGCGCGAGCGGCTCGACCGCGAAGTCCTGGGCAACGTCGCCATCCGGGTCGAAGAGACCGACTCGCCCGATCAGTTCAAGGTCTCCGGGCGCGGCGAGTTGCAGCTCGCCATCCTGATCGAGATGATGCGGCGCGAGGGCTACGAGCTACAGGTCTCCAAGCCCGAAGTGATCACGCGCACGAAGGACGGCGTCGTCCACGAGCCGATTGAGCACGTCGTCGTGGACTGCCCCGAAGAGTTCATCGGCGTCGTGACCGAGGCGATGGGCCGGCGCAAGGGGCAGATGACGAAGATGGTCAACCACGGGACGGGGCGCGTGCGGCTCGAATTTGAAGCGCCGTCGCGCGGCCTGATCGGCTTCCGCGGCGAGTTCCTGACGGAGACCAAGGGCACGGGTCTCTTGAACACGGTCTTCCTGCGCTGGGGCCCCTGGCTCGGGCCGATGCGCGGGCGCGCGACCGGCTCGCTCGTCGCCGACCGCGCGGGCGAGGCGACGACCTACGCCATCTACAACCTGCAAGAGCGCGGCACGATGTTCGCGCGCCCGCAGACGAAGGTCTACGAGGGCATGGTCGTCGGCGAGAACGCGCGCGCGGTTGACCTGGACGTGAACATCGTCAAGGAGAAGAAGCTGACGAATATGCGCGCCTCGACCGCCGACGAGGCCATGCGCCTCGTGCCGGTCAAGGAGTTGTCGCTCGAACAGGCGCTCGAATTCATCGCCGACGACGAGCTGGTCGAGGTCACGCCCCAAGCCATCCGCCTGCGCAAGCGCGTGCTCCCGGCCAACCTGCGCCCGAAGAAGAAAGAGGCGTGAAGAGAGGCGGGGCGCGGCGGCCGCGATGCAGAACGAACTTGACGTGCTCCGCGATCTGGCCCGCCGGTTCGCCGCGGGCGGGATCGACTACATGTTGACCGGCTCGCTGGCGTTGAGCTACTACGCCGCGCCGCGCATGACCCGCGACATTGATGTCGTCGTGGCGCTGACGCCGCCGGACGCCGATAAGATCAGCGCGTTGTTCAGTCCTGACTATTATGTCGCGCGCGAAGCGGTCACGCGCGCCATCGCGCGCGAGTCCGTGTTCAACCTGATCGAGCAGGCGTCGGTCATCAAGGTGGACTGCATCGTGCGCAAGAGCAGCGCCTACCGCCGGCTGGAGTTCGAGCGACGCAGCCTCGTCGCCATTCAGGATTTCGCGATCTGGATCGTGAGCAAGGAAGACTTGATCATCTCCAAACTTGAGTGGGCACGCGCGACGCGCTCGGAGCTACAGTTGCGGGACGTGAGAAACTTACTGGCGACGGGTTATGATGCCGACTACCTGAACGAGTGGACGCACGCGTTAGGCCTGTACGAACTGTGGCAGGAGTGTACGCATGAATGACACCGCGCCGGAGGTGGCGGCGTTGATGCGCGAGTTGCTGCTGCGGCGCTCCGGCGCGGAGCGGCTGGTCATGGGCGCGCTGATGTTCGACGCGGCGCGCGCGCTAGTCGTCGCCTCCCTGCCGCCGGACTTGCCGCCGGGCGAGTTCAAGCGCCGCCTGTTCGAGCGCATCTACGGGTTCCCGCTGCCGGAGGGGTTCGACGCGGGAGCCGTTTAAGGCGCGCGCGGAAGTTGAAACGAGGGAACGGGGGAACGTTATGGCACGGACACCTTCGACGATGGTGGCGCTGGGCACGGAAGCGCCGGCGTTCAACCTGCCGGACGTGACGACGGGGCGCGAGGTCTCGCTGGCGGACTTCGCCGGGCGCAAGGGTCTGCTCGTCATGTTCATCAGCCGCCACTGCCCTTACGTGCAGCACGTGAAGGACGAGCTGGCGCAGTTGGGCCGCGATTTCGTGGAGCGCGGCTTAGGCATCGTCGCCGTCAGCGCGAACGACATCATCGGCTACCCGGACGACGCGCCCGAACGGCTGAAAGAGTTGGCCGACGAACTCGGCCTGAACTACCCGGTCTGCTTCGACGAGAGCCAGGAGACGGCCAAGGCCTACGAGGCGGCCTGCACGCCCGACTTCTTCCTGTTCGACGCGGCGCGGCGGCTCGTCTACCGCGGGCAGCTCGACGACAGCCGGCCCGGCAACGACAAGCCGGTGACGGGGCGCGACCTGCGCGCGGCCATCGAAGCCGTCCTGAACGACCGGCCCGTCAACCCGGAGCAGCGCGCCAGCCTCGGCTGCAACATCAAGTGGCGGCCCGGCAACGAGCCGCCCTACTACGGCGCGGGCTGAAGGCGCGCCTGAAAGTCTTTCCTCACTCACGCCAGGCCGGGAACAGCAAGTACCTGTGCCCGCGCGGGCCGGACGCGAGGCTCGCGCCGACGCGGTAGCCGCGCGCCGTCAAGAGTTGCGGCGGCGCGGGCGCGGCGGCCGGCCACGCGCCTTCGTCGTAGACGAGCCAGAAGTGTTCGTCGCCGAGCGCGGGCAAGTCGGCCGCGTCCGTGCGGACGAACTCGAAGCGTTCGTCGCCCGCCGCGCGCAGGTAGTAGTTCATCGGGTAGCGCGGGAAGTCGTCGAGCGCGTAGACGCGCACGCGACCGTCTCGGCTCGTCTCGGCCGCGCTCAACCCGCGCGCGAGCACGTCCCACGCGATGCGCGTGTCCGTGCGGCGCAACTCCTGGTAAGCGGACGCGCCGGCCCAGGCGCAGACCGCCAGCGTGAGCGCGAGGCGCAACAACGGCGGGCGCACGCGCGCGAGCGCGCACGCGACGAGCAGCAGGTACGGCACGGCCGAGACGATCAGGTAACGCGTGTGCCAGACGGACTGTGGCAACGCGCGACTGACCACGAACGCGCACGCCACCGGCAGCACAGAGAGCGCGAGCAGGAAGCCGAAGCCGAGGCGCGCGCCGCGCGTCGTCGCCGGGTTGCGATACACGTCCCACAGCGCCCGTAGGATGGCGAGACCGTAGAGGAATAGACCGAGCGTGGTCGAGCGCGGGAAGGCGAAGGGGCCGTCGAGGAGCGCGTAGTAGGCGGCGAGGCCGGCGGCGTCGGGGCAGTAGTGCCAGCCGAGTTGCGCGCCCAGCCCGACGGCGCGCGTGCCGAGCGCGCCGAGCACGACGAAGAACCACGGGGCGAAGCCGAGTGCGACGAGCGCGACGAGCGCCGCGAACTGGCGCAGGCGCGCGCGCCGCCACAGGGCGACGAACAGCAGTTCCACGCCGACGACGAGCCAGCCGTAGTATTGCGTGTAGACGAGCAGCAGGTGCGCGAGTGCGAGGAGCAAGAGATCAAGCCGACTCGGCGTGCGTCTATTCCACCAGCGCGCGAACAGCCAGAGGGCGCAGAGCGACGTGAGCAGCAGCAGGCTGTACATGCGCAGCTCGTGCGCGTAGGCGACGAGGTAGGCGTTGGCGGCGGCGAGGGCGAGCGCGACGTTCGTCTCTGCGGGGCGCAGGCGCAGCTCGCGGCCGAGCAGCAGCAGCGGCGCGAGGGCCGCGCAGGCCGTGAGCGCGGGGAACAGCTTCAGCCAGCTTAAGGTTTCGCCGCCCGCGAGCAGCCAGAGTTTCAAGAGCAGGTAGAAGAGCGGCGGGTGGACTGCGTCCGCGGCGACCGCCGCGAGGAGCGCGCGCCAGCCGAGCCGCGCCGTCTCAAGGCTGAACAACTCGTCGCGCCCCAGGTCGAACTGCGTCAGCCGCCACGGCCGCAAGGCCGCGTAAGCGGCCGCCAGCGCGCAGGTCAACACGTACGCGCGCGGCTCGTCCGCGCGCGGCTCATGAGAGCGCGGCTCATGCAGGCTGAGCGGCGTCGCCTGTGTCGTCGCCCGCGTCATCGTCACCCGCGGCCGTCCGCGGCACCGTCATCCGCGTCTTCGTCCGCGTCGGCTTCATCCTGCGCCGGGTCGTAGAGTTCGTAGCCGGTGGCGTCGTCGTAGTAGTAGCCGGCGGGCGTCCGCTCGCCGCGCGCGGGCGCGTGCGGCGGCGGTTCTGTTGTATCATCGCGGCGCTGGCTCATGAGCAGTGGTCGGTGGTCAGTAGGAGTTCAACGTTCAACGTTCAAGGTTCAAAGTTAACCGCGCCCTAAACCTTGAACTTTGAACCTTGAACTTTGAACTGTCTTCTCACTGACCACTTTTACAACTGACGAAGATGAAGAAGCAAACTCTCCGGCGCGCGGCGTGCGCGCTCTCAGCCCTGTGCCTGCTCGCGCCGCGGCTCGTCGCCGCGCAGACGCCGACGCCCGCGCCGGCCAAGCCGTTCGAGTTGACGGTGGACAGCATCATGCGCGGCCCGCGCCTGTACGGCTATCAGCCGGCGGGCGTCTACTGGTCGCAGGACAGCCAGCGCGTCTACTTCCGCTGGAAGCAGGCGGACGAACCGCGGCTCAAGGAGATGAGCCTGTACGTCGTCAACCGCGACGGGACGGGCCTGAGGCGGCTGTCGGAGGAAGAGGCGCGCCAGGCCCCGCCCGCGGGCGGCGAACTGTCGAAGGATAAGACGCTGACCGTCTTCACGGAAGACGGCGACGTGTTTCTCTACGACCACGCGCGCGGCGCGCGCCGGCCGGTGACGCGCACGACCGACACGGAGACGAACGCGCACTTCACGGCCGATCAGCGCCACGTCTACTTCACGCGGCAGAACAACCTCTACGTGATGGCGCTCGACGGCGGCTCGCTCGTGCAGTTGACCGACATACGCACGGGCGGCGCGGGCGCAGGCGGGGCGGGCGCGGGTGGCGGCGGGCAGCGGCAGGGCGGCGGCGAGGCGGCGCAGCAGCGCGGGACGGAAAGCCAGGAGTTCGTCAAGCGCGAGGAGCGCGAGCTGCTCGAAGCCGTGCGCGAGCGCGCGGAGCAGCGCGAGGAGCAGGAGGCGCAGCGGCGCGCGCGCGAGCGGCGCAAGCCCTTCAACGTGCCCGCGGGGCAGGCGGTCGTCAACCTGACGCTCGCGCCCGACGGCACATACGTCGTCGCCACGCTCAACGAGCCGGGCGCGGGCGCGAAGAACACCATCGTCCCGAACTTCGTCACCGAGTCGGCCTACACCGAAGACATCCCTTCGCGCACGAAGGTGGGCGACGCACAGGGGCGCACGCGCCTGGTTCTAATCAACGTGGAGACGGGCGAGGCGAAGCCGGTCGAGCACGGGCAGCGCGAGGTCGCGCCGCAGGTGCAGACGCGCACCGAGCAGAACGCGACCGAGCAGGCGCAGCGCGAGCGCGGCGAGACGCAGGGCGCGCAGCAACAGACCGGACAGCAGGCGCAGCAACAGGGCCAGCAAACCGGGCAGCAAGGCCAACAGGGGCAGCAGACTGAGACCGGGACGGCGCGGGCATCGGCGCAGCAGGCGCGCGACCGCGCCGTGCAGTTGTTCCAGTTGCAGTGGTCGGAGGACGGGCGCAACGCCGTCATGATGGCGCGCGCCGCCGACAACAAGGATCGCTGGGTGCTCTTGCTCGATCCCTTGACGGGCCGGACGCGCGTGCTCGCGCAAGTCCACGACGACGCGTGGGTGGACGGCCCCGGCGCGTTCACCCTCGGCTGGCTGCCCGACAACCAGCACGTCTACTTCGAGTCGGAGCGCGACGGCTACGCGCACCTCTACACGGTCTCGTTAACGGGCGGCGACCCCGTGCAACTGACTTCCGGCAAGTTCGAGGTCTCGGACGTGACGCTCTCGGCCGACAAGACGAAGTTCCATTTCACTTCGAGCGAAGAGAGTCCGTTCCAGCGCCACCTCTACTCGATGCCCGTCACGGGCGGGGCGCGCACGCGCATCACCACCATGGACGGCAACAACCTGGTGGACATCTCGCCCGACGAGACGATGCTCGCCGACGTGCGCTCCTACAGCAACAAGCCTTGGGAGCTGTACCTGGTCGCCAACCGCCCGGCGGCTTCGTCGCCCGCGCCGGAGGCGAAGCAGGTGACGACCTCGCCCATCCCGGAGTTTTTCACGCACGACTGGATCGACCCGCGCATCGTCAGCTTCAAAGCGCGCGACGGCGCGACCGTCCACGGCCGCATGTATATGCCGTCGAAGTGGGCGGGCGGCGGCCCCGCGGTCGTCTTCGTCCACGGCGCGGGCTACTTGCAGAACGTCCACCGCTGGTGGAGTCAGTACGCGCGCGAGTACATGTTCCATCACCTACTGATGGAGCGCGGCTTCGTCGTGCTCGACATAGACTACCGCGGCTCGGCCGGCTACGGGCGCGACTGGCGCACAGGCATCTACCGCCACATGGGCGGCAAGGATTTGACCGATCACGTTGACGCCGTCCAATACCTCGTCCGCGAGCACGGCGTAGACCCCAAACGCGTCGGCATCTACGGCGGCAGTTACGGCGGCTTCATCACGCTGATGGCGATGTTCACCCAACCCGACACCTTCGCCGCCGGCGCAGCCCTGCGCCCCGTCACCGACTGGGCGCACTACAACCACCCCTACACCTCCAACATCCTGAACGCGCCGCAATCCGACGCCGAAGCCTACAAACGCAGCTCCCCGATCTACTTCGCCGAGGGCTTGCGCGGCGCGCTCCTCATCTGCCACGGCATGGTAGACACCAACGTCCACTTCCAGGACACCGTCCGCTTAGTTGAGCGCCTCATCGAACTCCGCAAAGAGAACTGGCAACTCGCCCCCTACCCCATCGAAGACCACACCTTCGACCGCGACACCAGTTGGGCCGACGAATACAAACGCATCCTCAAATTGTTTTCAGACGTACTACACCCTGACGTTGTCGTACCACCCGCCGGACAACGGGGCGGCGCGCGCAGGCGCTAGATGAGGTTAATGCCCGCACGACTGAGAGCTACTGGGGCATTAGGCAGGTTTGGCAAGCCCGCTGGCGGCACTCTGCCCGCCGCGACTCTTGCCCCATTCAAGCACTTCGATGCGCACGCGCACTATACCCGCCCTGATGAAATCAAGCTCATGGGCGGCGGCGCGCGACAGGTCGATGATGAACCCTTCGGCTTGTTTCCCCGCCTTCGGGCCTCGGTCACTGATACGAACAATGACCTCGCGCCCGTTCTTTAGATTCGTCACGCGCACGAGCGTGCCGCGCGCGTAGGTTGGGTGTGCGGCGAACAACTCCTTGCTTTGGGGCACGCCGTAGAACGAGGCCAGACCCGTTTTCGTCGCGAGCGGTTTCACCGGCCCCCTCGCTGGCGGCTCCTCCGCCCGCGTCGCCGGCGCGTCCCACGTTTGTGACTCCAGCGACTTCGGGGCGCGACTCGATAGAGCGGTACCGACTGTTATCGCTGCTGCCGCTATGACCCCAAGGTGTAGGCCGTGCCAGACCTTCCCGTACACGCCCCCTATGGTGGGACGCGGGCGCACGATTTGGTTGCGATGAGCTTGTGAGATTGTGACGTTTAAGCAGAGGCGGGGCGGCCAAGTCGGAGTCGAAAGAGTGAGCGTCTTCGAAGTGCGCTTTAATGCAGCACGCGCAGATCGCGCTCGCCGACGATCTTCCACCCGCTCGGCGTTTTGACCCACCTCAACTCTTGCAGCACTTCGCCGCTGCGAGCCCCCGCCCCACCGGTAATGTTATACTGTTTCCGAAAGCGCATCGTGGCCGCGCGTCCGTCACTTGCGAACTTAATCTCCGGTTCGCTTGCACTCATTTCGACCTGCCGGGCGCGCCCGAACACTCTAACCTTTTCTGCGCGCACGTCCTCCTGCGTCACGTTTCGCGTCAGGTAATAGGCTTGAATGTTCGTGCCGTAGAGCCGCATCTGACGCTCGATGTCGCGCGCGTTGGTCGCCGCCAGCCACTCTGTGAATGTCCGACGAATCGCCGCCTGTTCCGCGGACGGGTCGTCGGTTGCGCTCGCGTGCGTGCCGCGGGCGGTGGCTTCTTTCCGCGCGGATTCCGGCTCGACGCTGTTACCAACTGTGGGCTGTGCGGTTTCGCGCGGGGCGCGTGCGGGTGCAGGCAACTCTTGCTGCTCGCTAGCTTCCGAAGGGCGTTCTTCACGGCCAAGACTCTGACCCGGAGTTTGAGGAAGGCTTGACGCCACCGGCTGCTGAGGCGTTGCGTGTGTCCGGCGATAGAGGAACAACGCGCCGGCACTCAAGAGGCCGCCAAGAATTACCGCCGCGACGTTCAGGAGCAGAAATCGCACGAGCCGGCTGCGCCCGGTTTCGATTCGGGTGAGCGGCACTGCGGCACGCGCGTTTTCGACCGAACCGCGATTGAAGAGCGGCATCCCCGGCTTCAACTCAGGATGTTGCGCGACAGCCGACCCTCGGTCAGCGTCGCAACTATTTTGCTCCTTCAGTTCCATAACCGTTGAGACCCGGCATGTTTGTAAACAAGACACCGGCGAGTCGTTTCTGCCTATAAAGCAAGCGCTGAGCCATGCGTACAAGCTGCACACGAATGGGGTTCGAGCTTGGCATCAGCTTGGCGTGTGGACGAGCATTAGCACGGCGTACAGAACGTCTTCGACCAAGGCGGCACGAGTAGCACGCCCCCGCTACTCGACACCATCACGTTGGCGGGATCGCGGTCGTGGACGTGGCGCGCGGCGAGAAAGACGAAGCCATAGCCGGATGTGTAACAATTACGGTTCCCGGCGGGCACGCCCCGTCGTGGGCGTGACGGTAACGCTAATGGCCGAGAATGGCACATGGACGCACGCATCCCGAAAGCTGTAGAAGCGAAAACAATTCCTCAAACTCTTCGTCGACAACCTCCACCCCGACGCCGGCCCGCCGCCCACCAGAGCGAGCCGTAACGCGCGCACGCGCCAGCAGCGAGTGCTGCGGAGACAACGCGACCATGAGGCGTGTGCCCTGACCGAGAGACAACGGACAAGCGAGGGCGGTCGGGATTACGCACTCGCGCGTTAAAAGCGGGCACTTCGCGCGTTAGACCGCAGGCGTGCGGTAGAATCCGGCTCCAGGCGAGCTAGACCGCAGCGGCGTTTGCCGGAAAATACCGCTGCGGTCTAACCTGTCGGAAGCTACTGCGGTCTAATTGTAGTTCGGCGTCTTCACTAAACAAGAGTGAAGCTCGAGAAACTCCCCGTTGGATATATCCCTTTACATAACATCGACTTTTATGATATATCCGCCGCCGTACTCAGAGAGCCTCATATGTCATGAAGCTCTAACCCTCAAAAAGGAGCCTGTTTATGAGCAAATTTAATCCAAATGAAGCGACGTTTGAAGATGGCGTGAAGCGTATTCAGGAGGCTTTGAAAGTTTCTGGTCTTAATGTTGGTAAGAAAATAGTAACCTCCCAAGACAAAGAAATGGTCAAAGTCGTTAACCTACTGGCTACTGATAATGTGCCTAAAGGATTCAAAAAATGGCAACTGCCGTTTGTTTTTGATCGGTCACAGTTATTCATTTCTGTTGGCAATCCAGATGTTAAAGTTGACGAGCACTCTCATGATGAAGGGGATGGTATTAGATTTATCATGAGCGGCTCAATTTATTATGGGAAGACAGAATTAAAAGCTGGTGATTGGATGTACATTCCTAAAGGAACGAAATATTCCTTCACTGTTGGCCCAGTTGGCACACTTATGTGTTATTGCTATGAGTGTTGTTGTGTGCCTAGAAGGCTTAACGAAAAGGGTTGGGTGATAAATCCTGATCCGTTTGCTTCTGCTCAAAAGAAACCCTCATAAGCTTCAAATATTAACCCAACAATTTTTTTCAAGGGCGACGTTGCCTGCGGCAGCTTCGCCCTTAACTTGATGCTCGGCTGCCTCTCTTACTAAGTACCAAGTCTCTCCTAGCTCCTCGCTTATTCTTAATTCTTTCACGCGCCGCCGAACAACTCATTCAACCGGAGCGCGAATTAGCGTGTCTATTATCGTCAACTTGGATGGATTCGCGGTCGTCTGCGCGCCCGGTTAATTCTGTCGTTACGTGCGGCGGCTGCGCGAGCGCGGCGTGATGACGTTCGACTGCCGCTGGCATGGGTAAGGTGTCGCTGGCGGAGCTGGTGGAACGGCTGCGCTTCGCCTCTAAGGTCGAGGCGATGGAGCGGGCCGCTGACCGTTCGCTCGCGCGGTTTGGGGCGGTTGGCGGGATTCAGTTATGAGCTTGAGACGTGTAGCTGCTTGTGTAATCGGGTGCGTGGTTTTGGCCGCGGCACTCCTCGTGTACGAGGAGTACGTCCACTGGCTCGGCTTTCCTGACGGCAGGATAACAGAGTTGGGGTATGCGGAGCGGCGGCTGGCTTATGAGTTTATCGGCGTGAGCGTGGTTGTGGGCTTGTACTCTGTTTACCTGGGCGCGGCGGGCGGGCGCAAGGGGATCGGGAGGCGTTTGGGGGGCGTGACCGTTTTGTACGTGGTGGTGGGAATTGTTATGTTGCTGCTTGATCAGTATTACCGCGCGCATCTTGACAACGGGGTCGGCGGGTGAGGCAAGGCGCGGGCTGGTGGCTCGTTCAATGAGGGCGGCGGTAACGGCCGTCGTGATTGTGTCAACTGTGATGGAGCGCGGGCGCTTGATGGCGTGCCCGGTCAGGTTCCGGCGTCGGCCTGGCTTGGTGGTAGCAGGAGGGTTTTGCTGATGCGTCGCTTTATGAAATTGTTGGTGTTGTTAGTGGTACTCGTCGGCTCCGCGCCGGGCGTGCGGGCGGAGGGGTTGGTCGAGATCGCGGGCCGGGTTAAGGGCGCGGTGGAGGAGAAGCGTTCTTGCTGGAAGCTGAACCGCGTGCAGGAGCGGTGGGAAGGCACGGCGTTCGAGCAGGAGTGGCTGTGCGGCAAGAAGGAGGCCGTGACGATCTATTATTTTCAGCGGGCTTCGGTCGAAGAGGCGGCGAAGTTGTTTGAAGAGATACGCACCTCCCCGGTGCAAGCGCCCGGCCGCTACGTGGACGCGCCCAAGGTCGGCGACCAGTCCACCATCAGTGCGTACAACGAATATTCCACGAGCAGCTACGTCTTCTTCAGGAAGGGCGACGTGGTGGTGCGCATAGACTCCAACCTCCTGGCGCGCGGGACGCCCGCGACCACGCTGGAGAACGCCGTCCGCTTCGCCCAACTCGTCGAAGCGCAGATCGCGTCGCCCGCCAGCCCGCCCGGACAGACGCGCAACTAGCCGGCCCGCCGCCCGCCGCGTTGATAGCCCGCCGTTCGCCGCCGCCGTTCGGCGCTGGTCGTCGCTCAGGGCGACGCGAGACGAATCAGACTTAAGTCAGCCGCGGCATTGGAGCGACACGATGAGGTTCAAGAGGGTTACGATCCGCGACCCGATGCTCAACAACATCGAGGGGGCCACGCTGCTGCTCCCCGACGGCTGGACGCTGGAGGGCGGCTTCGTCTGGCTGCCGCTCTTCTTCATCCAGGCCAACCTGCTCGTGCGCGCTTCCGACCCGGCGAGCGGGGCGGCGGTCGAGACGTTGCCACTACAGCAGTACGTCTGGTCTATGCAGCCGCTGCCGGTGCCCATGCAGTTGGGCCAGAACTGGCTCGGCTCGGTGCTGCTCCCGCCGCCGCGCCACCCCGCCGAGTTCGTCCAGGGCGTCTGGATGCAAGGCCCGCTGCGCCACTTGCAGGGCGCGCGGCTCGACCGCGTGGAGGACATGCCGGCCTACGCCGCCGAGTTCGCGCGCTCGCAGGGCAGCGGGCGGACGGTACACGCCGCGCGGCTGCACTACACCTACCAGTACGGCGGGCGGACGTGGGAGGAGGAAGTCTACCTCACGCTCGTCTTCTGCCCGCCCGGCGGCGGCCTCATGCTGTGGTACGCGCTGGGGCACACGATGCGCGCCCCGGCGGGCGCGCTCGCACGCATGCGGCCGCTCATGGCCGTCGCCGTCCAGTCTCTGCGCCACACGCTCGACTGGTCGGCGGCGCTCGAATTCGTCCGCACCCTCTACCAGCAGGGCCGGCGGCAGGAGTTGGCCGACCAGCAGCGGCTGAACCAGTTGTGGATTCAGTACCGGGAGCAGATGCGCCAGATGCACCAGCAGGTCTACGAGGAGCGGCAGGCGGCGCAGGCGCGCCAGAACTTCACCATGCGCGAAATCCTCGGCGGCATAGAGACCTACGTGAACCCGTTCGACGCGCGCACGGTCGAGCTGCCGCCCGGCTATCGCCACTGCTGGGTCAGCGACGACGGCTACGTCATCGTCAACGACGAGGAGACGTTCGACCCGCGCGCCGACAACCGCCGCCGCTGGCTCCGCATGGAACGCTACAGACCTTAACCGAGCAACCCCCGGCGCGACCGGCGCGAACCGAGCTAAGGTTCGTACTCCTTACTACTCGCGGCCCGCGTTCGCCCCGGCGGCGGCGCGCGCCAGGCGGATGGAGAGCTTGAAGGTGGCGGGCGCGTCCGGCACGGGCTGCACCTCCGCGAACGCCTGCCAGTTCTGCCCCGCCTCGTCCGTGAAGCGCCAGGCGCTGCGGGCCGCGCCGCCCTCGGCGCGCGCCGCCGCGGGCGCGACCTTCGTCCAGCCCTCGGCCAGCTTCGCGTCAATCAGTTTGAGCAACTCCGGCGCGGTCGTGTTGAGCCGCACCTCCCAGGTCTTCTCCCACGCGTCGCGCCCGCCCTGCTGCCAGAGCACAGTCCAGCCCGTGCCCTCCGGCAGCTTGAAGCCTTCGCGCCCCAAGACCTTGCGCAAGTAACGGTCGGCGAAGCTCGCGCGCGCATACGGCACGTCGGGCTGCCAGTTGTATTCGAGCGCGAGCGCCACCTCCTGCGTGCGCCCGCGCCCCACGTACTTCTCGATCAGGTGCAGCGCCCCGTCCATGCCGGACGTGAGACCGGCGGTCGTGATGATCTTGCCGTTGTCCACGAACCGTTGGTCGCGGACGACGCGCGCCTTCGGCGCGAGCGTCTGTAGCTGGTCAATCAGACCGTGGAAGGTCGTCGCCGTCAGCCCGTCGAGCAAGCCCGCTTTGCCGAGGAAGAACGCGCCGTTGCAGACCGACATGACGTACTCGGCCTCTTTCGTCTGCTCCTGCACCCAGCGGACGACGGCCGGGTCGTTCATGCTCGGCTCGACGTTGCCGCCGGGCAGCAGCAGCACGTCCGCCTTCGGCATCTCGGCGAAACTGTAGCGCGGCACGACCGTCATGCCCATGTTGGTCGTGACGGGGCCGGGCTTGGCCGCGACGGTGTAGATGTTGAAGAGCGGCGCGCGCCCGTCGGGCGTGGGCGCGTGGCCGAGCACTTCGTAGGGGCCCGTGTAGTCAATGATCTGGACGCCGTCGAAGATGAAGATGGCGAGGTTGCGGGTGGCGGGTCGGCGCGCGGCCGCGGCGGCGTTCGCGGCGGCGGGGGGCGCGGGCACGTGCGCCTTCTGCGTCTGCGCCGCGCCGCGTTGGTCGCAGCCGAGCAGCACGAGCAGGCAGAGGGCCGGGAGCAGGTTCAGTCGTTTCATTGCGTGTCACTCCTTTCGAGATAAGGGCGTGCGGGCGCGTTAAGAGCGCCGAACAAAACTCACCACGAAGACACAAAGACGCAAAGGGGACGGGCCGATTGATCTCGGTGGCTTCGTGTCTTCGTGGTTGTGTCAGGCATATTAATCCCTGACGGTCGGCGGTGCGAGCGTCGGCGGCGCGAGTTGTGTGATCTGCGTGCCGTCGGCGCGCATGACGTAGACGGCGTTGGCGGGGTACTTGCCCGCGATGAAGGCGACGCGGCGGCCGTCGGGCGCGAAGCGCGCGAAGAACGCGGGCTGCGCGGCGAGCCGCCGCAGGTCTGAGCCGTCGGCGCGCACGGTGTACATCTGAAACTCGGTCGCGCCGTCGCGCCGCGCGGTGAAGAGGAGGCGCGCGCCGTCGGGCGACCACGCGGGGAAGATGTTATGTCCCGTGCCGCCGGTCACACGCAACGGGTGCGTGCCGTCGGCGTTGACGACGAAGACCTGATCCTGCTGGTCGCCGCGCTCCGTGTAGTAGACGAGCCGGCGGCCGTCGGGCGACCACTGCGGGTTGAAGTGGCGCGCGTCGTCGTTCAAGAGACGCGTCTGCGCCGTCCCGTCGGCGCGCATGACGTAGAGTTGATAGCCGCCGCCGTCGCGGTCGGAGATGAACGCGATGCGCCGGCCGTCGGGCGACCAGGCGGGCGTCGCGTTGTTGCCGGCGTCGTGCGTGAGGCGGACGACGCGCGAGCCGTCGGCGTTCATCGTGTAGATGTCGGTCTTGTCGCCGTCGCGGCGCGCGCCGAAGGCGAGGCGGCGGCCGTCGGGCGACCAGGCGGTGTAGAAGTTCTTGCCGGGCGGCGTGGTGAGCCGTGCGGGCTGTGCGCCGTCGGCGCGCATCGTGTAGATGTCCCAGCTCTCGCCCCGCTTCATCGTGCACGCGAACCGGCGTCCGTCCGGCGACCAGGAGACATCCTGATAGAAGACGGCCTCAACGGCCGGCGGACTCGCGGCCGGCCGATCTTGCGCGCGCGCGACGAGGGCGCACAGGTACGCGGCGACGAACAGCAGCAGCGGGATGAGCGGCGCGCACAAGAGGGCGCGCGGCGCGGGCGGTCTCTTCATCGGCGTTACTCCTCGAAGCTGACAGACGGACGGCGCACAGCTTCGTTGCGCGGGAGTGTACGACCGGATGACTGGCGGGCGGGCCTGTTTTGCAGCGGGCAGCGGCGCACGTGCAGGGAACGGCGCGGGCGTGCGGCTAAGCGCGGCCGGTCTCTATCAGACGTTGCAGGTGTTCGCGGCGGCCGCGGCTGAGCTTCAGCTCCGTGCCGTCGTGGAGGACGACGACGTACTCGCCGTTGAAGTGCTGGTGCAGCTCGCGGACGCGGTCGAGGTTGACGATTGAGGAGCGGTGGATGCGGACGAAGCGCGCCGGGTCGAGCTTCGTCTCCAACTCGTTCATCGTCTCGCGCAGGAGGTGGCCTTTGCGCCCGACGTGGAGCTTGACGTAGTAGTCCTCCGCGCCGATCCAGTCGATCTCCTCGACGCGCAGGAAGAAGATGCGCCCGCCCGTCTTCAGCATCAACCGCGTGAGGTACTGCGGCGCGGCCGCGGGCGGCGCGGCCTCCGGCGCGTGCGCGCTTCTGCCTTCGCGCTCGGCCAGGAGCGCGATCAGGCGGCGGCTCAGGTCTTTGATCTCGCGCTGCTCGACTTGCAGCTTGGCCTGGCGCAGCGCCTTCTCGAAGCGCGCGTCGTCGAACGGCTTCAAGAGGTAGTCGAGCGCGTGGTACTCGAACGCCTTGAGCGCGTACTGATCGAAGGCGGTGACGAAGACGACGACCGGCATCCGCTCAGGCGTGAGGTGCGCGAGCACGTCGAAGCCGTCCAACTCCGGCATCTGTATGTCGAGGAAGACGAGGTCGGGCGCGTGCCGCTCGATGAGCGCGACGGCCTCCGCGCCGCCCGTCGCCTCGCCCAACAGTTCCACTTCCGCGTCGCGTTCGAGCAGCACGCGCAGGTTGCGCCGCGCCAGCGGCTCGTCGTCCACGATGAGCGTGCGGATGGGCCGCCGCGTCGCCGCCGACTCTTGCATCATCACTCGGCGCTCCGGCGGAACGGCAGCACGAGCGTGGCCTCCGTGCCGCCCGCCGCGCGCTCCGCGATGGTGAACTGCTGCGCCGCGCCGTAGAGCTGCGCGAGCCGCGCGCGCGTGTTGGCGAGACCGACGCCGCCCGTGCGCGGCGCGGCCGCGCGCTGCTCGGCCGCGCGCAGACCGGGGCCGTCGTCGTAGACGGTCAGGCGCAGACGCGCTTCGCCGTTGGGCTGCGTGCGCGCGGCGGTGACGCCGACCGTGCCGGCGCGCGCGCGCTCGCCGACGCCGTGGCGGATCGCGTTCTCGACTAAGGGTTGCAGGATCAGGTTCGGCACGAGCGCGTCGAGCGTGTCGGGCGCGACTTGCAGTTCGACGCACAGGCGGTCGGAGAAACGCATCTGCTGGATGTTCAGATAGAGTTCGAGGAAGCCCAGTTCCTCGCGCAGCGGCACTTCCTGCCGCCCCGCGTTCTCCAGAGTGTAACGCAGCAAATCGCTCAGGCCCGCCAGCATGTCCACGGCCGCCTTGTTGCGCTCGTCGCGCACGAGGCCGGCGATGGCGTTCAAGGTGTTGAAGAGGAAGTGCGGGTGCAGTTGCATCTTGAGGGCTTGCAGTTGCGCCTGCGCGAGTTGCGCTTCGAGGTGCGCGGCGCGGCGCTCGCGCTCGCGGTAGCGGCCGTAGTAGCTGAAGGCGTAGCTGACGCCGAGCGTCGCGCCGTAGAGCAAGAGGTCGAGGTGGAACTGCGAGGACGCGCGCCCCAGAAACGACTCCCAGAAGCCGCGCGGGTGCGGGTCTTGGCCGAACGGTTGCAGCCTGAGCGTGACGTAGGTGAAGTACGCGAGGTGCGCGGCGGCCATGAGCACGCTGGCGCTCAGGTGTACGGCGGCCGCCAGGGGCCAGCGCGCGCGCTCGAAGGGGAAGCGCCGGCTGAGACGCAAGACGAGCAGCGTCAACAAAGCCCACGGCAGCCAGCCGAGCAACTCCCAGCCGAGCAGCCGCGCCGCCGAGACCGGAAAACTTTCGAGCCGCAGCCCCAAGTAAAGCTGGCTCCAGTTCAGCAGCGCGAAGCCCAACCAGACGCCCAGGATCGCCGCCCCGCGTAGCACGCGCGCCCGCCGGCCCTTCCTGGTCTCATTCACCGTCTCGTGTGCTGTTGCCATAAAGACAGACTCTTCGGGGACGCCCCCACAGCGTCGCGCTCATCAACACGCGCGCGAGCATAACGCAGAATGACTTGAAGTCGTCTCCACTCTGCGGCGAACTGCGCCGCGCGCGCGGCGAACGGCCGGCCCGCGCGGTCAAACGAGAGCGGCGCGGCCCTTGAGCCTGGCTCAGCGGAAGTCGCGGATGAGGACGACGCCGACGGTCTCGACGCCGCGGGCGCAGGCGAGGCGACCGTCGCGCGCCCAGTCGTAGGCGATGACGCCTTCGGTCTTGAAGTCCGTGACGGGGCGCGGCGCGCCGCCGTCCAACGGCTGCGCCCAGATGTTCGGGACACTGCCGCGGCCGTCCAAGTAGTGTATGGCGCGGCCGTCCGCCGACCAGACGACGTTGGCCCGGAACGTCTCCGGCAGGTCGAAGGTCTTGACGGGCCGGCCGCCGTCCATCGCGTAGACGGCGAGCTTGGGCTGTGCGTTCGTGCCCGGCTGGTAGAGGCAGGCGAACTGCTTGCCGTCGGGCGCGGGGAAGGGCCACGACGCGCCCTGCTCGGTCAGGCGCACGGGCTGCCCGCCCTCAATCGGCACCTTCCAGACGTAGCTGTCGTTGCGAAAGCCGCCCGTCGCGTAGATGACCCAGCGCCCGTCCGCCGTCACGTGCGCGAAGTTCTCGCCGTCGCCGTTGGTCAACTGCACCTGGTTGCTGCCGTCGGCGTTCATGCGCCAGACGTGGAAGGGGCCGCCCGTGCGGTTCGAGACGAAGACGACGTAGCGGCCGTCGGGCGACGCGGCGGGGCCGTAGTTCGAGCGCGCGTCCACGGTCAACTGCCGCGCCTCGCCGCCGTCGGCGTTCATCAGCCACAAGTCCCACGCGCCGCTCGCAATCGACGAGTAGACGATCTTCCCATCGGGCAGCCACGTCAGCCCGTAGTAGCCGTCGTACTTGCCCGGCCCTTGCGTCACCTGCGCGGGGCGCGTCAGGTCGCCCGGCGGCGCGACCCAGACGTTCGAGACCAGATCGGTCTGCGCCGTCAACAAGGCGGAAGCGTCGGCGCTCAGGCTCACGCCCGCGTAGCTGTTGAGATCGTTCGTCAGGCGGCGCAGCTCGCCGCCGGGATAACTGATCTGCCAGAGCTGCGCCGGGTTCAACTCCTGCTCGACGAGTTGCGCGACGAGGCCGCTGCCGTCGGGCAGCCACTCCATCTGCCCGACGCCCGTCCAGCGCCGGTCGCCGAGCGGCTGCTCCGCGCCGTCGCTGACGCGGATGGTGTTGATCGTGGCGTAGCCGGGCGGCGGCTCAAGAGTGCGCGCGGCGAAGGCGAGCAACTGCCCGTCGGGCGACCACGCGGGCGCGTCTATGAAGGCGGGCACGGTGCGCGTGGCGAGCACGCGTTCGTTCGTGCCGTCGGCGTCGGCGACGATGAGCCGCGAGACGGGCTGCGGCTGCGCGTAGTCGGCGCGGACGAAGGCGATGCGGCCGTCGGGCGCGAAGCTCGGCGGGCTGTTGATGTCTTCGACGATCTGCTTGGCGGGGCCGCCCAAGCTGGGCACGGCGTACATCGTGACGCGCTGCCTGGCGGCGGAGAAGGTGGCGTAATAGACGTAACGCCCGTCGCGCGAGAAGGCCGCGCCGCCCATCTGATCGGTCGTCGGCGCGACGATCTGCTGCGCGCGCGACGCGGCCGTCGTCTGCTTGACCCAGACGCTCCTGCGCCCGCCGTCGTTCAGGACGTAAGCGACCAAGTTGCCGTCGGGCGAGAGACCCGCGCCCTCGACGCGGCCGTTGATGGGCAGACGCGTGAGCCGCATCGTCTGTGCTGCGCCGGCTTGGCCGGGCCGCGGCCGCGCCTGGCGGCGCACGGAGAAGTTGTAGAGCAGGAAGACCGCCGCCGCGGTCACGCCCAACAGCGCCGCCGCGATGACGAAGACCGCGAGCCGCCCGCGCCGCGGCGTCTGGGCCGGCAACGTCGCCGCCGCCCGCAAGTCGCCCTCCGTCATCGCGCCCGGCACGACCTGATACGCGCCCGCCGCCGGCACGACGGCCACGTCTGCGGCTTGCTGTCCCGTGTCGGTCACGTGCGCGCTGCCAGACGGCGCGGTGTCATCGGCTTCCGCCGCGGGCGTCTCCGCCTGTTCGACGGCCGGCTCTTCATAAGGTAGCTCGCGGACGGGGGCGATGAAGCGGTAGCCGCGGCGCGGGATCGTCTCGATGTACTTCAGCCCGTCGCCCTGCCCGTTGCCGAGCGCACGGCGCAGCGTGAAGATGTTCTGCGCCAGCGTCGCGTCCTCGACGTACGTGCCGGGCCAGACCTCCTTGAGCAGTTCCTCCTTCTCCATCACGCGCCCGCCGTGGCGCACGAGCGCCGTCAGCGTCTCCAAGGCCTTCGGCGTCAGCGGGACGAGCCGGCCCGCGCGCGTCAGCACGCGCTCGCCCGTGTCGAGCCGGAACGGCCCGAACTCGAATAACTGCTTGAGCTGATTACCCATACGCGCTTGAAGAACTCTTTAAAAACTCTTTCAGACCGCTTTACTGCAACTTTGAACGCTTTCTAAAGACCTTTGTTCCGAACCCGGCCGTATGACCCGACACGCGAGGCGACGCCGCCCAAAACGGGGCGCGATGAGTCGCCGGAACGACGACATTATTCTAAGGCAAACGACCGAAGGAGGCTCAATCATGAAACGGCATACAACGCGACTCTTCATCCTGTGCGGCTTCATCCTGGCCATGACCGTCGCCGCCCAGGCGCAGGCGGGCTACCGCATCAACGTCCACGTGCCCTTCGACTTCGTCGTCGGCAAAAAGACGCTGCCCGCGGGCGACTACACGGTCAAGCAGATCGGTTCGGGCAACTCGCTGCTGGTGCAGAGCGCCGACGGGCGCACCGCGCAGATCATCGGCACCAATCAGACCACGGCCGCCAGGGAAAGTGAAACGGCGCGGCTCGACTTCCGCCGCTACGGCGACAAGTATTTCCTCGCCACCGTCTGGACGCCCGGCCGCTCGGAGGGCCGCGAGGTGCAGAGCACGCCGCTCGAACGCTTCGTCCGCCACGAGTACGCGACGCGCGCCGACCAGTCGCAGCCCGAAATCGTCTCCCTCAACGCAGAGTTGAAGTGAGACCGGCAGTTGACTTGCGCACCGGGCCGCTGCGTGATCTCGCGTCTTAGCTGGGCCTCAGATCACGCAACGCCTGATACGCCGGGGCGGCGCACGCGGACGGGAGGCCCGCGCGCCGCCCCCGGCGTTTTGGTCGCTACGCAGTGACGTTGCACTGCATTGCACTGCATTACACTGCGGGCTACACTTACGGCCGGCAACTTCTCGACGCACGACGTTGATAGGTGTTGACGTATGGCCAGTAACCTAAAAGAGAAAGACGAGCGCCCGCCCGCGACGCGCCCCGACGACGACGCACACGCCCGGCGCATGATCGAGTTCCGCCGCCGCGCCGAGCGCATCAGCCGCAGCCTCGAAGGGCGCAAGCACAGCGACAGCGCCAAGTCGCTCGCGGAGGATCGCCGCCGTTGACCGATTACGTCGTTGACGCCAGCGTCGCCATCAAGTGGTTCGTGCCGAAGATTCTTGAGGCGGAAGCGAAGCGTTGGCTCGACCCCGCGCACGTCCTTCACGCACCCGATCTACTGCCTTCCGAGTTCGGTAACATCCTCTGGAAAAAAGTCCGCCGGCAGGAAATAACCGAGGCCGAAGCGAAGCGGATCGCCGGCGAGCTACAGCGCGCGCCTATCGCGTTCCTTTCTTCTCTTGACTTCTTGCTTGACGCGCTCGCGTTTGCACACGCCACGGGCAGCACTGTCTATGACTGTATGTACCTGGCGGCGGCAATAAGGCAGAGGTGTCAACTTGTCACTGCTGACCGGAAGTTTTACAACGCCTTGCAGCTTACTTCATACAGTAGTCACTTGGTCTGGGTCGCCGACTAGATCGGCTCCGCGCGGGCGGCGCGAGGCGGCGCGGCGAGCAGTGTTGGGGGCATGGGCGTTTGGGTGGTCTCAGGGCAGGAGGCGGCCTAAGAGATCGATGAGCCAGTCGAAGTCTATCGGCTTGGTGAGGTAGGCGTCGCAGCCGGCGGCGAGCGCGTTCTTGCGGTACTCGGTCTCGTGGTGCGCGGTCAGGGCCACGATGAGCACGTCGCGCGCGCCGTCCTGCGTGCGGATGCGGCGCGTGGCCTCGATGCCGTCCATGACGGGCAGCCCGATGTCCATCAGGATGATGTCCGGGTGCTCGCGCTCGGCCGCCGCCACGCCCTCCTCGCCGTTCTGCGCTTCAAGCACGCGGAAGCCGCGCCGTTCGAGTTCGAGCCGCATCAGGTAGCGCGTGTCCTCGAAGTCTTCGACCACGAGCACCGTCAGCGGCGCTGCGCCTTGTTCGCCTGAATCGGTTTGCGTAATGGCCCCTCCAACCTTGGCACCGTGCGAGGTGTTTTTGGCGCGCATAGTTTTGACTATTTCCCGCGCTTGGTCAACTATTAAACCACAGCCCGTCAAGCCCTACGGCGCGTTGCCGTACACAGACGCGTGCGTCGCATTCGGCCGCCCCGCACGACTCCGGCGGCGGGCCGACGCTCTGACACGGCCATGCTGGTCTCGATCATCATCCCGGCGCTCGACGAGGCGGCGCACATCGGCGCGACGCTCGACGCCGTGGCGGCTTTGCGCGGCGCTTGGGAGGCGGTCGTCGCCGACGGCGGGAGCCGCGACGTGACGGTCGCGCTGGCGCGCGCACGCGGGGCGCGCGTCGTCACCTCTGCACGCGGGCGCGGCGCGCAGATGCACGCGGGCGCGTGCGCGGCGCGCGGCGACGCCCTCTGGTTTCTGCACGCCGACACGCTGCCGCCCGCGGACGCGCTCGCACGAATCAACGCCGCGCTCGACGCAGACCCGCGCAACGTCGGCGGCAACTTCCACGTCCGCTTCGACGGCCCAGAACTTTCGGCGCGCTTCCTCACATGGCTCTACCCGCGCCTGCGCCGGCTGGGGTTGTGCTACGGCGATTCGGGCTTCTTCGTCCGCCGCGCGGTCTACGAAACGGTCGGCGGCTTCCGCCCGTTCCCCATCTTTGAAGACCTCGACCTGCTGCGGCGTCTGAAGCGCCGCGGCCGGTTCGTCCACCTGGACGCGGAGGTCGTGACCTCTGCGCGCCGCTTCGCCGGGCGCAGCTTCGCTTGGACGTTCGCGCGCTGGTCGCTCCTGCAAGGCCTCTACTGGCTCGGCGTCCACCCGCGCACACTCGCGCGCTTCTACGCGCACGTGCGCGCGCCGGGCGAACGGCGGCGGCGGGAGGCGCGGCAAGACTCATGAGCAGACCGACATGAAGCACGAGGAACGGCGGGAGCGCGGGGGCAAAGTGCCGGCGTGGCTGAGCGGGGCGCTGGTGTTGGGTGCGTTCGCGGCGCTGGCGTGGCTGGAGCGGCGGCGGCCTCTGCGGGGCGGCGCGGTCGAAGCGAAGTGGCGGCGCGAGGCGCGCAACCTCTGCGTCGCGGGCGCGGGCGCGTTGGCTTTGCAACTGGTCGAGACGCCCGTCGTCGCGCCGCTCGCGCGGCTGGTGGAGCGGCGCGGCTGGGGGCTGTGCAAGCGCCTGCGCCTGCCCGCGCCGCTCGAAGTCTTGCTCGCCTGCGTCCTGCTCGACTACACGCTCTACCTCTGGCACGTGCTCACGCACCGCGTGCCGCTGCTCTGGCGCTTCCACGTCGTCCACCACGCAGACCTAGAGCTGGACGCCTCCACGGCCGTCCGCTTCCACTTCGGCGAGCTGGCGCTCTCCGTCCCCTGGCGCGCCGCGCAGGTCTTGCTCCTCGGCGTCGGGCCGCGCGCCCTCTCCACGTGGCAGACGTTGCTCCTCATCTCGATCCTCTTCCACCACTCGAACGTGCGCCTGCCTTTCGCAGTTGAGCGCCGCCTCAACCGCCTCCTCGTCACGCCGCGGATGCACGGCATACATCACTCCGTCATCCGCGCCGAGACGAACGCGAACTGGTCGAGCGGGCTGACCGTGTGGGACTGGCTGCACGGCACGCTGCGCCTCGACGTGCCCCAGACCGCCATAGAGATCGGCGTGCCCGCCTACCGCGACCCCGCCGACCTGACGCTCGACCAAATCCTCGCCCAGCCCTTCGCCCCACAACGCCCCACGTGGCAACTCCCCGACGGGCGCGAACCCCTGCGCGCCGCCCTCCCCGCCGCCCGGCGACACATTCAACCTAGCGCCTCGACGGCATAGTTCCCAAGAGGCGCGCGCGCGTTGTAAATTGACTGCCCGCGCTCGGCGCGAGTTGATTCGGGCGTTAGACGGCAACAGAGTTACGTCGGGCCTGACTGAGAAAGGAGACGCGGATGTTTTCCCAGCCCTTGGTGATAAAGCTGAGCACCTTCGTGCGCGCCGTCGGCATTGAGGTGCAAGCCTGTACCATCGAGTGGAAGACGCAGTTCCCCGGTCTCGACATCCGGGCGGGTGTCGTGCTGGTGGACGAGCGCCAACTCATCCATCCCGGCAACATCCTGCATGAAGCGGGGCACATCGCTGTGCATGATCCGGCGCTCCGGGCGCGGCCGAAGTTCGCGCCCACGCAAGGCGAGGAGCTGAGCGCGCTCGCCTGGTCTTATGCGGCGACCGTCCACCTCGGGCTGCCCGCGGAAGTGGTCTTCTACCCGGGCAGTTTTACGGGCTGGGCCGACGCCCTCGTCGAGAACTTCAGCGCGGGGCGCTACCTAGGCGTCCCGCTGTTGCAGCGCTACGGCATGGCCTTCGAGCCGCGCCTGGCCGCGGCGCGCGGCGTCGCGCCGTACCCGCACATGCTCCGCTGGCTGAGGTGACGCGGCGCACGACAGGACGCGGTCTGACGACGCGTTCGACCGACGGCAGATGGGAGGGGGCGAAAGTTTGATGTGCCTGACACGAAGAGTTGTCCTGCTAGTCGGCTTGTTGGCGGCGCTCGCGGGTGTGGCGTCGGGGCAGGCGCGGGCGGGGCGGCGCGTGGCCGTGACGTTTGACGATCTGCCGCTGTCGCAGGACGGCGGGCGGACGGACGTGGCGACGCTGCGGGCGCTGACGACGCAGTTGCTGCGCACGCTCGGTGAGCGCAGAGTGCCCGCGGTCGGGTTCGTCAACGAGAACAAGCTCCGGCGCGGCGACGAGCAGGCGGCGCGGACGGCCGTGCTCAAGCTCTGGGTGGACGCGGGGCTGGAGCTGGGCAATCACACCTACTCGCACGCGAGCTTCTACCGGACGCCGCTGCCCGCGTTCAAAGACGAGGTGCTCAAGGGCGAGGAGACGACCGCGCGGCTGCTCGCGGCGCGCGGGCAGAAGCTGCGCTACTTCCGCCACCCGTTCCTGCACACCGGCCCCGACCTTGCGACCAAGGAGGCGTTCGAGCAGTTTCTGACGGCGCGCGGCTACCGCGTCGCGCCCGTCACGATTGACAACATGGAGTGGATTTTCGCGCAGGCTTACGCCGAGGCGCGCGCCGCGGGCGACGCCGCGACGATGCGGCGCGTCGCCGCCGAGTACGTGCCTTACATGGAGCGCGTCTTCGAGTTCTACGAGCGTTTGTCGGTCGAGCTGTTCGGGCGCGAAGTGCCGCAGGTGTTGTTGCTGCACGCGAACGCCTTGAACGCCGAACACGGCGCGCGCCTGCTCGCCATGATCGAACGGCGCGGCTACCGCTTCATCACGCTCGACGAAGCTTTGACCGACGAAGCCTACCGCTCGCCCGACAACTACACAGGCCCCGTCGGCATCTCCTGGCTGCAACGCTGGGCCGTCACACGCGGGCAGCCCTTCCGCAAAGAACCCGCCCTGCCGCCCTACATGCAACGCTTCGACTCGACAAGCGCCAGCGGCTCGGACTTCAAGACCGGCCGGCAATAACGCCCCGCAAAAATTTTCTGCAAGGCGGTTCGGGCCGCCGCGTTCAAGAGACAGTTCGGCAACGCGCGTGCGACGGCGGCCAAGTCGCTCGCACGGTCGCCGGAGCACGGCGCTTCAACAGTCGCGCCGCACCCGTCTCTTTGCGCAGGAGGTCTCGAACCAGACATGAAACGGCTCACGCTTAGCTTTCCCGTCGCGGTCTTAACGTTCCTTCTCGGCGTCGGTCTGCCGACCGCGCTCCTCGTCCGCTCGCAGACGCGGCCCGTGGCGGCCGTCGCGCCGCCCGTCGCGCCGGAGCCGGCCCCGCCGGCCGCCGACAACACCCTTGAGATGGTCTTCGTGCTCGACACGACCGGCTCGATGGGCGGGTTGATCGAGGGCGCGAAGCAGCGCATCTGGGGCATCGTCAACGAGGTCATGCAGTCGCCCGCGCACCCGTCGGTGCGCGTCGGGCTGGTCGCCTACCGCGACGTGGGCGACGACTACGTGACGCAGGTCTTGCCGCTCACGGGCGATCTCGACAAGGTCTACACGACGCTGATGGACTACCGCGCGCAAGGCGGCGGCGACACGCCGGAGAACGTGCGCCGCGCGCTCGCGGAGGGCGTCGCGCAGGCCGGCTGGGCGCGCGGCAACGCGCGCACCGCGCAGATCGTCTTCCTCGTCGGCGACGCGCCGCCGCACGAAGACTACAAGCAGGAGCCGGCCGCGACCGCGACGGCCGCCAAGGCCGCGCAACTCGGCATGATCGTCAACACGATCCAATGCGGCCAGATCGAAGGCACGCGCGAGGTCTGGCAGGCGGTGGCGCGCGCGGGCGGCGGGCAGTACTTCGCCATCGCGCAGGACGGCGGCGTGCAGGCCGTCACCACGCCTTACGACGACGAGTTGAGCGCGTTGAGCCAGAAACTCGGCGGCACTATCGTCGCCTACGGCGGCGGCGCGGGCCGCGCGGGCGAAGAGTTCCGCGAGCGCGTGGCGGGCGCGGCCGCCGACACCGAGACGCGCGTGGCCGCGGCCGCGCCCAAGGCGGCGCAGGCCGACCGCGCGCTCAACAAGGCGCTCAACCGCGACGCCTACAGCAACGATCTCTTGCAAGGCATCGAGAACAACTCCGTCAAGCTCGACGAGGTGAAGACCGAAGACCTGCCCGCCGACCTGCACAAGCTCACGCCGGCCGAGCGCCGGCAGGAGATCGAGCGCCGGCTCGCCGAGCGCAAGCAACTGCGCGCCCAGATCGTCGCCCTCGCCAAGCAGCGCGACGACTACATCGCCGCCGAGCGCAAGCGCCACTCCGCCAAGCAGGACGGCTTTGACGCCGCCGTCGCCACCGCCCTCAAAGAACAGCTCGCGCGCAAAGGGATCAAGTGAGGAAAGTGGTCAGTGGTCGGTGGTCAGTGGTCAGTGGGGAGACAGTTCAAAGTTCAAGGTTCAACGTTCAAAGCCAGGTCACGCAGCGAACGTTGAACCTTGAACTTTGAACGTCGAACTCTTAACTGACCACCGACCACTGACCGCTTTTATGCCCTGCCTGCGACTTCGCCGGTCTGGGTGTTGACGCGGACGCGCTCGCCTTCCTTGATGAAGAGGGGGACGCGCACCTGGAGGCCGGTTTCGAGGGTGGCGGGTTTGGTCGCGCCGCCGGCCGCCGTGTCGCCGCGCAGCCCCGGCTCGGTCTGGGCGACGGCGAGTTCGACGTACTGCGGCAGCTCAAGCGAGACCGGCGCGCCGTTGTACCTCAAGAGCTGGACGGACGTGCCTTCCTTCAAGTAGCCGCGCGCGTCCCCGACCTGTTCGTCGTCGAGCGCGAACTGCTCGTAGCTCGTCTCGTCCATGAAGTGCAGGCCGTCGCCGTCGGCGTAGAGGAACGAGGCGGGCGTCAGTTGCACGTCCGGCTCGGCGAACTTCTCGCTCGCCTTGAAACTCTTCTCCTGCACCGCGCCCGTGAGCAGATGCCGCAGCCTGGTGCGCACCATCGTCGCCGCCCCGCGCGCCGACGGCGTGGCGAAGAACACCTCCACCACCGTGTACGGCTGCCCGTCCACCACGATCATCGTCCGCCGCTTCAACTCGTTCGCCCCGATCAAAGCCATCGCTTCACCCTTCGTCCGACAGATTTAACACAGAGGACACAGAGTTTACTGTGTCCTCTATGGATACTCTGTGTCCTCTGTGTTTCCACCGGCCCTACGCCAGTCTCAACCTGAACCACGACCCGAAAGTTTTAACCCTTGCCTCGCGCAAAGGCAATCAGGTAAGCTGGATTTCGTGGGCGCGCGTCGCCCCGCTTGCCGCCCTCGAACCTCGTCCCAGTCTGACAAGTCCGGCTCACCAACATCTCCGAGGAGTCTCAAGCAAAGATGATTGCCCCAGGCACACTGCTGCAAAACCGTTACCGCGTGCTCCGGCAGATCGGCCAGGGCGGCATGGGCGCGGTCTACGTCGCCACCGACGAACGCTTCCAGAGCACCGTCGCCGTCAAGCAGACCTTGTTCGACGACCCGGCGCTACGCAAAGCCTTCGAGCGCGAGGCGCAACTGCTCAACCACCTGCGCCACGCCGCCCTGCCCAAAGTCAGCGATCATTTCATCGAGGACACGGGCCAGTTCCTCGTCATGGAGTTCATCGAAGGCTCCGATCTGTCGGACTTGTTGACGGAGCGCGGCGGCGCGTTCCCCTGTGCAGAGGTCTTGCGCTGGGCCGACGAGGTCTTGGGCGCGCTCGACTACCTGCACACGCAGACGCCGCCCATCGTCCACCGCGACATCAAGCCGCAGAACCTGAAGCTGACCACGCGCGGCCAGATCGTGCTGCTCGACTTCGGCTTGGCCAAGGGCACGCCCGCGCCCAACGCTTCGAGCGCCACCGCCAGCATCTTCGGCTACTCGCGCAACTACGCCCCGCTCGAACAGATTCAAGGGACGGGCACGGACGCGCGCAGCGACCTCTACAGCCTGGCCGCGACCGTCTACCATTTATTGACCGGCGCGGCCCCCGTGGACGCGCTCACGCGCGCCAGCGCCGTCGTCAACCACCAGCCCGACCCGCTCAAGCCCGCGCACCTCGTCCGCGCGGAGTTGCCCGCGGCGGTCGGCGGCGTGCTCCACCGCGCGATGGCGCAGAAGGCCGCGCTCCGCCCGCAGACCGCCGCCGCCATGCGCGCCGCCTTGCGCCAGGCGGCCCAGAGCGCCCACGACACCGCGCCCGCCGCGCGCCCGACCGTCTACGACGAAGCGACGATGCTCGATCCTTCGTCGCTCGCGCCCGAAGCGCCGACCCCGGCCACGCAGCGCGTCAGCGGCGCGACCACGCAGACGCATCACGCCGCGTCGTCGCTCTCGGCCGCAGCGCCCGGCGACATCTCCGTCACGCGCCCCGCGCGCGAACGCGCCGCATCGCCCGCCGGCCAACGCGCGCCGTCGCACTCGACCATCACGCGCGTCGCGCCCGCACAGCCCGCGCGCAAAACGTCCAAGCTACTCGTCGCCGCCGCCGTCGCCCTCGTCGTCGCCTGCGCCGCCATCCCGTTCGTGCTCTCGCAACGCGACGCCGCGCCGACCTCTAACTCACGAACGCAGACGACCGCCGCGCCCGCCGACGCACAAGCCGGCACAGACGCGCAAGCCGGCACGAACGCCGCGCCGGCCGGCGGCGACGCGTCGCAAAGTCTTACGCCCACCGCTTCACAGCCCGCGCAGACCGGCACAACGGCCGCGCGCCCCTTCGCCGACGCGCAGACGAACGCCGCGCCGGTCGCCAACGCACCAGCCACGTCGTCGAACGACGGCGGCGCGAACACGAGCGCGGCGACGGACGCGTCGAGTCAAACCGCGCCGGCCGTCAACACTTCGACCCGCAGCGGCGGTCTCGAAATACACAACCCCGCGTTGAGCGCAGAGGCCGAGGCGCGGCGCGTCGAAGAGTTGCGCCGTGAAGAGGAGGCGCGCCGCGCCGCCGAAGCCCGCCGCGTCGAGGAAGCTCGTCGCGCCGAAGACTTACGCCGCGCGGAAGACATGCGCCGCAGGCAGGAAGGCCCGCCGCCCGAAGGTATGCCGCCGCCGCCCTTCGGCGGCCCGCCGCCCCCGCCGCCCGGCCGCCGCCCGCCGCTCGATTAAACGCGCTCGGTCGTTAAAGACTTTCGCCGCCGTGCGGGTAAACTTGAGTCCGTGCCGGGCGACGCTCTCAGCTTACCCAAGCTCTACGCGCTTACGGACGCGCGCCTGAGCGGTTTGACGCACGCGGAGCAGGTGGCGCGCCTGTGCGCGGGCGGCGCGACGCTCGTGCAGTTGCGCGAGAAGCACGCCAGCCCGCTTGAGTTCTACCGCGCGGCCGAAGCGGCGCTCGGCGTCGCGCGCGCACACGGCGCGCGCCTCGTCGTCAACGACCGCGCCGACATCGCCCTCGCCCTCGGCGCGGACGGCGTCCACCTCGGCCAAGACGACCTCGACCCCGCCGCCGCGCGCCGCCTGCTCGGCCCCCAAGCGATCATCGGCTACTCGACGCACGGCGTCGAGCAAGCCTTGGCCGCCGCCGCGCTGCCGGTCAGCTACGTCGCCATCGGCCCGGTCTTCGCCACCGCGACGAAAGAGAACCCCGATCCGGTCGTCGGTCTCGCGGGCGTCCGGCGCGTGCGCGCGGCGCTCCCGCACGCGCTCCCGCTCGTCGCCATCGGCGGCATCACACACGAGAACGCGCGCGCGGTTTTACAGGCCGGCGCGGACGCGGTCGCCGTCGTCGGCGCGCTCCTGGCCGCGCCCGGACAGATCGCCGAGCGCACGGCCGCGTTCCTGCGCCGCCTGCGCACAACTTGAGGCGCGCGCCGCCGTGTAAAAGTTTCTCTTGCCAAGAGTGCGCGCGATTAGCGACAATGCCAGAGGAGCAGGCGGCGTCTAATCTGTCCGCCTGTCAGCCGACCCGCCTCGCGTCCTCGTTCACACGAACCCCAAGCCGCTTCAGGAAAGTGGAGCTAGTTACGGCATGAGCTTTCTCGATCTGCCGCCGATCATCGAGCGGATGCTGCTCGTCTCGGACAAGATCAGCGATCTGAACTTCTCCGTCGGGCAGCCGCCGCAGGTCGAAGTCAACGGCAAGCTGACCAGCGTGCAGCCGCTCGGCTTGCAGCGCCTGTCCCCCTACCAGACCGAGATCATCGCCATGACCTTGATGGAGGGGAACCCGGACGCCGCCGCCCGCCTCGCGCACACCGGCTCGGCCGACTTGAGTTACTCGCTCCCGACGCACGTCCGCTTCCGCGTCAACATCTTCCAGCAGCGCGGCTCCTACTCCATCGTCATGCGCGTCATCCCGACCGAGGTGCCGTCGCTCGCCGACCTGAACCTGCCGGAGCACCTCGCCGAGATCGCCGCCCTGCGCAACGGCATCGTGCTCGTCACAGGCCCGACCGGCGCGGGCAAGACCTCGACGCTCGCCGCCATCATCGACCGCATCAACCACGAGCGCCACGACCACATCATCACGCTCGAAGACCCCATCGAGTTCCTGCACTCGCACCGCAAGGCCACCATCAACCAGCGCGAGATCGGCACGGACGCCAAAGACTTCCCCTCGGCCCTGCGCGCCGCTTTGCGCCAAGCACCGAAGGTCATCCTCGTCGGCGAGATGCGCGACTACGAGACGACCGAGATCGCGCTCGAAGCCGCCGAGACCGGCCACCTCGTCCTCTCCACGCTGCACACGATTGACGCCTCGAAGACCGTGGATCGCATCATCGGCTTGTACCCGAAGAACGAGGAGGCGGTCATCCGCACGCGCCTCGCGCAGACCTTCCGCTACATCCTCTCGCAGCGCCTCATCCCGCGCGCCGACGGGCAGGGGCGCGTCGCCGCGGTCGAGATTTTGAAGTCCACCCCGCGCACGCGCGAGTACCTTCAGAACGGCGAGTCCGAGGGCAAGACCCTGCTCGACGCCATGCGCGACGGCCGGCTCGACGGCATGCAGGACTTCGACTCGGTCATCAAGGAGTTCATCGAGCGCAACGTCGTCTCGCTCGAAGACGGTCTCGCCTTCGCCACGAACCAGAACAACCTGCTGCTCACGCTCAAGGGCGTGACCGCGCAGGACGACTACCTGCGCGCCGAGGCCGCCGCCCCCGCGCCCCGCGCCGCCCCCGCGCCGCCCCGCGCCAACATGCTCGACATGATCACACCGTGAAGAAGGGATGAGGGATGAGGGATGAGGGATGAACAGGAAGACGCTCGACACGAGCGCGGCTTCTGTTCCTCTTTCATCCCTCATCCCTCATCCCTCATCCCTTAGCCTATGGTTATTATCTGCCAGCAGTGTTCCGCGCGGTTGCAGTTGGACGACGCCAAGGTGCCGTCGCGCCCGTTCACCGTCCGCTGCCCGAAGTGCCAGCACATCATCAACGCGCAGCCGCCGGCGCAAGCGCCCGACTACAGCGCGCTCGGCGTGGGCGACGCGGCCACGGGCGCGCCGTCGCGCTTCGGCCGGCCCATGCCCGCGCCCGCCTTCCGCCCCGACGGCGGCGGCCCTGACGCGCCCGCCAGCGACCCGCTGGCCGCCGACAAGGGCGAGGTCGCGCGCCTGCTCTCGGCCCTCTTGCAACAGGCGATGACGACGGCCGCGACCGAGGCGTCGCAGACCGTGGGGCGGCGCAGTTGGGGCAACGACCGGCGCGCGCTCGTCTGCGCCGCGCCCGAACAACGCATCGCCGTGGCCCGCGTCATGGTCGAGAACGGCTTCGAGGTCTTCGTCGCCGAGGACACGACGCAGGCCATCGAGCGGATGCGCGAGGATCACATGGACTTGATCGTGCTCGCGTCGGACTTCGACCCGGCCGAGCAGGGCGCGTCCTTCGTCACGCGCGAGATCAGCGCCATGCGCCCGCTCACGCGCCGCCGCACCTTCGTCGTCCACCTGACCGCCGACGCGCGCACCGGCGACGCCCACGCCGCCCTCATCCGCAGCGCCAACTTCATCCTCAACCCCGCCGACATCGAAGACCTCCCCCGCGTCCTCGACCGCGCCCTGCGCGACTACAACGAACTCTACCGCAACTTCAACGCCGCCCTCCAAGTGGCCGGAGTCTGAGAAAGGCAGGAGGCAGAAAGAAGAAGGCAGAAGGCAGAAGCCAGGAGCCAGAATGAAAGGCCGGCCTTTCATCAAGGCCGGCCTTTCTGCTTCCGCGTCCTCTTCCTTCTTCCTACTGGCTCCTGGCTTCTGCCTACTGCCTACTGTTCTTCATTTGTTGACGCTCCGCGGCGCGGCTTGTATCTTAGGCCGCTCGACGCGGGGTGGGGATGAGCAGGGCGCAGGACAAGAACGGGGCCGCGCGCGCGCAGGCACACGCGCCTGCACGGCCCGACACGTCTGCACAGCCGCACGCACACGCACAGCCGCACGCGCCTGCGCGGCCGGACGCGCACGGGCACGCGCACCGGCGCGATCATCACGAGCACCGGCACGACCATCACGAGCACCGCGCGCACGGCAGCCGGCGGCGACTGGCGCTGGTGCTCGCGCTGACGGCCGTTTACATGCTGGCCGAGGCCTTGGGCGGCTGGTGGGCCAACTCGCTCGCGCTGCTCGCCGACGCCGGGCACATGCTGACGGACGCGGCGGCACTGGCCCTCGCGCTCTTCGCCGCGTGGTTCAGCGCGCGCCCCGCGACCGCCGCCAAGACGTTCGGCTACTACCGGCTCGAAATCCTCGCGGCGCTCGTCAACGGCGTCGTGCTCGTCGTCATCGCGCTCTTCATCTGCTACGAGGCTTACGGGCGCTGGCTCGACCCGAAGCCGGTCGCGGGCGGGGTGCTGGTGGTGGTCGCGGCGGGCGGTCTCGCGGTCAACCTCGCGTGCGCGTGGCTGCTGCACGGCGCGCACGCCGACGACCTGAACGTGCGCGGCGCTTGGCTGCACGTCCTGGGCGACGCGCTCGGCTCGGTCGGCGCGCTCGTCGCGGGCGCGCTCGTCGCGCTCAAAGGTTGGTACGCCGCCGACCCCTTGATCAGCGCGCTCATCAGCGGTCTCATCATCTGGAGTTCGTGGCATCTGATCCGCGAGGCGACCAACGTGCTCCTGGAAGGGACGCCGGCACACATCAACCTGGCGTCGGTCGAGGCGGTCATCTTGCAGACGGACGGCGTCGAAGGCGTCCACGACCTGCACGTCTGGACGATCACGTCGGGGCGCGACGCCCTGAGCGCGCACGTCGTCCACGCGCCCGCGGTCGCGCCGCCCGCGCTCCTCGGCGCGCTCCGCGTCAAGCTGCACGAGCGCTTCGGCGTCGATCATCTCACCATCCAGATGGAGACCGCCGACTTGAGCACCGCCGAGCTGCCCCCGTGCCCGGCGGGCGGAGATTGCTACCGGAATGAGTAGGCAGGAGCCGGAAGCCAGAAGCCGGAATGAATAGCCGGCCTCTCCTCTTCTGACTCCCGACTCCTGACTCCTGGCTTCTGAACTTCTCATGGAGATCAACCTTCTGCTCACCCTCGACCTGCGCGAGCAGGCGGCGTTGCAGGCGGCGCTGGTGACGCACGGCGCGCCGGACGCGCTCGTGACGCTGGCGCTGACGGGCGCGTGCCGGCTGCCGACGCTGGCGGAGGCGCGCCGCCTGCGCCGCTGGCTGGGCGAGGCGCGCGCCGCCGGCGGCGCGGACTTCGCCGCCTGCGAAGTCATCGAGCAGGCACTCGCCCGCTTCGGCGTCTGAGCGGTTGTTAGCACGGTGAGGCGGAAGTGAAACAGATCGAACTTGGGTACGGGCGCGGGCGCGTCGCGTTCGAGTATGACGAGACGCGGTTTGACGTACTCGCGCCGACGGAAGATGCGGCCGGGCAACCGCTCTCGGACGCGGAGTTGGGCGCGCTGATTGATGATCCGATTGACGCGCAGCCGCTCGAAGAGATCATCGCGCCGGGCGAGAGCGTGCTCGTCGTCGTCTCGGACGCGACGCGCGCGACCGCCTCGGCGCAGGTCGTCCACCTGCTCGCGCGCCGACTCGTCGCGCTGGGCGTCGCGCCCGCCGACCTGCGCGTCATCTTCGCCACAGGCATCCACCGCGCCGTCACCGCCGCCGAGCGCGACGCGCTGCTCACGCCCTTCGTCACGCGCCGCCTGCGCACGCTCGACCACGACGCGCGCGACGAGGCGCAACACGTCCACTTAGGTCTGACCGCGCGCGGCACGCCGATGGAAGTCAACCGCGCGCTCGTCGAACACGATCACGTCATCCTCACGGGCGGCGTCGGCTTCCACTACTTCGCGGGCTTCACGGGCGGGCGCAAGAGCGTCTGTCCGGGCTTAGCGTCGGCGCGCACCGTCGCGGCCACGCACCTCTTCGCGCTCGACACGGAGCGCGGCGGGCGGCGGGCGGGCGTCGGCACGGGCCTGTTGGACGGCAACCCCTTGCACGAAGAGTGCGAGCGCGTGGCGGCGGAGGTCGCGCCGTCGTTTCTGCTGAACACGGTGGTGGACGAGCGCGGGCGCGCGGTGCGGCTCTACGCGGGCGACTGGCGCACGGCGCACGGGCGCGCGTGCGCCGAGTACGCGGCCGAGCACGCCATCGAAATTGAAGAGCGGCGCGCCCTCGTCGTCGTCAGTTGCGGCGGCGCGCCCTACGACATCAACTTGATCCAGGCGCACAAGGCGCTCGACATGGCGGCGCACGCCTGCGCCGACGGCGGTCACGTCATCCTGCTCGCCGAGTGCCCCGAAGGCACGGGCCGCGCCGACTTCCTACAGTGGTTCGACGCACCGGACGCGCGCGCGCTCGAAGCGCGCTTGCTCGCGGGCTACGCCGTCAACGGTCAGACCGCCTGGGCGCTACTCACGAAGGCCGAACGCTTCCACGTCCAACTCGTCTCCGCGCTGCCCGACGAAGACGTGCGCCACATGCGCATGCACCCGGCGCGCAGCCTCGCCCAAGCCCTCGCCCGCGTAGACGCCAACACGCCCGGCTACATCATGCCCCTCGGCGCGCGCTACCTGCCGGTACAGAAGACAGGAGCCAGGAGCCAGGAGCCAGAATGAAAAACTGTTAGTCCTTCTTCTGGCTTCTGACTCCTGACTCCTGACTCCTGTCTTCTGCTTCCTACCTCCCGTCCGGCGCGACGAAGCGCACTTCTTTGAGGGCGGCGAGGGCGGCGAGTTTGTCCACGGGCAGGCGGCCGATCAGGAGTTTCGCCGTCTGCGGTTCGAGGACGATCTCGAAGCCGAGTTGTTTGAGTTGCGCGAGCAGTTCCGGCGTCTTGTCCGTGAGCCAGACGCGTAGCTCGGCCTTGCCGTCGCGGACGAACTTCGCTTCGGCGGCGTCGGGCTGCGCCTCCTTACGTTCCAGCCGCGCCAAGAGGGCTTGCAGCGCCGGGTGCAGCTTGGCGAACAGACGCGCGCGCGCCTCCGCTTCGGCTTGCGCCCGCGCCGCGGCCTCGGCGGCCTTCGGGTCGGGCGCGGGCGTGGGCGCGGGCGTCGCCTGCGCCCCGCGGCCGCTGCCGACGCCGCTACCGCTCCCGCTACCGACACCGCTGCCGCTAGACTTACCGCCCGACGGGCGCGCCTTGCTGCGGGCCGGCCCGCGCGTGGCCGCCGGGCCGTTGCCGGCGGGCCAGGGCGCGTCGGCTGAGTACGTGTGCTGGACGCTCGTGCTGTCCATGTGGACGGGCGGGGCGGCGGCGGTGACGGTCACGGTCTCGGCGGTCGTCATGTTCAGTCCGCTCCTCGTGACGACCGAGAACTGGGAAACACCGCCGCTGACCATCATGCCCTGCGTGCCGGCCTCAGCGCCGAAGACGCCTTCGCGGCTGACGCCGGCCGGCAACTCGACCGGCACGTCCACGCGCCGCGGCGCGCCGCCCTCGGTTATCGTCAGCTCTTCGACCGCGACGAACGAGGTGAACTGCGTGAGCAGGCGGAACTCTAGGCCCAGTTGCGTGATCGTCTCTTGCAGGTCGGGGCGCATGTTGTGGTGTTGCAGCCCGGTCATGTCTTGGTTCATCAGGTCGTCCACGCGTCGGCGCGCCCAGAGCGGCGCGAGCACGTCGTGTTCGGCCTCGGCTTCGGGCAGCACGACCGCCAGCTCGCGCGCGAACTCGCGCCCGCGCATACGCCCGCGCAGTTTGACCGCGCCGCGCGCGCCCGCCGTGTAGCGCCCCGTGACGATGACGGGTTTTGCGCCGAACAGATCGGGCAGGCGTTGCGGGTACACGTCCGCGACGGGCAGCCCGCCCCAGTCGAGTTCTATGTCGGTCAAGAGCGGGTCGCGCACGCGCTCGTAGAAACGACGGGCTGCGGCCGAGCCGTCCGCTTCGAGTCCGACGTACTCGACCTCGCCGCGCCCGGCTTCGGCCATCTTGTCTAAGAGGAAACGGTTGACGCTGCTGCCGACGCCGAAGGCGAAGACGCGTGCGTTCGGGTGCTTCTGCACCTCGCCGACGATCTCCATGTCGTTGCCGACGTAGCCGTCGGTCATGAAGCAGACGACGCGGACGTGCGCCTGCGAGTCGGACGGGTCGAGCGCGGCGCGGATGGCCTTCATCATCTCCGTGCCGCCGCCGCCCGAACGCGACGCGAGGAACGACTGCGCCTTCTTCATGTTCTCCTCGGTCGGCGCGACGGGCTGCGGGAAGAGGACGTGCGTGTCGCCCGCGAACGTGATCAGGTTGAACGTGTCGAGCGGGTTCAGGTGCGTCAGCGCCAACTGCATCGTCTCCTTCGCCTTCTCGATGGGGAAGCCGCCCATCGAACCCGAAGTGTCGAGCACGAAGACGATCTCGCGCGGCATCGCTTCGCTCGGCTCGACGCGCTGCGGCGGTTGCAGGATGAGCGTGAAGAAGCCGCCGCGCGCGTCGCGGTGTGTGAGCAGCGCGTCGCCGATCTGTTTGCCGGCCACGTCGTAGCGCAGGATGAAATCCCGGTTCGGGATCGTCGCGCTGTCCGCGAGGCTGACGACGGCGCGGCGCGCTTCGGGGCGCTGGACGGTGACGGCGTGCGTGGCGGAAGAGATCGCGCCGAGGGGCAGCCCGGCGTCGAGCTTGACGGCGAGCGAGATGTCGTGCCCGGCGCGCATACCCTTGGGCGCGGGTTGCGGCGTGATGCGCGAGGCGTCGGGCACGCGCGTCGTGTCGGGCGCGTAGCCGCCGCCCGTGCGGCCCACGGGCGCGCCGGGGATGTAGCGCGGGCCGACGACCATCGGGAAGACGAACTCGTACGTGCCCGCCTCGTACTTCAAGGTCTCGACGTAGCTGATCGTGACCGTGACGCGCGCGCCCGGCTCGATGTTGGCGACCGACTGCGTGAAGATGTTGGGCCGCTCCTGATCGAGCAGGCTCGCCACCTGGCCGCGCTCGCGCGCGGCGTCGTAGACGGCCTGCGCCTCCTCGCGGCGCAGGATTTTGCCGCGCACCGTGTGGTCGCCGACCTGCATGGTCATGTCGTCCACGGCCGCGTTCTGCGAGAGCGGGAAGGTGTAGACGGCCTCGATCTTGTCGGGGAACGGGTTGACGAACTCCTGCGTGACGGTGACGCGCGCGACGAAGCCGGTGATCTCGGCCTGCACGTCGGTGTGCTTGAGCGGGCAGGCGCGGTTCTGCGGGCGGCCGTCTTTGTCTAAGACGACGAGCGCGCCGGGCGTGTCGGGCGCGGCCGGTTCGGCGGCGGCGGGCGGCGTGGCGGCCGGGTTCGGCTCCTGCGCCGCCGCGCCGAAGTAGAGGCAGGCGGTCAGGAGCAGCAGGCTGGCGAGCGCGGACGTGGAGCGGCGTGACATGGGCTTCCTCCTTTTGGACAGAGAACGACTAGCGGCGCGTTGGGGAGACGTAAGGCGCGCGAGGTAGGTGGTTCGACTTGCTAGCCGGCCACTTAGAAACAGTTTTTCGCCGCCGGGTTGCAAGCGCCCCCGTGCTTGTTTCAACGAATCAACGCGCGCCTAGTTGAACGCACCGCCGCGCCCGCCCTTGCGCCCGCGATCCGCCGTGGCATAATGCCCGGCGAGCACACGCGAAGGCGACAGTCCGAGATGAGCGCGAGCTACGAGGCAGAGATCATACGCGGCTACTTCGACGCGCTGGCCGAGCAGGAGTGGGCGCGGCTCGAAGCGACCCTTGAGGGGCGCGTCAGCCTGCACCTGCACGGCTCGTACCTGCGCGAGTTCATCCACGCGGGCGCGGAGGTGTTGGAGATCGGCGCGGGGCCGGGTCGCTTCACCATCGAGCTGGCGCGCCTGGGCGCGCGCGTCACCGTCGGCGACGTGTCCGAGGTGCAGTTGGACTTAAACCGCGAGCGCGTGGCGGCGGCCGGGTGCGAGGCGTCGGTCGTCGCGCGGAAAGTGCTGGACATCGTTGACCTCTCAGACTTACCCTCGGAGCGGTTCGACGCCGTGGTGGCTTACGGCGGCCCGCTCAGCTACGCGATGGAGCACGCGGACGAGGCGCTCGGCCACCTGCTGCGCGTGACGCGCCGCGGCGGGCACGTGCTCCTGAGCGTGATGGCCCTGGTGGGTGCGACGCGCAAGTTCGCCGCCTCGTGCGTCAAGTGGGCGCGCGAGCGCAGCCTCGGCGAAGTTGAACGGGTGATCCGCACGGGCGATCAGGCGGGCGACATCGCGCGCGGGCATCACTGCCACATGTACCGCTGGGCGGAGTTGGCGGCCCTCGTCGCGCGCCACCGCTGCGTCGTCGTCGCCGCCTCGGCCTCGAACTTCCTGTCGGTCAACCAGGACGAGGCGCTGGGCACTCTGCCCGACGAGCCGGAGTTGTGGGCGACCTTCCTGCGCTGGGAGCGCGAGTACTGCCGCGAGCCGGGCGCGCTCGACGGCGGCACGCACATCATCGCCGTCTTGCAGCGGGTGTGACATCTGACGAACGCGGACACGGAAGAGGAGGACGAAGGTGAAGGCGCGAAGCAGACTGTTGGGCGTGATGTTGTGCGCGTGCGCGTGCGCGTGGGCCGCGCGGGCGCAGCAGCCGGCGGCGACGGCGGCGGACGCGGCGAACGAGCCGCGCGTGGCTTTGACCGAAGCGGCGACCGCTTACGACGCGGCGGGGCGCGCGGCCTTAGTCGGGCGCTTACGCACGACGCAGCTCGCGGGCGCGCAGGACGCACCGTTGCGCAACGTCCTCGTCGTCTTGGAGAACCGCAGCCCGTTCTTCTACAACTACGCTTCGGGCTACGTCACGTTCTACGGCGCGGACGGCGTGCGCTGCGGCGAGGGCTTGTGGAAGCTCGAAGCCTTCGCGCCGGGCGAGCAGGCGGAGGTGGACATGCCGGGCCTGCGCCTGACCTGCACGCCCGCCAACTGGCGGCTCGCCGCGCTCAACCTGCTCACGCGCCCGCCCGACGCGACCAGGCCGACGGCAGCGCCTGCCGCGGAAGCGGCGCAGCCCGCCGAAGGCGCGACGGCGAGCGCCGCGCCGCCGCGCCTTGAGATCAACATCAACGGCAAGACGCTGCCGCTGCAACTCGACCACCCGCTCGACATCGTCGTCGGCAAAGAGCGCGTCGTCATCGTCGTCCGCCCCGCGCCCTAGCTTCGGCTCGCGGTTGGGAGTAGCGCGCGGCCGGTCTCACACAGAGTACACAGAGGTCACACGGAGGACACAGTAAGAACTCTCTGTGCCTTCTGTGCTAACTCTGTGTACTCTGTGTTAATCCGATCTCTCGCCACCGCCAACCGTCGCCACAAAACACGCCGGCCCCGCTTTGCCTCCCGCGCCGCGCGCGCTACACTCGGCCCAGCCCGAACCCCAGCCCCCGCCCGTCAACGTCTCTTGTCTTAAAGAGGGAGGAACCGCCATGGCCGACGACAACAAGACGCGCAAGTGCAAGCACGCCAACTGCGACTGCACGGTCGCGGGCGACGACGACTATTGCAGCGTCTACTGCCACGACGCCGACAAGACGCACGTCACCGACATCGCCTGTAGCTGCGAGCACGACGCCTGCCGCTAAAGCGCGCGCGGCCCAGCCGCAGCCCTTCGCGTCCTTTGCGGTTAAAGCTTTTCGGCCTTAACCGCAAAGACCGCGAGCGGGACACACGAAGTCTTCATGCCGTACTGCAACTCCCATTCGTAGACGTGCGCGAAGGCGAAGTTGCGGCGTATCTCCGGCGAGTCGTCGTAGGTGACGAGCCAGCGGTGCGGGCAGCCGCGCAGGGCGGCGGCAAACGCGGCGTGATCGAAGCCCGTGTGCAGCGCGCCCTTGCGCCCGTAGAGCTTCGACTTGGTCGCGCTGTAGTAAGGCGGGTCGAGGAAGATGAACACATCCGCGCCCGGCTCGGCGAGCACGGCGCGGTAGTCGAGGTTGGTGACGCGCACCCCTTCGAGCACGGGCTGCAAGCGGCTGAGCCGCTCGACCGCCGACGCCGTGAACCGCTTCTCGTAAGCCGCCTGCGAGTAGCCGCCCGCGTCCACCGTGCCGGAGAAAGTGATCCGGTTGAGCAGGAAGAAACGCACGGCGTGCTCAAACTCAGTGAGCCGCCCCGCCTTTGTTGTCGTTAGTTCCGCGAACAGCGCCCGCCCGTCCGTCGTCTCGCCCTGACGCGCGCCACCTCCGCCGCCAGCTTCTCCGCATCCGCCTGCGCCGCGCGCCAGAAGCAGTAGAGATCATGATTCAGAGCGTTGATCCACACGTCCAACTCGGGCCGCTGCTGCTTCAAATGAATGAACACCGACCCGCCGCCCACGAACGGCTCGCGGCAACTCGCAAAACTCGCCGGCAGACACCGCCCGATCTGCGCCAGCGCCCTCGACTTGCCCCCCGGATACCGCAACGGACTCCTAACCCCGCGCCCGCCCCCATGTGTTGCCTTCAAGGTCATAAAAGGTCTCTATCTTCCTCCCCGCTGTGGCGTCTACGAAGCAGCCTGCTGCAACAGCCGCTCGCGCCAGCGGCGCACGCTCATCACGTCGAACCGCTCGCCCGCGAAGACGATCTGCTTCACGGGTTGCCGGCCGTCGTCGCTCTCGCGCTTCAGATAATCGCGAATCTCCATCCAGCGCACCTCGCCCTCCGCGTTGCGGATCACGAGCAGCACAGGGAACGCTTGTTCCCGCCAATAGTCAGCGTGGCGCGGCTTCTCGATCTTGAAGACTTCCACGCCGTCGCTCCGCCGCCTCCTGAGATAAGAGTCGCCCGACTTCAATTGCAAATACAGCTTCAGGCCGGTCGCCTCGCCGGCATCCGACTTGAATTCGATCTCCATGTCTATGCCGTGGTCGCTCACGCTGAACTCCCGCAGATTTGGCCCGCGAGCGCCACCGTCGAGATGACCTCGCCGACCAGCGCGCGCTCCTTGCTCTCGTTGTCGAGCACGAGGTTGGCTTGCTCCTGCAACTCGCGCACGCGCTCGCGCGTCTCCGCGCTGGCGAAGCTCTGCTCAAGCTCGTCCCAGAGCGGCACGCGCTGCTCGCAACGGGCGCAGAGGATCGTCGGCGCGTCCGCCTTGCCGAGCCACGTCTTGAGCTTCTCGGTCACGCCGACATCGGCGGGGCGGCGCTGCAACCACTCGTCGAGGCGTTCCATCGCCACCTCGCGGTTGCCCACAGTCGTGCCGCAGTGCGGGCAGACGTAGTGGCGCAAACGCACCACGTCGCGCGCGTTTTGCAGCAGGTGCTCGTGGACGTACTTGCTGAAGATGATCTTCTCGCCGACGCCGATGGCCGGATCGAAGTAGACCTCCAACTCGCCCGCGCCTTCCGCGCGGCGCGTCAGGTTCACGCCGAGTTGCTGACCCGTGAGCGTCTTGAAGTCGGCGGCGTAGCGCCAGAGTTGATCCTGCTCGAACGGGCGCGTGTGGTGCAGCCGCACGACCAGCGTCGCGTAGATGTCGTCGAGGAAGCCGTTGAAGCGATAACTGACGAGCACCGCAGGGTGGCCGACCAGTTCGGGCCGCTCGCGGCGGTAGTAGCTGGGTAAGATTAGCAGCGGCCCCGTGTCCGTGTGTTCGCGCAGGCAGAGACCGCGCTCCACCAGCGTCTGGTGCATGGCGAGCAGGACGAAACGCTCCTCGTCCGAGTCGAGACGCGCCATCGAAGAGTGATACGTGAGTTGGCCGTTCAGGACGCGCTCCTCCGGCAGACAGCCGCGCTCGTAATCATCCTCGCGCAAGGTCTGAATCACGGCCTGCGCGTAGGCGTTGATGCGCTCCGGTTGGAGCAGCACCCAACTGCCGAACTTTAACTCCCACACGACGCCGGGGCCGGCCAACAGACTCACCACGGCTTTCAACTCATCGTCAGTGAAGCGCGGGAACTCGCCGGACAGGCGCAGTTGCAACGTCTCGCGCAACTCGTTGAAGCGCATCAGCACGCGCCCCTCATCCTTGAGCCGGACGATCTCCTCCTTGAGCCGCTTGAACAGCAGCGGCGACGAGCGCCACGGGATGTCTTCCCAACGGATGCCGGTCAGAATGGCCTGCCTGAGTTCCTCGCAGCAGATGTTCCGTTTCGCGCTGGTCTCTAAGAACTGCGTGTAGCCGCGCTCTCGCGCGAAGGCTTCGACCTGTTGCCGGCTAACGCGCAAGCCGCCCGCGTCCACGCGCCCGGCGACTAACAGCTTGACGAACGGCTTACCCGCGGCACGCACGAGATCGCGATCCCACTGCCCCAGCGTCTCAAACAGGTCTTCCTTCTGCCCGTCGAAGACCAGCACCGCCAGCGCCGTCTCGTCCATGTAAAGCTGATGGATCAGACGCTGATCCGCCTGCCCCCCGAAATCCCACAACCAGATTTCCCGCTCCACCCCGTCCTTCGGATCAACCTCCAACTTCCACTGCGTCGCCCACGCCCCCACCGTCGAATCACTCGGCTCCCACTCCTCCCCCGCCAACACCTTCGACAGCCCCGTCTTCCCCGCGCCGCTCTCCCCCACCAGCAAGACTTTCGCGTTCGTGTACTGCACCTGCTCCGCCACATAGGAGGAGGCTGACTTGATAGCCTCATATGTTCCTACCTCGGCGACATACTCCGACAAGTCCCATAGCCTAATGCCTCCGTCCGCGTCGCCGGAGAAGGCTTGGTGCCCATTGGCGCTCCATGCCACACCCCAGACGCTACTAGTGTGGCCTTCGAGGACGCGCAGGCAGCGCCCCGTCTCCAAATCCCAGAGGCGCACGGTGTTATCAGCGGCACCGGTGAGAGCGCGCTTTCCGTCTGGACTGAATGCAAAGGCGTAGATGATTGCCTTGTAGTCGAGTTGGATAGCCTCTTTTGCTGGCTGCACGCGCGCGGGCTGCTCTTCCGCTGTTGGCTCTTGTGCTGGCGGGCGGCAGGCTTCGAGGAGTTGGGCGTAGGCGTGCTCGCGGTCGGGGGGGAGCCAGTTGATGTAGGAGAATTGGGCGAGGGAGCCTTTGGGGGGCGTCGTCGAGGCGGAGGGGGATGAAGCGGCGGTCTTTGTTGAGGGGGTCGCGGAAGCGGAAGGTGTAGCTTTCGAGGTGCGCCCAGTCGGAGCCGAAGGCGTGGGCGGACATGCAGAGGACGAGGACGCGGGCGTGTTCGAGGCCGTCTTCGATCTTGGCGGGGATGTGGTCGCCGGGCTTGATCTCCCAGAGGTCGAGCCAGACGTGGACGCCGTCCGCGCGGAGGCGTTCGGCGACGGCGCACACGATGTCGTTGTCGTGCGAGCTGTGGCTCAGGAACACGTCGTATTTGAATTCGTCAGCCATGCTTCACCTTTGAGGCCGCGTTACAAGAAGACCGGCGCGGGTGGTGCGGGCGCGCGCCGCCAATATGCACCCGCGGCGCGGGCCAGTGCAAACAGTTTCCGCCCGCCGCGCGTCCGCGTCGTGCGCCCGGCGAATACAATCAAATTACAACACGGTGGCTTGCGAACGTCCGTTATGATTTTTCACATCCAACGTGGCGACGACGAGCCGTAAACGAGAAGTCGGGCGGACGGCCCGCGGACGCGGGCGGCGCGTGTGTGCCCATGCACACGCGCCGCCCGCGATCTTTTTGGTGCGACAGAAAAGATCAACACAGAGGCACAGAGACCCACAGAGGGCACAGTTAAAAACCTCTGTGTCTGCGGTGGCCATCTGTGCCTCTGTGTTTCCGACGGCCGCACGACGAACTCGACTGCCGACCGCCCTAACCCGCACTCCTTTTTTGCGCTCCCGGCCGGGTCGCCATTGCCGCGCCGCCGCGCCGCGCGCTAAAGTAGGCGCGCGACGTAACGGATGCACGCATGACCACAGAGAGCGACAGCGGCGCGCTGCGCAGTTGGCATCACGATAAGCCTCTGCGCGCGGGGCGCGCCACCACCGCCGCCTCCACGCCCGAAGTCTTCGCGCGCCTGCGCGAGCTGGTCGGCGCGGAGCACGTCCTCATAGACCCCGACAAGGTCGAGCCGTACGCGCAGGACGCGGTCAAGGAAAAGTTCCCGCCCGAAGCGGTCGTGCTGCCCGAAACGGCCGAGCAGATCGCGTTAATCTTAAAGTTGGCGAACGAGCGCCGCTTCCCCGTCACCGCGCGCGGCGGCGGCGTCGGCTACACCGGCGGCGCTGTGCCCTTGGACGGCGGCATCGTCATCGGCACGGATCGCATGAACCGCATCCGCGAGGTCAACGTCGCAGACCTCTACGCCGTGACCGAGCCGGGCGTCACCACCTACGCCTTGCAGCAGGCGGTCGAGGCGCACGGCCTCTTCTACCCGCCCGACCCCGCGTCCTACAAGAACTCTTTCATCGGCGGCAACATCGCGGAGAACGCGGGCGGCATACGCTCCGCCAAGTACGGCGTGACGAAGCACTACGTGCTCGGTCTCGAAGTCGTCACGCCCACGGGCGACATCATCCGCACGGGCGGGCGCACGAGCAAGAACGTCGTCGGCTTCGACCTGACCGGTCTCATCTGCGGCTCCGAAGGGATGCTCGGCATCATCACAGAGGCGACGCTCAGGCTGCTGCCGCTGCCCGAAGCCACGCGCACCGTGCGCGCCACCTTCAAGACGATGACCGAGGCCTGCGCCTGCGTCCCGCGCTTCAACCGCGCGCGCGTCGTGCCCGTGGCGATTGAGGTGTTGGATCGCAACGCCATCCGCGCCGTCGAGTCGGAGTACGCCTTCGGCTTGGACGCGGACGCGGGCGCGCTGCTGCTCGTGTCGGTGGACGGCGCGACGGCCGAGGTCGAGGCGGCGGCGCGCGTGGTCGAAGAGGTCTTGCGCGCGGGCGGCGGCTACGACGTGCTGCGCGCCGAGACGCGCGCCGAAGAGGAGAAACTTTGGGACGTGCGCCGCGCGCTCTCGCCCGCGATCAAGAAGTTCGGCACGATGAAGTTCAACGAGGATGTGGTCGTGCCGCGCTCGCGCGTGCCCGAGTTGATCGCGCGCGTCGAAGAGATCGGCCGCCGCTTCGACACGTTCGTCGTCAACTTCGGCCACGCGGGCGACGGCAACATCCATGTCAACTTCATGTGCGACCGCGACGACCCGGAAGCGATGCGGCGCGCGCGCGCGGCCGTGCGCGACACCTTCGCCTGCTCCGTCGAACTCGGCGGCACGATCAGCGGCGAGCACGGCATCGGCTACGTCAAAGCTCCCTATCTCGACATGGCGCTCGGCGCGGCGACGATAGATG
>DASVPY010000067.1:0-184575 GCA_036389395.1 Pyrinomonadaceae bacterium
CGCGAGGCGGCAGACCTCCGCGAAGGGCGTGTCCCACTCGTAGGCGTACCAGCGCGGCTGAATCCACGTCGCGCCCGGCGCGAGCGCCGTGCCGAACCCGTACTCGTCCACGCTCGCCACCGCCGGGTTCGAGACGCCCCACGAGAACACGTCGAAGATGTCATACGCCTCGGTGATCTGCCCGTAGCAAGTCTGTGTGCGCTCGCGGGCCACGAACGTGGTCGTGTCGCCGGGGAAGCCGGTCACTTCAAACGGCGTGCAGGAGGCGTCGTAGAACGAGTTCTGGCAGCAGTTCTGGCAGGCGTAGCTGGTGGCGGTGGCGTGTGCCGCATCCACCTGCTCGGCCCGCCCGATGAGCGCCAAACTGTCGGGGCCGCGCACAGACCATTGCAGTTGCCCGTGTGTGGCGGCGGGCGGGATCGTGCGGCCCTGCCCGTCCGGCACTTGCCGGTCGCGCAGGGCGCGCAGGTCGAGCGCCACGGTCTGCCCGGCGGCGACCGTCTTCAGCCCCGGCGCGTAAATGCCGGCCGGCGCGCCGTCCGCGCCCGCGTAGTTCAACTGCCAGACGTACTGCTGCGGCCGGTCGGTCGCGTTCTTGATGTAGACGACGGTCGTCGTGTCGCCCTCGACCACCCACGGGTAGCCGCCCGTCGCGCTGCGCTGCGCCAGCAAGTCCCACAGCGGCACTTGGAAGACGTGGTTCAGGCTCTGGCTCACGCTCTGCGCCGCCAGCAGGACGCTGCCCGGCGCGCCCGTGTGCTCCAACTCAAGTCCGGCCGTCGCCACGTCGCGCTCGCCAAGGCCGCGCGCGAGCGCGGCGGTCAGCTCGAGCGTGTCGGCCGCGCCGGGCGCGAGGCGCAGGGCGGGCAGTGTGACGACGCCCCTGCTGCCGTCCGCCAGCGTGTAAGGGATGCGCCCGGTGATCGTGCTCGCCTCTGTCCCGACGTTGCGCGCTACGACGACGGGCGTGAGGCGCTCGCCCGCCACCGCGCCCAGGCGCAAACCCGCGCCCTGATACGTGACCGACTTGCCCTTGGCCGGATCGGTAAAACGCGCCCACGACGAATAGCCCCGGCCCGCGTCCTCGACGTACAGACGTGCTAGCAGCGCCCCGCCCGCGCCGTTATGCGTCAGCGACACGCCGCCCGTCTGCGCCAAAGCGCCGCCGCGCGCGCCGACCAAGTCTGCCAGGATATCGAGCACGCGCGTCTCGTGCGCCGCGAGGTTGAACTCGCGCGGCGCGGGCGGCGGCGCTGTGCCGTCCGCCCGCGCCGTCACGGTCAGCGGTGCGTCGGCCGTGTTCGACACGACGAGTCGCCCGGCGCAGCGCGGCGTCGGCAGCCACCAGACGCTCTCCAGTCGCCCGGACGCGAACTGCACGGCCGGCTCGGCCAGTTTCTCTTCAAACACCAGGCTGTGCGCCGCGTCCGACAGATAGACCTGCGCGCCCAGCATCAGATCGGGCCCGCTGTAGGTGACCTGTACGCTGCCCTCGCGGAAGGCTTCGTCGTCGCCCGTCAGGGCGCGCAGGTCGAGTTCGCGAAACGAATTGCCGGGCAGCGTCACCGCCGGCACGAAGCGGCGCGCGCCGCTCAGGCTAAAGATCGTCGGCTGCACGTCCAGCGGCTGCGGCCCCTTGTTGTTGAGCATCAGCGTGGCGCGCAGGTCGGCGCGCAAGCTGTAGTAGGTCGCGGCCAGCAGGTGCGTCTTCGCGCCGCCCGGCGCGGCACAGGCGGGGCAGCCCGCGTCGCTGCCGACAGGCCGCGTGCCCGCCCTGCCCGCCGCGTGCGTGACCGGCGCTTGGACGCCGCCCCGGAGCGCGCTGCCCGCGACCAGAGCGAGTATGATGACACTGCTGTAGAAAATTTTCGCGCGGGCGGATGACGTGACTCGGCGGCGCGGAGAATTGCCCTTCATGTGAGACGCTCCCTAGCTCGGGGCAGTGACGAGTGGCGATGCGAGCAGTATGAAAGCGCGGGGCGAAGCATACGCCCACACCTTGCGCCGGTCAAGACTTATTTGCGGCCGCGCCGGTCGAGACTAAAGAAGCAACCACGAACCAAAACCACGCGCACGTTCGCGCGGGCTTGGTGCGCGGAGCGGCGGCGGGTGTTATACTGGCGCATTACGCAATCCTTAATGATGTTGAGCGGCAATGATGTTAAGCAGACGCGCCCGCGGCGTTGGAGTGAGACAGGCTAAGTGAGCAAGGTGCTTGAAATTATCCCCTTGGGCGGGATCGGCGAGTTTGGCATGAACTGCATGGCCGTGCGCTACGGCGACGAGATGATCGTCGTGGACGCCGGGATGGGCTTCCCCGCGGAGGCGGCTTACGGCGTGGACGTGTCCGTGCCCGACTTCGACTTCCTCGAACCGTACCGCGCCGACCTGACCGCCGTCGTGCTCACGCACGGGCACGAAGATCATTTGGGCGCGCTCCCCTACATCCTCAAGAAGTTCAACGTGCCCGTCTACTGCTCGCACTTCACGGCGGGCCTGGCCGAGAGCAAGCTCGAAGAGCACGGCCTGCTGGGCGACGTGTTGATCCACCGCGTCGAGCCGCGCGAGACCGTCGAGATCGGCGTCTTCCAGGTCGAGTTCATCCGCGCCTCGCACTCGCTGATCGACTGCTTCTCGCTCGCCATCACGACGCCCGCCGGCACGCTCATCCACACCGGCGACTACAAGGTGGACGAGACGCCCGTCATCGGCGAGCCGATTGACCTGCGCACGCTGCGGCGCTACGGGCAGGAGGGCGTGCTCGCCCTTTTGTCCGACTCGACGAACGCGACCGTGCCGGGGCGCACGCCCTCGGAGCGCGCCGTCATCCCGGCCTTCGAGGAGATTTTCGCCGAGGCCGAGGGGCGCATCATCGTCGCCGCCTTCGCATCCTCGATTCACCGCTTGCAGATCGTCTTCGACGTGGCGCAGCAGTTCGACCGCAAGGTCTGCGTGCTCGGCCGCTCCATGATCAAGAACGTCGAGATCGCCGACCGGCTCGGCTACCTCGACGTACACGAGGACGAGATGGTCTCGCTGCAACAGGCGCGGCAGTTGGACGACGACGAGATCGTCTACCTCGTGACCGGCTCACAAGGCGAGCCGCGCGCCGCGCTCATGCAGATGGCCACGCAGAGCTACAAGGGCTTGACCATCGGCGAGGGCGACACGGTCGTCCTGTCGGCGCGCATCATCCCCGGCAACGAGCGCGCCATCTCGCGCCTGATCGGCGACATCTACAAGCGCGGCGCGAAGATCATAGACGAGAAGCGCCGCCTCATCCACGTCAGCGGCCACGCCTCGCAGGAAGACATACGCATCATGACCGAGGCGGTCAGGCCGCGCTTCGTCGTGCCCATCCACGGCGAGTACCGGATGCTCTACCGGCACAAGGAGTACCTGAAGAACCACCTCAACATCGAGGACGAGCGCATCATCCTGATCGAGAACGGCGACGTGCTGGAGTTCGACGGCGACCGCGCCTCGGTCGTCCGCCAGGAAGAGATCGGGCGCGTCTTCATAGACGAGTCGGGCTTCGAGGAGATCGACCGCGAGACGGTGCGCGAGCGCCGGCAGTTGGCCTACGACGGCGTGATCACGTCGGTCGTCACGCTCAACGAGCAGACAGGCGCGCTCGAAGCGCCGCCCGAAGTCGTCGCCCGCGGCGTGCTCCGCGCGGACGGCAACGGCGACGGCGACTTCACACGCACCCTGCAACGCATCGTCACCGCGGCGGTCGAGAACGCGTCCGCCAACGAGCGCCGCGACACGAGCCTCCTGAAAGAGCGCGTCCGGCTCGAACTCAAACGCTACGTCCAGAAGCAGACCGGCGCGCGCCCCGTCATCATGCCGGTCGTCGTGCAGGTCTAAGAGGTTCAAGGTTCAAGGTTCAAAGTTCAAGGTTCGTTTCGGGTGCAACTTGAGCCTTGATCTTTGAACCTTAAACTTTGAACCTTGAACTATGTCCGATTCTAACCAGACTGAGGACGCGGCCGAGTTGTTGCGCCGCACGAAGGTTGAGGTCGCGCCGGCCACGTTCGTGCTGGCCGGCATCAGCCACCAGGACTGGGCGCGGCTGCTGGCGCAGCCGGAGTTGAGTCCGCGCCCCGACGCGCCGTTCATGCTGCTGCGCGACGCGCGCGAGGTCACGCTGCTCGTCGAAGAGGCGGACTGGCTGACGATGCGCCACGCCCTGCGCGCCGCGCGCGTCGAGACCGGCTTCCGGCTCGTCACGCTCGACATCGAACTCGGCTGGCACGTCGTCGGCTACCTCGCCCGCGTCACAGACCTGCTCGCGCGCGCCGGCATCTCCTGCGGCGCGCTCGCCGCCTTCTCCCGCGACCACCTGCTCATCAAGCAGACAGACCTCGGCGCGGCCCTGCGCGTCCTCGGCGAACACGTCGCGGAGTTGTGCTGAGCGCCGCGCGCGACTGTCAGATCAAACTTCTATGTGGGCACAACGAGTCGTCTTGATCACGGGCGCGTCGAGCGGCCTGGGGCGCGCGCTGGCGTCGGAGTTGGGCGGGCGCGGCGCGGCGTTGGGCTTGCTCGCGCGGCGGGCGGAGGCGTTGGCGGCGGTCGTCGGCGAAGTGGAGGCGGCGGGCGGGCGCGCGCTGGCTTTGCCGGCGGACGTGCGCGACGCGGCGGCGGTGCGCGCGGCGGCCGAAGGGTTGGGCGCGCGCTTCGGGCCGGTGGACGTGCTCGTGGCGAACGCGGGCGTGGGCGGGCAGGTGGGCGGCGCGCAGTTCGACGCGGAGGACTTGGGCGAGGTGCTCGGCGTCAACGTCGTGGGCGCGGCCAACGCGGTCGCGGCCGTGCTGCCGGAGATGCGCGCGCGCCGCGGTGGGCAACTCGTGGCGATCTCAAGTCTGGCCGCCTACCGCGGGCTGCCGAAGTCCGCCGCCTACTGCGCGTCGAAGGCGGCGCTCACGGCGATGTTCGAGAGCCTGCGGCTCGACCTGAAAGACACCGGCGTGGACGTGACGATCATCCACCCCGGCTTCATCAAGACGCCGCTCACCGCCACCCGCCACGCGCGTATGCCCTACCTCATGGAGCTGTCGGACGCGACGCAAAAGATCGTCCGCGCCATCGAGCAGCGGCGCAAGCTCTACGCCTTCCCCTGGCCGCTCGCCGGCCTCGTCCGCCTCGGCCTCGTCATGCCCGCGTGGATGTACGACCCCATCGCGCTGCGCAACTCGTTCCGCGAATAAATAATCAGTTAGTTGTTAGTGGTTAATTGTTCATTGCGCCGTGTAGTTAGCTGGCGGCTACGGGCTAACTTGAACAAATAACAATTAACCACTAACGACTAACTAGAAACAGTCTCATAAAGACACTCGGCGCTTACGAACATCGAATCTGTTGAGAAATTACGAGTAGCCCCCCGAACGGTTATTACTTTTACGGGTGGGTGATCTTTGCTACAGTAACTTGCAGGAACATTTTTATGCCATACAACCAGTTGTCACCCGAGGAAGAACGGGTCATCGCCCACAAAGGCACGGAGAGACCGTTTACCGGCGAGTACGAGAATCTGTTTGCGCCCGGCACCTTTATCTGTCGGCGCTGCAACAACCCGCTCTATTCGGCGGCGGCCAAATTCCATTCCGGCTGCGGCTGGCCGAGTTTTGATGAGGAGTACCAGGGGAGCGTGGAGCGCCATGTGGACGCGGACGGCAGGCGCATCGAAATCACTTGCGCTCACTGTCAAGCCCACCTGGGCCACGTCTTTGAGGGCGAAGGCTTCACCGAAAAGGACACGCGCCACTGCGTCAACTCCCTCTCCGTCCGCTTCGTCCCCGAAGGCCAGGAACTGCCGCCCGTGCTCGACGTTAACTAAAGCCAAGGCCGGTTTTCACAATCACCCCCGCGCAGCTTCAGCGACGCTTGTGGGCGCGAGATTCATCGAGGAATCTACGAGTCGCCCTTTGTATTTACGAGACTGTTTCTACTAACTAATTATGACCATCTTCCAAGCCATCATTCTGGGTATCGTGCAAGGGCTGACCGAGTTCATCCCCGTCAGCTCGACGGCGCACCTGATCTTCGCGAGCCGCGCGCTGCAACTCTTCGAGGGGCAGGCCCTGCGCGCCGAGCAGACGACCGCGACCATCGCCGTCATCCAACTCGGCACGCTCGCCGCCGTGCTCGTCTACTTCGCGCGCGACATCCTCGCCATCACCGTCGCCTTCGTCCGCGACCACCGCGCGATCCTGCGCTGGCGTCCGCGCCCGGCGGGCGTGCGCGCGGCGGGCGGCGCGGCCGTGCGCAACCCGCCGCGCCTGTCGGACGAGGCGCGGCTCGGCTGGCTGGTCATCATCGGCTCGCTGCCCGTCGGCGTCGTCGGGCTGCTCTTCAAGAAGCAGATCGAGGGGACGTTCACGAAGAACCTGTGGGTCATCGCCACGATGATGATCGTGATCGCGCTGCTGCTGGCGCTGGCGGAGCGGGTCGGCCGGCGCGAGCGCGTGATGAAAGACCTGTACTTGCGCGACGCGCTGGCGGTCGGCGGCGCGCAGGTGTTGGCGCTCGTGCCGGGCGCGAGCCGTTCCGGCTCGACGATCATGGGCGGGCTGTTCGCGGGCGAGACGCGCGAGACGGCGGCGCGCTTCTCGTTCCTGCTCTCGATGCCCGCGATTGCCGCGAGCGGTCTGCTCGAACTCAAGGAGGCGCTCCACCGTCTGCCGCCCGCTTCGGGGCTGCCGCTCCTGGTCGCCACGGTCGTCTCCGGTCTCGTCGGCTACGCCTCGATCTGGTTCCTGCTCCGCTACCTGCGCACACACTCGACCGCCGTCTTCATCCTCTACCGGCTCGCCCTCGGCGGCACGCTCCTGCTCCTGCTCTGGCGCGGGGTTATTCAGGCGGTTTAGTTGGGCTGCGGTTGAGTGTTTCGTCAGATAGGATTAACACAGAGTCCACAGAGTTAGCACGGAGGACACAGTAAAGAACTCTGTGTCCTCTGTGGATACTCTGTGCCCTCTGTGTTAAGACCGGCCGCTCGCCACACTCAACCGCCGACTTATCCACCGCGCGGCATTCCGCTATTTCCGGCCGCTTCGGTTAAACTGACTGTCGCCCCGTGATCGAGTTTGCGGCGGAGAGGGCTTGGGTCTGTTATGAGTGACGAGACGAATGGCGAGCGGCGCGGCCCCGCGACGCAGCGCCCGCGCAGCCCGCGCGTGCCCGTCAACTTCCACGTCGAGTTGGCGGGGCAGACGCGCACCGGCGAGCCGTTCGCCGTGCAGGCCGAGGCGGTGCGCGTCAGCCGCGGCGGCGCGACGCTCATCACCGAGGCGGCGGTCGAGGTCGGCGCGGTCGTCAGCCTGACCGCGCCCTTCGGGCGCACGCTCGCCGCCGAAGTCAACGGCGTCTGGACGGACGCGACGGACGGCCGGCAGCGCATCGGCGTCAAGCTGCTCGACCCGCACGGCTGGTTCGCGGAGTAACGGAGGGCGAGGCGTCAACGGATGAACAGCGTCGGCACTTAATGGACAACGTCGTCACTAAAGACTGGCGCGTGCGCGGCTACGACCCGGCGGCGGCCGCCTCGCTCGCCGCCGCCACAGGCCTCACGCCCGTCGTCGCCGGCCTGCTCCACGCGCGCGGGCTTCAGACCGCGGCGGCGGTCGAACGTCTGCTGCACCCTGCATTCGATCAACTGCACGATCCGGCGCTGATGCTCGGCATGTCGGACGCCGTCGCGCGTGTCCTGCGCGCCGTGGACGGCGGCGAGCCGATCCTCGTCTACGGCGATTACGACGTGGACGGCACGACGGGCACGGTCGTCCTGCGCCGCGCCTTGCAACTGCTCGGCGCGCGCACCGGCTACCACGTCCCGCACCGCTTCACCGAAGGCTACGGCATCCGCCAGGACGTGCTCGAACGCGCCGCCGCGGAAGGCTACAAACTGGTCATCAGCGTGGACTGCGGCATACGCGCGCACGAGCCTTTGCAGTGGGCGCGCGCCAACGGTCTCGACGTGATCGTGACCGATCACCATCTGCCCGACGCGGACGAAGGCGCGCCGCCCGCCTACGCCGTGCTGAACGCGAACCAGCGCGGCTGCCAGTACCCGGACAAGCACCTGGCGGGCGTCGGCGTCGCGTTCAAGCTGGCGCACGCGCTCCTGCGCGCGCGCGGGCGCGGGCATTTGATCAGAGGCTTTCTGAAGGTCGTCGCCATCGGCACGGTCGCCGACGTTGCGCCGCTCGTCGGCGAGAACCGCGCCATCGTCACGCTCGGTCTGGCCGATCTGGCGAACGCGACCAACCCCGGCTTGCGCGCGTTGATGGAGGTCGCGGGCTGCGGCGACGGGCGCGACATGCGTTCGAGCGATCTGGGCTTCCGCCTCGGCCCGCGCATCAACGCCGCCGGGCGCATGGACGCGGCGCGCGCCGTCGTCGAGCTATTCGAGACGAACGATGCAACGGAAGCGCGCCGGCTCGCGCAACACCTCGACGCGCGCAACCGCGAGCGACAGGTGATGCAGCGCGAGTTGACCGAGCGCGCGTTCGCGGACTATGTGGCGAGCGGCGACTGTTCGGCCGTGGCGGTCGTCGCGGGCGCGGGCTGGCATCGCGGCGTGATCGGGCTGGTCGCGTCGAAGCTGGCGGAGAAATTGGGCCGGCCCGCGGTCGTCATCTCGCTCGACGAGGACGGCACGGGGCACGGCTCGGCGCGCAGCGTCGAAGAGTTCCACCTGCTCGACGCGCTGACGGCGTGCGCCGATCTGTTCGACAGCTTCGGCGGGCACGCGCAGGCCGCCGGCCTCGTCATCCGCCGCGAGCGCATCGCCGAGTTGCGCCGCCGGCTCGACACGTACAGCGCGCCGCGACTCGCCGTCGCCGAGTGCCAGCCCGCGCTCCACGTGGACGCGGAGCTGGACGCCGCCGCGCTGTCGCTCGAACTCGCGGAGGAGCTTGAGCGGCTTGAGCCGTTCGGCGCACAGTGGCCGCGCCCCGTCTTCCAGACGGCGAGCCTGCGCGTCTTACAGGAGCCGCGCGTGCTGAAGGAGCGGCATCTGAAACTCTACGTGCTCGCGTCGGACGGGCGCGCGCACGAGGCGGTCTGGTGGGGCGGCGCGGAGACGGCGACAGCAACGCCGCGCGCGGGCGACCGCATCGAACTGGCTTACGCCCTCGAAGTCAACCGCTGGCGCGGCGAGCGGCGACTCCAACTGAACGTGCAGGACGTGAGAAGGGAGGGCTGAGGGCTGAGGGCTGAGGGCTGAAGGGGAAGAACGTTTTTGTTCAGCCCTCAGCCCTCAGCCCTCAGCCCTCACCGATGCAGGAGATCAGGCGCAGGCGGGACGTGGTGTTGATCGGCGTGCGGGCGCGCGCGCCGCTGGTGGCGCGCGCGCTGGCGCTGCTGCTGCTGGCGGCGGGGCTGGTCTACGTCGGCATCTCTTACAACCGCGCGCGCAAGCAGAAGCAGTTCATCATGCGCGGCGGCCCCGCCGAGTTGTCCACGCGCGTCGTGAGCCGGGTCGAGAACTTCGAGCGGCGCGTGATGGAGGGCGACCGCACGACGATGCTGCTGCGCGCGGCGCTCTACCAGTCCTACGAGGACGGCCACCACGAACTGACCGACGTGCATCTCGAATACTACGCCAAGGCGGGCGGCGGCGCGGCCGATCAGGTCAACGCCAAACAGGCCATCTACTTCTCCGAGACGGAGGCCGTGCAGTTCACCGGCAGCGTCCAGATCGAGACGCGCGATCACCTGAAGGTGTTGACCGAGCGCGTGGCCTACGACGTGAAGAACGAGCTGGCGAACGTGGACGCGCCGCTCACGTTCGAGCGCGAGAACGTGTCGGGGCGCGCCGACGCCGCGCGCGTCGAGGCGCAGGCCAAGAAGTTGGAGTTGCACGGCAACGTCGAGATCACCGTCCAGCCCGGCGCGAAAGCTGAGGCGCAGGCCGGCCAGCCGCAAGTAGTCCCGCGCTCGACGCCGCGCAGCCGCCCCGTAACTGTGCATAGCGCGGGCGCGAGCTTCGATCAGAACCTGCACCAGCTCGCCTTCTACGGCGGCGCGACCGCCGAACAGGAGCGCGACATCATGAGCGGCGAGGTGCTCACCGGCTGGCTGACCGAGCAGCGGAAGCTCAACCGCATACAGGCGCGCGGCGCGGCGTATCTGCGCTCGATGAACGAGGGCCGCGCCGCCGAGGTGCGCGCGCAGGAGATGAACTTCTACTTCGACGCCGACCAGCGGCTCGAACGCGCCACGGCCAACGTCGGCGTCGAAGGGCGCACGCTCGACGCCGACTCGCAGGTGCAGTTCGGCCCGGCCTCCGAGGCCGAAGTCCACTTCATCGTGCAGGCCGACCGCAGTCTCCTGAAGGAACTGCGCGCGGGCGGCCGGCCCGTCGTGACGATGGCCGCGCCCGCGTCCAAAGCCAACGATCCGCGCGCGGCCCACAAGCGTCTGACGGCGGACAACGTGCAACTGTTCTGGCGCACGTCGGGGCGCGACCTCGAACGCGCGGAGGCGACGGGCAACGCCGAACTGATCATTGAACCTGTGCAACCGTCGCCGCAGGCCGACCGCAAGACGCTCAACGCGCCGCGCTTCGACTGCGACTTCTACGAGGTCGGCAACCTCGCCAAGACCTTCACCGCGACGGGCGGCGCTAAAGCCGTCATCACGCCCGTGCAGCCGTCCGAGCGGCGCGGCGTGCGCACGTTGACGGCGCAGAAGCTCGTCGCCGCGTTCGCGCGCGAGACGCAGGACGCCGAGCGCGTGGACGCGTCCGGGCAGACGCAGTTCAACGAAGGCGACCGCAACGGGCAGGCCGAGACGGCCGCCTACACGGCCGCGGACGCGTTGGTGCGCCTGCGCGGCGGCGAGCCGGTCGTCTGGGACTCGCGCGCGCGCCTGAAGGCGAACGAGCTTGACTCGGACACGAACCGCAAAATCACTTTCGCGCGCGGGCGCGTGCAGACCACCTACTACAGCCAGGAGCAGACGGGCGGCGCGACGCCGTTCCAGAAAGTCAAAAGCCCTGTCTTCGTCGTCTCCGACAGCGCGGAGTTTCGGCACGAAGAGGGCTTAGGCATCTACACGGGCGACGCGCGCGCGTGGCAGGACGACAACTTCGTGCGCGGCGACAAGCTCACCTTGCGGCGCGAGCAGAAGCGCATGGAGGCGGACGGCAACGTCCAGAGCGCGCTCTACAACGCGCGGCGCAAAGACGCCAGCGGCAACCGCGTGGTCGTGCCCGTCTTCGCCACCGCGCAGCGCATGTTCTACTCGGACACGGATCGCGTCGTCCACTACGAGACGAACGTGGACATCAAGCAGGGCACGGAGCGGATCACCTGCGAGGTGGCCGATGTCTTTTTGCAGAAGGACGCGAACGAGGTTGACCACACGGTCGCGCAGCGCAACGTCGTCGTCACACAACCGGGCCGGCGCGGCACGGGCGACTGGGGGCAGTACGTCGCGGCGGACGAGACCGTGCAATTGACGGGCAAGCCGGCGCGCGTGGAGGACGCGGAGCAGGGCAACTCCGAGGGGCCGCGCATGACCGTCTTTCTGCGCGAGAACCGCGTCGTCACAGACAGCCCCGCCGGGCCGCAGTCCACGGGCCGCGTCCACTCGTCGCACAAGGTCAAGAAGCCTTGACGGCGGATCGTTAATCCGCCGACGGCGTTTGACCGGCGCGCCCGTTTTAGTTTTCAATCAGGCCATAGTGAACGTCGAGGTACAAGTCGAAGACCTGACGGCGGCGGCCGAGCGCGAGGCGCTGGCGGAGGCCCGTGCGCGCGCGCGCCTCAGCCCGTCGCAGGCGGCGCTCGTCGCCGTCGATCTCGTCAAGAGCTACGGCCGGCGGCGCGTGGTCGATCTGGTGAGCTTGCACGTCGAGCCGGGCGAGGTGGTGGGCCTCCTGGGCGCGAACGGGGCGGGGAAGACGACGACCTTCTACATGATCGTCGGGCTTGAGCGCCCCGAAGCGGGGCAGGTGCGGCTCGGCGCGCGCGACATCACGCGGCTGCCGATGTACCTGCGCGCGCGGCTCGGCTTGGGTTATCTGCCGCAGGAGCCGTCGGTCTTCCGCAAGATGACGGTGGCGGAAAATATTTTGGCCGTGTTGGAGACGATGCCGCTCCGGCGGCGCGAGCGTTTCAAGCGGCTCGAAGAGTTGCTCGCGGAGTTCGGCATCAGCCACGTCCGCCACACGCGCGGCGACACGCTGTCGGGCGGCGAGCGCCGCCGCACCGAGATCGCGCGCGCCCTCGCCACCGAGCCGCAGTTCATCCTCCTCGACGAGCCGTTCGCCGGCATTGACCCGCTCGCCGTGGACGAGATTCAGAAGGTCATCCTCTACCTGCGCGGGCGCGGCATCGGCATCCTGATCACGGATCACAACGTGCGCGAGACCCTGGGCGTGACCGACCGCGCCTACATCATGGCCGACGGGCGCATCTTCCGCCAGGGGCCGCCGCTCACGCTCACGGACGACCCGGAAGTGCGCCGCCTCTACCTCGGCGAAAAGTTCCGGCTTTAAACGGCCACGCCGCTGCACCCGAACGGCAAATCGGTTATAATCGGCCCGCCGCCGGAACAAAGCGGCCTCCCTTTCTTAAATCTTGACGGTGAGAAGTTGCGCGCGCCGCCGGGCGGCGGTGTGGAATTGAAACGAAACCAGGATGTCGGTCAAGCTCACAACCAATCTCTCGCAGCGCCTCGTGCTGACGCCGCAACTGCGCCAGCGCATCGAGATGTTGCAGATGACCTCGCTGGAGTTGAGCGATCTGATCCAGCAGCAGTTGTTGGAGAACCCCGTGCTCGAAGAGGTGGCCGCGCAGGAGGAGAAGCGCGAACTCGAAGAGCACATACTCGATCAGCTCGCCTCCGGTAACGGCGACGCCGCGGCGCGCGACGCGGGCGCGCCGGAGTTGGGCGAGCCGAGCACGAACGGCGCGGGCGAGGCGGCCGCTTTGGAGTTACCCGCGGCAACTTCGGAAGCGCCGGACGCCGCCACGGCCGCGGGCGAAGAACTCGAAGGCGAGCCGGCCGAGCGCGAGCGCGACGCGTTCGAGGAGATAGACTTCGGGCGCGAGTTTCAGGAATACCTCGATCCCGGCTACAAGACGCAGGAGTGGGAGTACAAGGATGACGAGCCGACCTTCGAGCAGTTTCTCACGCGCCCCGAGTCGCTGGCCGAGCACCTGACGTGGCAACTGCGCCTGAACGACGTGCGCGCGGAACTCGTGGACGTGGCCGAGGCGGTCATCGGCAACCTCGATGCGGACGGACGCGTCAACGCGACGAACGAGGAGATCGGCGCGCTTGGGAATTGGCCCGAGGCTTTGGTCGAAGAGGCGCGCCAGGTCATCCTGCGGCTCGACCCCATCGGCTGCGGCGCGCGCGACGTGCGCGAGTGCCTGCTCATCCAGCTCGAAGCGCGCGGCGAGCTAGACCGTCTGGCCGCCCGGCTCATACGCGAGCACCCGCTCGCAGACCTCCAACAGCACAAGCTGCCAAACCTCTCCAAGCACATAGGCGTCTCCATCGAAGAACTGGTCAGGGAGTTGGAGTTGATCCGCACGCTCAACCCTTATCCGGGGCGGCGCTACTCGGCCGACGAGGCGATCCTGATCGTGCCTGAAGTCTTCATCGAGAAGATCGACGAGGAGTACGTCATCTACTTCGCGGACGACGGCAGCCCGCGGCTGCGGCTGAACACCGGCTACCAGCAGATGCTGGGGCAGCCGACGACCAACAAGGAGACGCGCGACTTCATCAAGGACAAGCTGCGCTCGGCGGTCGATCTCCTGCGCAACATCGAGCACCGGCGGCAGACCATCTACCGCGTCGTGGATTGCATCGTGCGCCGGCAGCGCGAGTTCTTGGACAAGGGCGTCGAGTACATCCGCCCGATGATGTTGAAGGACGTGGCCGAGGAGACGGGGATGCACCTCTCGACGATCTCGCGCGTCGTCAACCGCAAGTACGCGCACACGCCGCAGGGCGTCATCGAGTTGCGCCGCTTCTTCACCGAAGGCATGATGAACGACGAGGGCGAAGAGGTCTCGACGCGCATCATCAAGCTCAAGATCAAGAAGCTGATCGAGGACGAGGACACGAAGAACCCGATCACCGACGATCAGATCGTCAAGATTCTGGCCAAGGAAGGCATCAAGCTGTCGCGCCGCACCGTGGCGAAGTACCGCGACCAGATGCAGATTCCCGGCTCGCGCGAGCGCAAGGCCGTCATTTAACGCGGCGGCGCGAGCAGGCCATGGCGGTTTAAGCAGTTAGATCAAGACAAGCGGGTCGGCGCACATCTGCGCGCGCCCGGACGGCCGGGGCGCGCGGGCTTCGTCCGCGCCGACGTGAGGGGAGGAGACTAACGGATGAAGTTCGAGTACACGGGCCGGCACGTAGACGTGACCCCCGCGCTGCGCCGCCACGTCGAGGAGCACTTCAGCAAGATCGATCAGATTTTCAACGACACGACCGCGAGCGCCCACGTCATCATGGAGGTCGAGAAGAACCGGCACATGGGCGAGATTCTCGTCCACTGGCGCGGCGAGACGCTCACCGCCCGCGACATCAACGCCGACATGTACCAGGCGTTGACGCGCGCCATCGCCAAGATCGAGAAGCAGGCGGTCAAGCTCAAGAAGAAGCTGATCGACCGCAAGCAGCAGGCGCGGCCGCTGGCCACGCTCGCGCCCGACAACGGCCGCGTCGAGGCCGCGTCGAACGCGCCGCGCATCATCAACGCGCGCCGCTACACGGTCAAGCCGATGACGCCCGAAGAGGCCGCGCTCCGCCTCTCCGAAGAGGCCAACCAGTTCCTCGTCTTCCGCGACTCCGACACCAACCGCGTCGGCGTCATCTACAAACGCAAAGACGGCAACTACGGCCTCATCGAGCCGTAACCGCACACACGATCCAGTTCAAACAACAACGGGGCGGCGCTTGCTCATGCGTCGCCCCGTTTCGCGTACGCACGCGTTCACACGGAGTTCGCGTGTTCGCGCCGGCACCTTCTTGCCAGCCCGCTCAAGCCGTTGCCATAATGCGCGCGCGGGCCTGTAGCTCTAGGGATAGAGCGACGCCCGACTCGGACACTCACCTGTCGAGTTAACTGTTCTTGAACAGCGCCGCCCGTTGGTTAGACGATAGTATGAGGGTAATGAGCCTGGGAGGACTCGAACCTCCAACCCCAATCTTAGGAGGATTGTGCTCTATCCTTTGAGCTACAGGCCCGCGCGCCTGATTATGGCAAATACCGGCGAACTGTGGCAAGACCGGCGGGTTTCATGTGGCGGCGGCTGTTGAAAGAGACCTAGCGGCCGCGGCTTCAATCCTCGGCGTGGAGGCGTCTGAGCACCGTCGGGGCCTGCCGCGCCCACGTCTCGCGGTAGACGGCGAGGATCATGAGGTTCATGAAGCGCCCGTTCCAGAAGACGTGTTCCCGCAACTGCCCTTCCTGCACGAAGAAGCGATCCAAGCCGCTCTTGAACGCCTTGTAACTCTCCTCGGTGGCCTCCATGTAAATCTTCCGAAACGGCCAGGTGGAGAACGCGTAATGAAAACCGAGCAGCACGCCTTCGGCGATTAACCCAAGGCCCTGCGCTTCGGTCGGGCCGAGCGCGGAGATGTAGGCGAAGCCGTCGCGGAAATTCGGCGACGTGACGGCGACGAGTCCGAGCGGCTTCTGCGAGCGGCTGCCTTCGATGATGAACTGCGCGAGGACGCTGTCCCAGAGCGAGGCGGCGATCTTTTCCGGGCTTGGCGTCGCCCCCGCAAAGCGGACGCGCCCCCCCGCCTGCGGCGAGGTCATCAGGTCGTAGAGGAAGATGCTATCCCGATCCGTGATCACGCGCAGGCGGATACGCCGCGTGCTCAGCAGGGGCGAGCCGTGGTTAGACTGCGGCGGCGCGGCGATAGGTTCAGACAAGAATAAATGCTCCGGCGATGATGAGCAGCGTCGCTGTCGCCGACGCGAAAGCTTCAGTGCTGCGCAGGAACGGGGGCGCGGCTCGGAGTTGCCTGACGGCGGAGAGTTGAACCATGAGCGGCACGGCCCGCCCCAGACCGAAACCGAGACCCACCATAACGGCGCTGGCCAGGGTGACGTGCGCCAGCACGACCGTGAGCAGCAGAATGTAGGGGGCGGCCGACGGGACGTAGGTTCTGACGCCCGTGCCCAGTTCAAAGCCGAACCGGTAAGCGCCCCGCGCGATGCTGCCGCCGAAGACCTCCGCCGGGATTTGCCGCCGTGCTTCGGGCAGCGTGACGTAGCCGGCCAGCGGGCCGTGTTTGCACAGCCAGATGAGCGCCGCACCGACGAGCAGCAAAACGGCCCGCAGCCTGGGGCCGAGCGGCTCGGCGAAGCCGCTCAACACCCACGCGACCAGCGCGGTCAGCAGCGCCCCACTCGTCGTCCCCGCCAGGTAAGCGGCGAGGACGCGTAGGTCGAAGAGGGAGCGGCGTCTCTCAAGCGGCAGCAACACGGCTGCGCTATTGAGACTTCATATCGAGCCTGACAGCGACAACGCCGCGGCGAGACCTATGCCCGCGGCGACGAGCGGCGCGGCGCGCGCGAGCAGGGCGAGCGCGATCAGCGCCGTCGGGATCAGCCAGACCCAGGAGAACGAGTGCCGCGTTGTTTGGCTTACGGACATGGCGTTAGCTTGTTGTCGCAGGAAACGAGACCCTGGCAGATCGTCGGCTCCCAGTAGTTGTTGTTCGGCAGCTTCTTGTACCCGTCGTGACACCTGAAGACGGAGGTCTGGTGGCAGTTGCCGCACTCGCCGTGCACCGTCCACTTCCACGCGTCCCTGCCCCAGCAAACGTCAGGCTCGCGGTCGATGTATTGGATCTGCCCGCGCGAGCCGACGAAGTGCCAGTTGTAGGCCGGGTTGTTGGTCGGGTCGGCCTTCTGCTCGGCGCAGGTCGCGCAATAAAACGGATCCATGTGATCCGGGGCGAAGCCGTAACACGCTTCGTTGCAGGGGCCGTTGTAGTCGTAGCCCTGACAGTCGTTGTGGTAGGTGTAGCTCGGCCCGGCCGGGGCGGCGACAATCGTCTCGGCGACGCCGGGGAAGGCGAGCGACCGAAAACTGTTGACGAGTTGCAGCCCCGCCACGCCGCCCAGCGTTTCCAGCATGCCGCCGCCCGAACCTTCCGGGTGTAACGGGTAGGCGGCCGCGACCGCGGAGTCGGCCGCGGCCCGCCGCCCCACTCTGATCGCCGACTCGATAGTCGGAATGTCGTCGATGTCCATGCTCATGGTGAGACCTCCTTCATCCGGTCATGACGGACACGGCGGGCAGCGCGTCGGCGCGCGGCCCCGCCAGCTTGCCCAGCGAGCTTAACGAGTTAAGCGGGGCGGCCTCGACGACCTCCCCCGCGTCGCCGGTGACGAGCACAAAAGGCGTGACCCGTATGCCGAGCGCCGTGCTGATCCGCGGGCCGTCGTCGAGCACAATCGTGCCGGGCGGCAGCGCGGGCGGCGGCGCGGGCGCTTCGTCCACCCAAGTGACGGCCAGCGGGGCGCTGAGCAGCAGCGACGGCAGTTCGCTCAGCACGCGCAGGCACGAGTTGCAGTTCGCGGAGAGCAGGACGAAGACGCACGGCGACGGGACGGCCGCGCCGAGTAGGTCTTGCAAGTCTCTGCCGATTAAGTGGCCGTAGGGCGTCTCGTCTTTGGGCGCGGGCAGCCCCCGTTCGAGCCGTTGCAGCCGGGCGTACAGGTTGCCGACGATCAGCACGAGCAGGGCCACCGCGAGCCAGGTAACGAACAGCGCGGCGAGTACGAAGTTTGATCTCACGTCGAGTAGAGACATCGGCGTCGTCACCACCTTCCGTTGAGCGCCGGGCGCGGCATGGAAGCGGGCAGCATGATGATGAGCAGCGCGAGCGTGACGCCCCACGCGAGCGGCAGCGCGACCGCGCCGCCCAGCAGCCCGTACGCGACGCCCAGCGCGCGCCCGTAACCCAGCCCCGCGGCGACCAGCCCCAGCGCCGACAGCAACAGCAGCGCGCACGCCGGGACGACGGCCACCGGCGTCAGCGGGCCGGCGAGCGGTGAGCAGCCGCACGAACTGACTCTGCCGGGCCGGCGCAGCAGGCGACGGATGTAGCACGCGAACGCGCCCCCGGCGACAGCGCACCCGGCAAAGAGCAACGCGGCGCGCGCCACCAACTCTGCTTTCAGCAGCACCGCCAGCGCGCCGGCCCCGGCGATAAGCTCGAAAGCGATGACGAGCAGCGTGGTCGCCGGCACGAGGTCGCGCGGGATAATGTCGTGCGCCCGCACGAGGTCGCGGAAACGCGCCGCCCCCAGCGCGTGACCGATGCCGCTGGTCAAGAGGGTGGCGGCGACGTAACCCAGACTGAGGTAGTAGATGAAGGTCATCGGCGACCGCCCCGCGGCATCCACTCCACGCGTAAGCTCTGCGCTATGGCGAGCATCTCCTGCGTGCCGTCATCTTCCTCGCCGGCGTCCGTCTCGCCCGTGGCGCGCGCCGCCTCCGCTTTAGCCGCCGGCTGTGCGCCGCCCGCGCGCGCGCGCCCGTCCGGCAGTTGATCGATTCTCACGACGGCGGAGTTGCCCACGAAGAGCAGCGTGTTGCTCGTCTCGCGGAAGCGGAAGAGTTCGCCGCTGTCGGTGGCGAAGCCGCTCGCGCGCGGGACTCGTTCGAGCGTGCTCGGCAGGGCCGGTTTGATGTCCAGTACGCCGAGGCCCGGAATCTCTTTAAACACTTGCGGCTCGCGCGGGCGCGGCGTGATGGGCGAGTCGATGACGAGACCCTTGCCGCGCTCGCGGAACTGAAGCGTGTCGAAGACTTCGACGAGCCGGTGGCGGTGCGCGCCGACCAGCGACGTGGTGAGACAGCCGCGCCTGCCTTCCCACGCGCCGACCATCAGTGTCCGCCTGCTTTTCGTCGCCGTCGGCAGGGTCACCTCGGCGACCCGCAGCCGCCCCTTCTTGAGCGAGTAGTCTTCAACCGACTGGACGGTGATCTCCGGGAAGTTGGAACGCACCATCTCCTCGACGGAATCGCTGTGGCCTGCCGGGTAGATGGCAAACGGGTGGGCGCGGCCGAGCGAGGGCACGATGGCCCAACCGGCCGTGCTGTGTTGCGTCGAGAGATCGGCGTCAGCCTCAATCGAAACGACTGACCCGTCAATCGCCAGATGTTCGACTTGCATGGGCCATATCCTCCTGTCCCCGGTTAAACGGAACGTGCAAGGCGGCTTGTTAGAAGGTGCGTGGCCTATGTTATTGCCGCACACCAACGACTCGGACTCGGCGAAGCATTAACGATGGGAAAAGTAAACGGCATATGAGGTTAAGAAAGAGATTCTCGTTAGCGGTTAGCCAGTGCGCGACCCTTGGGATGCCTGGAAAGTATTCCTTTGCGCGGCAAATGTCAAGGATAATATTCGTCGTTCACAGCGGACTGAAATCCGCGCGCCGCCCGCGCGGCACGAGGTCAACGCTTGTCGGCGCGGCTCTCGTCAAAGGCTTGTCATGAGACACAGGCGAACACTTGGGCGACGCCAAGACTTGCGCCCGTGACGCGCGCCGCCAGCGTTCGCCGGCCGCCTCTGCCGCCACGACGCTCGCCGCCTTCAACGGCACGGACCCGAACGGGCCGTGGCGTCTCTTCGTCGTGGGCGACACGGGCACTCCGTGCTGGGCGGGCGCTGCCGCTTCCTCGTCACCGTCGAAGCCGTGCCGTGCGCGCAGCGTTGATTGCCAGCTCAGTTGTCGGTTGAATGTTAAGCAAGTTAGGATTCACCGCGGAGACGCAGAGGGACACAGATGGGCGCGCAGAAGCATCGATCTCATATTTGAGATTTGAAATTTGGGATCAAATGCAACTCTCCGCGCCCCCTTTGCGTACTCTGGGTCTCCGCGGTGAATGCTTGGAATAGAAAACCCGTTCGGGTCTCAGGAGGCTCTAAATGCGAACTCGTCCGTTGCGCCTCGCGTGGGCGCTCGTCTTGTCCCTGTCTTTCCTGACGCCGGCCGCGCCGCAGCAGTCGCCGCCCGCCGAGCGCCCCATGCTCGGCTTCGACCGCGAGGGCGCGGCGCGCGAGCGCGCGTTGGAGGCGCGCTTCGACGCCGCGCTCAACCGCGACAACCTGCGTACCTGGATGAAGCGCCTGACCGCGCGCCCGCACCACCTCGGCTCGCCTTACGGGCGCGACAACGCCGAGTTCATCGCCGCGCAGTTCCGCGCCTGGGGCTTCGAGACGCAGATCGAAGAGTTCGGCGTCCTGTTCCCCACGCCCAAGACGCGCGTGCTTGAGTTGACCGCGCCCGAACGTTACACCGCGCGCCTCAGCGAGCCGGCGCTCGCCGAAGACGCCACCTCGAACCAGGCGGCCGAGCAGTTGCCCGTCTTCAACGCCTACTCGATTGACGGCGACGTGACCGCGCCGCTCGTCTACGTCAACTACGGCGTGCCGCGCGACTACGACGAGCTTGAGCGCCGCGGCATAGACGTGAAAGGGAAGATCGTGCTGGCGCGCTACGGCGGCTCGTGGCGCGGCATCAAGCCGAAGGTCGCCGCCGAGCACGGCGCGGTCGGCTGTCTCATCTTCTCCGACCCGCGCAACGACGGCTACTACCAGGGCGACGTGTACCCGAAGGGCGCGTTCAGGCCCGAGTGGGGCGCGCAGCGCGGCTCGGTCGCAGACATGCCGCTCTTTCCGGGCGACCCGCTCACGCCCGGCGTCGGCGCGACCGAGCGCGCGCAGCGCCTCGACCTCAAGAGCGCGCCCACGCTGACGAAGATTCCCGTCATGCCGATCTCTTACGGCGACGCGCTGCCGCTCCTGCGCGCGCTCGGCGGCCCCGTCGTGCCCGACGCCTGGCGCGGCGCACTGCCCACGACCTACCACTTCGGCCCCGGCCCCGCGACCGTCCACCTCAAACTGGAATTCGACTGGCAGCGCGTGCCGGCGCGCGACGTGATCGCGCGCCTGCCCGGCGCGGAGCGACCCGAAGAGTGGATCGTGCGCGGCAACCACCACGACGCCTGGGTCAACGGCGCGGACGATCCCATCAGCGGTCTCGTCGCCGAGATGGCCGAGGCCGAAGCTTTGGGCGCGCTCGTTAAGACGGGCTGGCGGCCCCGGCGTTCCATCGTCTACTGCGCGTGGGACGGCGAAGAGCCGGGCCTCTTAGGCTCGACCGAGTGGGTCGAGGCGCACGCCGATCTGTTGGCGCAGAAAGCCGTGCTCTACGTCAACACGGACTCGAACGAGCGCGGCTTCCTGAACGTCGGCGGCTCGCACACGCTGGAGAAGTTCGTCAACGAGGTCGGGCGCGACGTGACAGACCCGCAGAAGCGCATAACGGTGTTGGAGCGCGCGCGCGCGTACCAGATTCTCAACGGCAGCGCGGAGGGGCGGCGCGAGGCGCGCGAGCGCGCAGACCTGCGCATAGACCCGCTCGGCTCCGGCTCCGACTACACCCCCTTCCTGCAACACCTCGGCGTGGCCTCGCTCGCCATCGGCTACGGCGGCGAGGGCGACACGGGCGGCGTCTACCATTCCATCTACGACTCGTTCGATCACTACACGCGCTTCGGCGATCCGAACTTCGACTACGGCGTCGCGCTCGCGCAGACCTGCGGGCGCGTCGTCTTGCGCTTCGCCAACGCGGACGTGCTGCCGGTCGCCTACGCGGGCTTCGCCGACTCGGTCGGGCAGTACGTCCGCGAGGTCGTCAAACTCGCCGACGACGTGCGCGAGGAGACGGCGGAGCGCAACCGGCGCATCACGGACAAGACTTTCGTCGCCGTCGCCGACCCGACCGAGACCTACGTCGAGCCGAAGCCCGAAGCGCCCGCGCCCTACCTGAACTTCGCCCCGCTGCACAACGCGCTCGCGCGCTTGCAGGAGAGCGCCAAGAACTACGACGCCGCCATGCGCGCGCCCGCCGCGCGGCTCACGCCGCAGGCGCAGGCCGCGCTCGACACGGCGTTGGTCTTGACCGACCGCGCGATGCTCCGCGCGCAAGGCCTCCCGCGCCGCCCCTGGTTCCGCCACCAAATCTACGCCCCCGGCTTCTACACCGGCTACGGCGTCAAGACGCTGCCCGGCGTCCGCGAAGCCATCGAGCAGAAAAACTGGGCCGAGGCCGAACAACAGATCGTCCTCACCGCCGAGACCATCAACGCCATCGCCGCCTCGATTGACCGCGCCAGTGCCGTCGCCCAAGGCGCGAAGTAGAGAAGAGACCAAGCCGCCCGCCGCCCGGAGCGCGGGCATCCCTGCCCGCCATGAGCGCGTGAGCGCGAACAAGAAGACGCGGCGGCACTCAACGTTGAGTGCCGCCGCTCCCTTTATTCGCGCTGGCGCGCTCATGGCGGGCAGGGATGCACGCGCTCCCGGCAGTCAGACGCACGGAACTACTCAAGCGCAACCCGCTCCTGACCGCTCATCTCGGTGACAGCCGCCCCGCACCGAATTAGACCGACCCCCTCGGCATAACACGTCCTTTAGCGGTATGATACCGACACCTGCGGCCTAATATGCGTTAGGCGCTACTATTTAAATCATCATAGCTCCAAAATTCTAAAGCGTAGCCCGCAGACTCCGAACAAGGGTTCTGCGGGCTTGTTTGCTTTTCATATGGTCAACACTTCGGCGACGCGCTTTTAATCATCTTCGCCGTCTTCATCGCCTCCCGACTCATTCATTCTCGCCAGCTGCGCGGTGGCTCGGAGTTCCCGGAGATAATTAACTTCATGCCGGGAGAGGGTGTCTGCCAGCTTCGGAAACAGCAGCCTGATAATCAGGTCGAAGAGTTCGTCTATCAACGTGAAAAGCATATTGAGCCACTTAGGCTTCCAGTTCGGGAAGAATATGTCAAGAAGCATTCGGATGATCTTCTTGATCTCTTTGATAATGCCTGAGAGCCCTAACGCTTTCGCCTGCGTGATGACGCCCCCGGCTGCTGGTACCGCGCGTTCAACCAGATCATTGCCAGCGGTCATTCTGAGAACCCGCCCAACCTCCTCCCTTGCCCTGGGGGACTGTTTGTTGAATTCTGCCCTCAGGAAGCCGTTCAACTGGACGAACTGCTCTCTGAGCGTCGCGCTGAGCGTATCTGCTATGTCGTGGGCGTCGTCGCCCTCGGCTAAGGAGGTCTTCACGCTGCCGGTGAACTCCTCGATGTATTTACCGATCCCGTCAAGGAATGTGTTAAGTAGGTTCGACGGCTCATCACCGCGAGGCGGAACTGTTCCCCCGCCAGCCTTACCTTTTGTCGTTGCCATTGTTTAATCCTCCATTCGGCGGTGTGAAGTAAGATCAGGCCAACTCTCGCGGAGAATTCTAATGCGGTTTGAATTCTGCCTTGAAAGCAACAATTAGGCTAATCACAGAGTCCATCGGTGATGCGAGAACTCGTGAGATGAGGTGCGGCTATTATGCACACCGATTGCGTAGGCCCGTTGGGTCACGTTTGACAACTGACGCTAGCGTGGAGCCGGAGAGGGTTCCGTCAGCGTTTATCTTACATCGCACCCATCATCTTCCCGATTGACGGGCAACATGTATGCCAGTTGGTATCCGTCGTTATTCGACAGTTAATCCGCGAAAATTCGTCCCTTCACCAAAGGTCGGATCGCCCAGTGTCTACTGGAGTAGACACGTGTCATACGTATTATGTGCTCATACGTTGACAGATGACTTGTACTTTGCTTTCTATAATTTCTTAGACAACAAAATCATTTTCGGACGTGTGCCACAGTAATTTCGAATGAGACAGGAGAAGCCGAGCGCAAAATGGTCTTGATGTGCGACGCCGCGCCTAATAACTCATTCAGCCCGACCCCGCGATAGCATCTCTTTCATGTCCTTCCCTCGCGTTCATATTGTATGCTGCTCGCGCGGGGCGGGCTAATTCGGGCGTTAGGCGGCGGATAATTGGTGGCGTTAGGCTGAGAGAAAATGATGAAGCGACTACTCATTAGTTTCGGCGGCGGCCTGCTCCTACTTTGCGTCTGGGGCGCTGTCGTGGTCGCCACGTCGCAGGACTTCGCTCACGAGGGGCCGCACGGTTTTTGGATGACGCCCGTCGAGGCGTGGGGTCGCTTCCTCTTCGACATCGGCTGGTCACGATGGGTTTCATCGCTGAGCCTTATCCCCAGATATCTACTAGGCATAACGATGCTCCTCGGCCCGTTCGTGCTCGCCCTGTCGGCCGTGGCCCATCTGGCGGCATGGTCACTGCGCAGGATGGTGGCCGCGCGGAAGTTCAGGTGAGTAGTGGCCGCTGCCCAACAACGGCACGCACGCGACACGGTTGCCGGGCGCTGATCCGTTCACGTCTCGACGACGCGCGTGCTGAGGCCGAGCCATTTGCCGCTGGGGGCGCGGCCGACGACGTACACGTCCAGTTCGATTTTGCCGACGCGGTAGGCGCGCGGGTCGGCGAGTTTCTCGTGGAGCAGGCGCAGGAGCGTTTGGAAGCGGCGGGCGGTCGCCAGTTCCTCCGGGCCTTTCCAATCCGGTTCGGAGACGGCGGCGCGGAAAAAGTCGTCCGCGCTCACGACCTCGACGGGCGTCGCCGCGTCGTGCTTGGTCAGCTCGCGCACGGCGTCGGGCGTCAGCTCGCCTTCGTGTGACCAACTGACGGGCGCAAACGGCGCGTCCGTCTCGCTCATGAAGAGCAGCCCCTTCGCGGCGGCCTTGAGCGCCTTCAGAATTTGCTCGTCCGAATCCGTGGCCATAGGCGAGCCATCCTACAACAAGATCACGCGCGGCGGGAATTACTAGCCGGAGCATACCTGTAATCGAAGATCAGATAACACAGAGGGCACAGAGGGAGCACAGAGGACACAGTTCAGAACTCTGTGCTCTCTGTGCGTCCTCTGTGCCCTCTGTGTTATCCCGGCCGGACGTACTTTGTCGCCGCGCTCTTTAAGGGAGCTTGGCGGTGGTCTGCTTCTGCGTGGTGGCGGCGGGCGCTTGCCCGTTGTCCACGCGCGCCTCGATGACGGCCTGTATGTCGGCCGGCACGTTGGAGAAGAAGTCGTAGCCGGTCAGCGCCTCGACCTGATCGACGCTGACGATGTACTGCTGCCAGGCGTTCGTGCGGATGCCCTGCGTGTTGGGCATGATGACGGCGATGGTTCGCGTCTGCGTCGTGACGCGCGACACGTCGTCCGTGCCCTGCGGGATCACGATGATGACCTTCCAGGTGACGTTCGGGACGGTGACGTGCCCGTTGGCGATGGTCAGCGTCGTGCCGCCGTTCGACCCCGTGCCGCCCTGACCCTGTCCACCCGCGATGATGTACAGCTCGTTGCCCTGGTTGACCAGCGTGCGCGAGAAGCTCTCAAGCTGCTCCCAGGGGCCCTGATTGTTGTCGGGCGCTTGCGGCATCATGTTGGTCATGAAGAACGTGGCCGAGTTGTCCTCGTTGCTCCGCAGGCGGTCGGCCGAGGGCGTGTGATGCCCGCGGTCGAAGCCGGAACCCTGGTAGTCCGTGCCCTGCACGCGATACCAGCCGGAGGGCAAGCTGGGGTCTTCGCGGAAGTCGTCCTGGCGCGTGCCGGGGCCGAACCACGTCGGGTCGAGATGCCAAGAGACCCAGTTCGGGATGCCGCGGTCGCGGTGGTACGAGACGGCGTACTGCGGCTTGTCGAGCAGGTAGTTGAACGGCACGCTCGGATCGGCGGTCGCGTTCGTCGGGTTGCCCATGATGAGGTGCTCGCTGTTGGACGCGGGCGCGACGGGCGCGGGCGCTTCGACGTTGACGAGGAAGCGGAAACTACCGCCCTGCACGACGCCGAGCGTGAACTGCACGTTGACCGAGACGTTCGGCTGGACGGGGCTGCCCGTCGTGATCGAACCGGCGACGAGCGCCGAGTGCAGCCCGCCGCCCAAGGGCTGCGCGGGCGGCTCTTCGAGCGTGAGACCACTGACGGGCACGCTCGTGCCGCTCGTCAGCGTCACGCTCACGTCTGAAGAGGTGAGCGCGCGCAGGTCGGCTTGCGAGGGGCCAGCGCCGACCGAGCCGAGCGTCGTGATGTCCACGATGCGGAAGCGCAGGCTGGTCAGGGGCGCGCCGGTCAGGTTGCGGAAGGCGCGGCGGATGACGAGCGTGCCGAGCGGGCAGTTCGCGTTGCCGCAGACGTTCGGCGTCGTGTCGCGCACGCGGTTGGGCGGCGCGGTCGAAGCCGCCTGCGGGTCGATCAGCCCCGGCTTGATCTGCGCGTTGCGCTGGACGGGGCTGGTGCGATTCTCAGGCGAGGGCGCACCCAAGGTCGCCTGCGCGCCGTTGTAGTTGCCGCCGTTGGTGGCGATGAAGACGAAGTCGGCCGCGTTGTTGCCCGTCGCCTGCGGCACGCCGGTGGCGAGCTTGCGCGCGAAGCTGTACTCGCCGTCGGTCGTAACACCGCCCGCGGGAGCTAACCCAGCGCCGCCGCGGTAGAGCGGATCGCCGACGGCGCTGAAGCCCGCGGCGTCGAGCTGCGCGCCGCCTGTGAAGCTGGCGCTGTTGTTGAAGAGCGCGACGCCCGCGCCGTCGGGGATGTCCGCGTTGAGCGTGCCGTCGGCGGCCGCGGGCAGGCTGTAGGACGCGCCCGCGACGAGGAAGTGGCCGCGCGCCGGGATGGCCGAGCCGGAGGGCGCTACGTACTTGGCCGTCGTCGTGTTGTCGGACGTGACGAGCGTCCAGCCGCTGATGTCTATGGCCGTGTCGGAGTTGTTGTACAGCTCGACGAACTCGTTGGCGGCGGCGGTCTGCGCGCCCGCGCCGTCCGGGTCAACGCCGTGGAAGCGGAACTCGCTGATGAGGACGAGACCCGTGCCGGTGAAGTCCACGATCTGGTTCATACCCAGGTTGTTGAACGTCTGGCTGGCGGGCGTGAACGTGAAGCCGGCGGCGACGACGCTGACCGTGTAGTTGCCGCCCGCCGTGACGTTCGTGAAGACGTAGTTGCCGTTGGCGTCGGTCGTCGTCTGCTGCGGCGACGCGCCGCCGGAGAGCGTGACGGTCACGCCGCCCATCGCCGTGCCGCCCGCCTTCAGGACGTGCCCGCCGATGCTGTAGGCGGCGAGGGTCGTCTGGCTGCCCGTGGCCGGCGTCGTCGTGAGGTAGTCGGCCGCCGCGCCCGTGCCGTTGTACTCGAAGACGGCGAAGTGGTAGGTCGTGCTCGGCGCGAGACCCGTGACGGTGACGCTGTTGCCCGTGCCGCTGAAGACGACGTAGTTGCCCGCGCCGATCTGCGCGCCGCTGCCGAAGGTGGCGTTGGCCGTGTAGTCCGTGCCGTCGGCCGGCGCGGCGTCCACGGGATCAAAAGCTTTCGCCAGCACGAGCCGGCGCGTGCCGTTGCCGTTCGTCCAGTTGACTGTGAGCGAGGTGGCCGTGACGTTGGTGAAGTTGACGTTCGAGGCCGGCACGGTCGGCTCGCCCATGGGCGGCGGCGTGCGCAGCGAGTTGATGAAGTTCGTGTTGTGCGCGTTGTTGCCCGCGCCGAAGGTCAGCCCCGTAGCCCCGCCGGTCGCGTCCGTGCCGTTGAAGTCGGCCAAGGTCTCGGTGGTGTTGTTGGCGTAGACGAAAAGATTCGTGCCCGAAGTGCCGGTGGCGCGCAGCTTCGCGCCCGTGGTGTTGGTGAACTGCGTGCCGGCCGTGCCGCCGGCGAGCGTGTGTATGTTGCCGGTGACGCCCGCGTCGCCGCTGCCCGCCGCCTTGATCATCACCATCTCGGTCGTGGCGATGTCGAACGTGCCCGTGCCGACCGCGGCGAAGTAGGTCGTGTTCTTTAAGCCGAGGTCGAGGTTGAAGTCGCCAGAGCCGACGGTGGTGTCGGCGGCCGAAGTGTCGTTACGCAGGACGATGAGCGTGCCGGCGGGGACGTTCGCCCAGAGGGCGTTGGTCGAAAACTGGTACTTGCCGCCGCCGTCGTTCACCATGTTGCTGGAGAAGTCCTTGAGGATCATCCCGCGCATGTCCAGCCCGTTCTGGACGACGAGCAACTCGACCACGTCGCCCGCGCCGGACGCGCCGCCGGAGTTGAAATATTTGTTCACGACCACGCTCTGCGCCGACGCAGCGACGCCGAGCAGCAGGGTGATTACGACCGATGCAAATAAATAGCTAACTCGTCTCATTACTCTCCTCTGACACACGAGGTTGCGGGCCACAGACACGCGCGCAAAACGCCAGCGCGACAGTCCCTTTAACGAGCGCGGCCGACGCTTGCGTGCGTGGCGGCGCTTGGCTGAGCGCGCGCTCAGCCGGTTCGTTTAACGGTGGGTTCGGCTAAGGGTAAAAGGAGGGAGCGCGGCCCCTTCAATTCCCAACAGTGTTGGCACTTATAGCCGAGAACAGGTCGAATTTCAAACCAAGCGGGGGCGTTGACATTTATTCGCAACAAATAAGACGTGAGGCGACGGGCGGCGGTTGCTTTGTCAGGCGCGGCGGAGAGGGAATCTTTTGTTCGCCGGCCCGCGAAAAAACCTTGGCCTGCGGCGGGGCGTCTGGCAGAATCGCGTTCGCCTGTCATTCGGCTAAAAAATCGCAGCACGCTTAACACGGAGGGCGCGTCATGCAGCTTAACGGGACGCACGTCACGCACATCTACTGGCCCGAGCGCGCGACGCGGCTGGCGCGCCCGCTCTTCATGGTCTCGGTCAGTGCCGGGCTGCCCACGCCCGCCGAGGACTACATAGAGGGGCGGCTCGACCTGAACCGCCACCTCATCAAGCACCCGACCGCCACCTTCTTCGTCCGCGTCGCGGGCGACTCGATGATCGACGCCGGCATCCACCCCGGCGACATACTCGTCGTGGATCGCGCCATCGAGCCGCAGGACGGCCGCGTCGTCATCGCGGTGGTGGACGGCGAACTCACGGTCAAACGCATCAGCCGCCGCGGCGACACGCTCCTGCTCCTGCCCGACAACCCCGCCTACCACCCGCTCGAAATCAAGCCCGACACGGAGTTCGAGGTCTGGGGCGTCGTCACGAGCGTGATTCATCATTTGTGAGAAGTCAGGAGCCAGGAGTCAGAAGTCAGAAGTTAAGAGCGGAAGACACCGGGCGGGAGTTGTGATATGAAAGCTGTCAAGGTTAAGAGTGTGGGGGTTGAAGTATTGGCGGGGCGTAGAAGGCAGAAGAGTGTGAGCGGGTGTGACCGTGGAGAGGGCACCGGCGCGTAGTTTTGAAGATTTGCTTGTGTGGCAGAAGGCGCACCGGTTCGTGTTGACAATTTATCGCTATACCGAACGTTTCCCGGCGAAAGAGGCGTATGGCCTGACCGCACAGTTCAGACGGGCGGCTGTGTCAGTGCCGGCGAACATCGCGGAAGGGTTCAAGAAAAGAAGCAAGAGCGACAAGGCGCGTTTCCTGAACATCGCGCAGGGGTCGCTCGAAGAGTGCCGTTACTATTTGATTTTGGCGCGCGATCTTGGCTATGGTGACACTCAAGCGTTAACGGCCCAACTTGAAGAAATCAGCAAAATGCTCGAACGCTACTGCGCCGCGATTCTAGCCGCTCGCTAAGAAACCGACTTTGCTCCCCGGTTGCCGGCTTCTAGCTACTGGCTCCTGACTCCTGGCTCCTGACTTCTGGTTTATGAAGCCTTTAGACTTGGCGATCATCTTCGGTTACCTGATCGGCGTCGTGGCGCTGGGGACTTGGTTCGGGCGCAAGCAGGAGACGACGCGGGACTACTTCCTGGGCGACCGCACCGTGCCTTGGTGGGCGATTGCCGCGTCCATCGTGGCGACGGAGACTTCGACGATCACGTTCATCTCCGTGCCGGGCATCGCGTTCGCGCGCGGCGGCAACTTCCAGTTCCTGCAACTCGTCTTCGGCTACCTGCTGGGGCGCGTGGTCATCTCGCTGCTGTTCATCCCGTCATATTTCCGCGGCGAGTTGTTGACGGTCTACCAACTGCTCGAACGCCGGTTCGGCGGGCGCATCAAGATGTTGGCGGCGGCGCTGTTCGTCGTCATGCGCAACATCGCCGACGGCATACGCCTCCTCCTTACGGCCATCGTGCTGGCGGCGGTCTACACTTCGTTCCAGCCGCAGGCGAACGCCGAGACGGTCGTCATCGCTTCGATCATCCTGATCGGCGTGGTGATGATCGTCTTCACGTACTTCGGCGGGATGGAGGCGGTCATCTGGATCGAGGTGGTGCAACTCGGCATCTACATCGGCGGCGCGGTGGCGGCGGCCGTCGTGCTCGCGGGGCGGATCGAGGGCGGCTTCGGCGGCGCGCTGGCGGCGGGCGCGCAGTTCCAGAAGTTCAGCCTCTTCGACTTCTCGCTCGACTTCACGAAGACGTTCACGTTCTGGGCCGGGCTGATCGGCGGCTGCTTCCTGACGATGAGCACGCACGGCACGGATCAGTATTTGGTGCAGCGTTACCTCTGCACGGACAGACCGCGCCGTGCGGCGGCGGCGCTGCTGACGAGCGGCGCGGTCGTGCTCGCGCAGTTCATCGGCTTCCTCTTCATCGGCGTGCTGCTCTTCGCCTTCTACCACCCGTACTCCGATCCGGGTTACGCGACGGCCGCCGCGCCCGCCTTCCCGTTCGCGGGCGGCGACCGCGTCTTCCCAGACTTCATCACCAAGCACCTGCCGTCGGGCTTGTCCGGGCTGGTCGTGGCGGCCATCTTCGCGGCGGCGATGTCTTCGTCGCTCAACTCGATTGCGGCGACGGCGGTCAACGATCTCTACCGCCCGTTCAAGCCCGACCGCGGCGACAAGCACTACTTCCGCGTCTCGCACTGGCTGACGCTGGGCTGGGGCCTGGTGCAGATCGCCGTGGCGCTGGCGGTGCGGCATCAGAACCGCTCGGCGCTCGACGCGGCGCTCTCGGTCGCGGCGCTGATCAACGGCCCCGTGCTCGGCGTCTTCCTCGTCGGCACGTTCCTGCGGCGCGTCAGCGAGCCGCCCGCGCTCATAGGGATGCTCGCCTCCACCGCCGCGATGATCTACGTCTACTTCTTCACGCGCATCGCCTGGACGTGGTACGGCGTCATCGGCAGCGCGATCACGTTCCTGGTCGCCTACGCCGCGAGCTTCGCCTTCGCGCCCGCGCCCGCCGAGCGCCGCGACGAACTGGCCCCCGCGGGCACGGCCCACGACTAGACTGATGAGCTTGAAGGCATTGCTGATGAAAGCTGACCGCCGCGTCTACGCGTTGCGCCGTGCGTGCGCGCTGTTGCTCGTCTTCTGTCTGCTCGCGGCGCAAGGGGCGGGGCAGGGGACTGCGCCCAAGCCCGGCGGCGGCGAGCAGTCGAAGAAACGACAACCCGTCTACGCGCCTTACAGGCGACAGCCCTCGCGCGACGCGCTCAAGTGGGCCGACAAGCAACTGCGGCGCATGACGCTCGAAGAGCAGATCGGGCAGATGGTGGCGGTCGGCATCAACGCGGTCTTTCTGAATCAGGAGAGCGACGCCTTCAAGGAGTTGCGCCGGCAGGTCGAGCAGAACCACGTCGGCGGCGTCATACTCTTCCGCGGCCCCGTCTACGAATCCGTCCACCTCGTCAACCGCATGCAGCAGTTGGCGCGCTTCCCGCTCTTAGTCTCCGCCGATTTGGAGGCGGGCGCGGGGATGCGTTTCGACGACACGATCAATTTCCCGTGGAACATGGCGGTCGGCGCGACGGGCAACCCGGAGTACGCGCGGCGGCAGGGCGAGGTGACGGCGCGCGAGGCGCGCGCGCTCGGCGTGCAGCAGGTCTACGCGCCCGTCGTGGACGTGAACAACAACGCGGCCAACCCGGTCATCAACGTCCGCTCCTACGGCGAAGACCCGCAGGCGGTCGGGCAGATGGCGGCCGCCTTCGTCGCGGGCGCGCAGGGCGCGGGCGTCATCGCCACCGCCAAACACTTCCCCGGACACGGCGACACGGCCGTGGACTCGCACCGCGGTCTGCCCGTCATTGACGTGACGCGCGCGCGGCTCGACGCGGTCGAACTCGTGCCGTTCCGCGCGGCGATTGCCGCGGGCGTCGGCGCGGTCATGCCGGGGCACATCGGGCTGCCGCAACTCGACCCGACCGCGATCACGCCGCGCGCGGATCGCGTCGCCGGCTCATACGCCGACAAGGAACTGATCGTCGAAGGCGCGACGCTGCCCGCGTCGCTCTCGCCGCGCGTGGTCAGCGGCGTCCTGCGCCGCGACCTCGGCTTCGACGGTCTCGTCGTCACCGACGCGCTCGACATGAGCGGGCTGACGATCTATTTCACGCAGGGCGAGGCGGCGGTGCGCGCCGTCGAGGCCGGCGCGGACATGCTGCTCAAGCCGGCAAGCGCCGACGAGGCCATCGCGGGCGTGCGCGCGGCGGTCGCCGAGGGGCGGCTGCCGGCGCAGCGCGTCGCCGACTCGGCCCGCCGCATCCTCGCCGCCAAATACGATCTGGGTCTCGCGCGCCGCCGCGTCGCGCCGCTCGAAGAGATCGATCTGCTCGTCTCAAACCCGGAGACGCGCGAGCTGGCGCAGGAGATCGCCGACCACGCCATCACGCTCGTGCGCGACGACGCGCACCTGCTGCCCGCGACGGCGCTCTTGCGCGCGGACGCGCGCGTCTTCAATTTGGCGATCACGAACGCCGATGATCGCCTTGTCGTCGCGCAGCCGTTCGTCAACGCACTCGCGCGCGCCGGGCGCAGGGTCGAGACCGTCGTGCTCGATACGCGCTCGTCCGACGCGGAGGTCGAGCAGGCGCTTGAGCGCGCGCGGGAGGCCGAGCTGGTCATCGTCTCGATGTACGGGCGCGTGCGGACGGGCCAGTCGAACAGCGGCGCGCTGCCCGAACCCGGCGGACGCGCGCTCGAAAAACTGTTCGCGCGCAAGACGCCGCTCGTCGGCATCAGCTTCGGCAACCCGTACCTGCTGCTGAGCTACCCGAAGCTCCAGACCTACATGGTCGCCTACGGCGACATGCCCAGCCTGCAACGCGCCGCCGCCCGCGCCCTGCTCGGCCAAATTGACGTGACGGGCCGCCTGCCCATCACGCTGCCCTCGATGTACGCCCGCGGCACGGGCATCCAACTCAAGGCGCAGGCGAGCGCGCAGGCCGATGGCGTCAAAGAGTGAATTAACTGCGAAGACACGAAGACACTAAAACAGCCTTCGTGTCTTCGTGTCTTCGTGGTTTCAAAACCCTTATGCTCTCTCGGACTATCCCGCACAGGCTCTCCGTACTAACCCTCACGCTCGCAGTCTGCGCGCACGTCTGCGCCGCGACTCTGCCCGGCGCGCAGCCCGCCGCGGTCGGCATGTCGGCCGAGCGGCTCGCGCAGATCGATCAGGTCGTCGCGCAGGCCGTCGAGCGGAAGGAACTGCCGGGCGCGGTCGTGCTCGTGGGCCGGCGCGGGCGCGTGGTGTGGCGCAAGGCTTACGGGGCGCGCGCAGTCGAGCCGGCGCGCGAAGCGATGACGCCGGAGACAATCTTCGACGTGGCGAGCCTGACGAAGATCGTGGCGACGGCGACGAGCGTCATGATCTTAGTTGAGCGCGGGCAGGTGCGGCTCAACGACGCCATCACGCGCTACCTGCCGGAAGTGAAAGGCGAGGGGCGCGAGCAGGTGACGGTCGAGCAACTGCTGACGCACCGTTCGGGCTTTGCGCCCGACTTCGATCTGAGCGAGCAGTGGACGGGCTACGACGAGGCGATCAAGCGCCTCGCCACCGAGCGCCTGCGCAACCCGCCCGGCGCGCGCTTCGTCTACAGCGACATCAACTACATCGCGCTCGGCGAGATCGTCCGCCGCGTCTCCGGTCTCACGCTCGACGAGTTCGCGCGCCGACACATCTATCAGCCCCTCGGTATGCGCGACACCACGTTCCGCCCCGCGCCATCTTTACGCCCCCGCATCGCGCCGACCGAGCGCCGCCGCGCGCAGGCCGCCTACCTCGGCGGCCGGCCCGAATCGGTCGCCGCCGCCGAGGCCGACCAATGGCTGCGCGGCGAAGTCCACGACCCGACGGCGTTCCGCATGGGCGGCGTCGCCGGGCACGCCGGGCTGTTCTCGACCGCGGACGACCTGGCCATCTTCTGCCAGATGATCTTGAACGGCGGCACTTATAACGGCGTCCGCGTCCTGAGTCCGCTGGGCGTGGCGGCGATGACGCGCCCGCGCGCGGTCGAGCCGGACGGCACGGCGCGGGGCTTAGGCTGGGACATCGCCAGCGGCTTCTCTTCCAACCGCGGCGACATCTTCCCGCTCGGCTCGTTCGGCCACACAGGCTTCACCGGCACGTCTCTGTGGCTCGATCCCGCGAGCGAGACTTTCGTCGTCTTCCTCTCGAACCGCGTCCACCCGGACGGCAAGGGCGACGTGACGCCCCTGCGCGGGCGCGTCGCTTCAATCGTCGCCTCCGCGATCACCGACACGAACGCCGAGGCCGCGCGCGCCGAGTCCGCGCGCTTCTCCGCCGAGTTGCTGGCGAACCTGGCGAAGCTGACCGGCGCGAACGCGAACACGACAACAGCGAGCGGCGGCGCGGGCGCGGCGGCCGATTCAGAAGTGCTGACCGGGATAGACGTGTTGGAGCGCGACGGCTTCAAGCAGTTGGCGGGGTTGCGCGTCGGGCTGGTGACGAACCACACGGGGCGCGACCGCAAGGGCCGCGCGACCATAGACGTGCTGCGCGCGGCCGCGAACGTCCGCCTCGTCGCCCTCTTCGCGCCCGAGCACGGCATACGCGGCCAGGCCGACGAGAACGTCTCCGACACGAAGGACGAACAGACGGGTCTGCCCATCTACTCGCTCTACGGCGAGACGCGCCGACCCAAGCCTGAGCAACTCAAAGACCTCGACGCGCTCGTCTTCGACATTCAAGACGTGGGTGTGCGCTTCTACACCTACAGCGCGACGCTCGGCTACGTGATGGAAGAGGCGGCGCGCGCGCGCCTGCCCCTCTTCGTGCTCGACCGGCCCAACCCCATCGGCGGCGAGGCCGTCGAAGGCCCGCTCGCCGACGCCGACAAGCTCTCGTTCACCGCGTACCACCGCCTGCCCGTCCGCCACGGCATGACGCTGGGCGAACTCGCCCGGCTCTACAACGAGGAGCGCAAGCTCGGCTGCGACCTGCGCGTCGTGCAGGCGGAAAACTGGCGGCGCGCGCAGTGGTTCGACGCGACGAACCTGACCTGGATCAACCCCTCGCCCAACATGCGTAGTCTGAACGAGGCGACGCTCTACCCCGGCGTCGGTCTGCTTGAGACGACGAACCTCTCGGTCGGGCGCGGCACGGACACGCCCTTCGAGCTGATCGGCGCGCCCTGGCTCGACGGGCAACGGCTCGCGGCTTACCTGAACGAGCGGCGCGTCGCGGGCGCGCGCTTCGTGCCAGTGCGCTTCACGCCGCGCGCGTCCGTTTTCAAAGGCGAGGAGTGTGGCGGCGTCAACGTCATCGTCACCGACCGCGCGCAGTTCCAGGCCGTGCGCGCAGGCGTCGAGATCGCGGTCGCGCTACGGCGGCTCTACCCGGCGGAGTGGCAGGTGGAGAAGTACGAGCGGCTGCTCGCCAACGGCGACGCGCTCATGCGCGTGCGGCGCGGCGACGCGCCCGAAGAGATCGTGCGCGCGTGGCAGCCCGCGCTCGAAGAGTTCCGCCGCGCCCGCGCGCGCGTGTTACTTTATCGGTAAACGCAGAGCGAAGGAGTCATAACACGATGAAGACATTCGTGCGGGCGATGCTGCTCGCGTTCACGTTGCTGTCGCCGCACGCCAGCGCGTTCGCGTGGAATGACACGGGGCACATGCTGGTGGCACAGGTCGCCTACAAGCGTCTGAACCCGACGGCGAAGGCGAAGGTGGACGCGCTCACCAAAACGATCCGCTTCTGCGGCAAGACCTACGACGGCGTGACGGTCTCGGTCTGGATGGACGACATCAAAGACGACTCGATGCACGACGACATGCGCGTCTGGCACTACGCCGACTTCCCGATCTTCGACGGCGTGCCGGTCGATCCTAATTTCAAGCCCGACGCCGAAAACGCCATCGCGCGCATCAAGTGGGCCGTCGAGACCCTGCGCAAAGGCACGGGCACGGACAAGCACGACGCCGAAGTGCTCGGCTTCCTCATACACCTCGTCGGCGACATACACCAGCCGCTCCACGCCGCTACGCGCATCACGCCGCAAAACCCGAAAGGCGACGCGGGCGGCAACAGCTTCAAGCTCGCGGGCGTGCCTGACAACCTGCATTGGTACTGGGACTCGGAGGCGGGCGCGTACAACTTCTGGTCACCGAACCGCCCGCTCGACGCGCGCGACCGCGGGCGGCTCGAAGCGTTCGCGAACGCCTTGACGGCGGAGTTTCCCGACAAGAATCCGGGCGCGCAGGACTTGAACCCCGACGCGTGGGCGCGCGAGAGCCACATGCTCGCCGCCACGGTCGCCTACACGCTGCCGGAGAACTCCGTGCCGACGGACGACTACAACCGCAAGGCCCGCGCCGTCGCGCGCGAGCGCATCGTGCTCGCCGGCTACCGCCTCGCCGCCGTCATCAACGGCCTCTACCCGGAGGCCGTCAAGCCTGCGGACTGACGTGCGCGAAAGAGATGGACGCGCGTGGGCGTGCGGATTGAAGGCGCGCGGCGATGCCACAGCCGGACACAGTGCCGCTGATCTTGCTCGACTTCGAGGACGACGCTTGTGCGCCGCCGCAACGTCTCTGCTTCGCGCACCCGCTGAAGGTCGTCGCCGCCGACACGCTCGCCGAAGTTCGCCCCGCGCTTGAGTCCGTGGAGCGCGCGGTCGCGCAAGGACTCTACGCGGCCGGGTTCGTCGCATACGAGGCCGCGCCCGCTTTTGATCGCGCGCTCGTCGTCCGCGCGCCGGCCGCGCCACTGCCGCTGGTCTGGTTCGGTCTCTTCGCGCGCCCGCTGGCCGCGCCGCCCGCCGACGCCAGCGGCTCGTATCAACTCTCGGCGTGGCAGCCTTCCGTCAGCCGCGCGACTTACGAACGACAGATCGCGCGCGTCCGCGCCGCCATCGCGCGCGGCGACACGTACCAGACGAACTACACCCTGCGCCTGCGCGCGCGGTTCGCGGGCGACGACCTGATGCTCTACGAGCACCTGCGCCGCGCACAGCGCGCGCGCTACGGCGCGTACCTCAACACGGGCCGCTTCCGCATCCTCTCGGCCTCGCCCGAACTCTTCTTCCAGAGACAGGGCACGCAGATCACCACGCGCCCGATGAAGGGCACGGCGCGGCGCGGCCGCTGGCTCGAAGAGGACGAAGACGAGCGCGCGCGTCTGTCGTCTTCGGTCAAAGACCGCGCCGAGAACGTGATGATCACGGACTTGCTGCGGAACGATCTCGGCCGCGTCGCCGAGTTCGGCACAGTCCATGTCCCGCGTCTCTGCGAGATCGAAGGCTACGGCGCAGTCCTGCAAATGACCTCCACGGTCTGCGCCCGCGTGCCCGCGCGCACGACGCTCGCGGACATCTTCGCCGCGCTCTTCCCGTGCGGCTCGGTGACGGGCGCGCCCAAGGCGCGCACCATGCGGCTCATCAGCGAACTGGAAGACGCGCCGCGCGGCGTCTACTGCGGCGCAATCGGCGTGCTCGCGCCCACGGGCGCGTGCGTCTTCAACGTCGCGATCCGCACGCTGGTCTTGGACGCCTTGACGGGCGCGGCCGAGTACGGCGTCGGCGGCGGCGTCACCTGGGACTCGACCGCGGCGGGCGAGTACGCCGAAGTCTTGTTGAAAGCCGCCGTGCTCGACGAAGCACGCCCGGCGTTCGAGTTGTTGGAGACCATGCGGCTCGAAGGCGGCGCGTACCACCTGCGCGCGCGCCACCTTGCGCGGCTCGCCGCCTCGGCCGCTTACTTCGAGTTGCCGCTGGCGCTCGCCGAAGTGCGCGCGCGCCTGGACGAGCACGCACGCACTTATCCGGCCGAAGTGCGCCGCGTCCGCCTGCTCGTCGCGCACGACGGCGCGGTGCGTTTGGAGAGCGCGCCGCTCGCGCCGCTCGCGCCGGGGCGGCGCGTCTTCGCGCTCGCCGCCGAGCCTGTGTCGAGCCACGACCGTTTTCTATTTCACAAGACGACGAACCGCGCGGTGTACGAGACGCGCCGCGCCGCGCACCCCGAAGCCTTCGACGTGCTGCTGTGGAACGAGGCGGGCGAGCTGACCGAGTTCACGAACGGCAACCTCGTGCTTGAGTTAGACGGGCGGCGCTGGACGCCGCCGCGCGCGGCGGGTCTGCTCGCGGGCACGTTCCGCGCCGAGTTGTTGGCGCGCGGCGAGATCGCCGAGCGCACGCTCACGCGCGCCGACCTCGCGCGCGCCGACAGGTGTTGGTTCGTCAACAGCGTGCGCGGCTGGATCGAAGTCGAAGCCCAAGGGCTGCCAGAGTATCAACCAGAGCGTCGCCGCCGGGGGCGCGGGCATCCCTGCCCGCCATGAGCGCGCGAGCGCGAATAAAAGTAACGCCGGCCTTCAACCTTGAGCGTCGCCGCTCCGTGATCCAAAAGTGCGGAGGCGGGCATCCAGATTTTCGGAAGCGGCGTTGACGCGGGCGCGAAAATGAGCATGAAAGTGTGGCTCGCGGGGCGGCGCGTAGTTGGAACATGAGTTGCTCACGACATCATCTTTAAGTCCGAAAGCTCCGCCATCATCCGGGGTTATTCTTCTGATAAGTTTTTTTCGCTTTGCCGTTTGCCGCGACTCAATTAGAATGCGGCACGCTTGCGCCATGCGCGGGGTTTCCATCCTTATACGGTTTTCAGGCTCGTAATCAGTTGACTCGCGCTGGCGGTCTCGACGCACCGCCGGTTGTTTGCGCCCGCACGGCGTCCGGGGCATGACCTCCGGGGCCGCTCCGGGCTTGAACGGGCTTGTCGCCCGCGCCGCTCGGCGGCCGCGCCCCTCGTGGCCGCGTCACACAGGAGTGATGCCCATCATGTTGACTCAGTCCCTCCGCTTCTGCCTCTGCCTCGTGTTCGTCGCCGCCAGCTTCGGCGGCGCGCTGGCCCAAGGCACGGCCTCGCGCGTGACCGGCGTCGTCGTCGATCAGTCCGGCGCGGTCGTGCCCGACGCGAACGTGACGCTGACGAACGAGGGCACGAACGTCTCGTTCAACACGCAGACCACCTCGACCGGCACATACGTCTTCGACGCCGTGCAGGTCGGCGTCTACACGGTCACGGTCGAAAAGCCCAACTTCAAAAAATTCGTCTCGACCAAGAACCAAGTGAACGTCAACCAGCCGGCCACCGTTGACGTGACGCTTGAGCCGGGCGGCGTGAGCGACGTGGTGACGGTCGTCGGCTCGGCCGAGCTGGTGCAGACCTCCAGCTCCGGCAACTTCGGCAACACGGTCGAGCAGCGCTCGCTCGAAGCCCTGCCCATCGTCGGCGAGCGCGGGCGCAACCCCCTCCAGTTCGTCTCGCTCCAGCCGGGCGTGATCGGCAACGGCCGCGCCGGCACGGGCGGCAACACGGGCGGCAACGTCCACGTCCACGGCTCGCGCGACCGCGCCTTCAACTTCACGCTCGACGGCATAGACATCAACGAGTCGTCGGCCGGCGGCTCGAACTTCACGCCGCTGCGGCCCAACCCCGACTCGATCTCGCAGTTCCAGGTCGTGACCAGCAACTTCACGGCCGAGTTGGGCCGCTCCTCCGGCGCGCAGGTCTCGCTCGTGACGCGCTCCGGCACGGACGAGTTCCACGGCACGCTCTTCGAGCTGTACCGCACGCCGCGCTTCAACGCCAACGAGTACGAGAACAACATCAACGGGCGCGGGAAGGGCCAGTTCGTGCAGCACATCTTCGGCGGGAGCTTAGGCGGCCCCGTCTACTTCCCGCGCTTCGGCGAGGGCGGCGATGCGATCTACGACGGGCGCAAGCACAAGACCTACTTCTTCACCAACCTCCAACTGCTGCGCGCCACGCAGTCGTTCCTGACGACGCGCACCGTCTACACGCAGCAGGCGCGCCAGGGCGTGCTGCGCTACTTCGTCTCCAACCCGGCCTGCAACACGACGACGGGCGCGGGCTGCTTCTTCATAGACGGCCAGCGGGTCTCGCAGAACGGCGCGCTGCTCGTCAACTCGGCCGGCCAACTCCGGCCCGAGGTGCCGCTGTGCAGCACGACCGTCACCGTCAACTGCGTCGCCACCTACAACGTCGTCGCCCGCGACCCGCTGTGCCTGACGCGGCCCGCCGACTGCGGCCTCGACCCGACGACGCAGCGGCTCATCAACGCCGCCCCGCTGCCGAACAGTTTCGTCGCCGCGGGCGACGCGCTCAACACGGCCGCGCTCCTGTTCGGCGCGCCGCAGGTCGAGCGCCAGTACGACTTCGTCGTGAAGGTGGATCACGCCTTCAACGACCGCAACACGATGTACGTGCGCTACGCGCAGGGCGCGCAGAACACCTTCGGCGACAACGGCAACGCGGGCCTGCGCTCGTTCCCCGACAGCCCGTTCAACCGCACCGACACGTTCCGCAACCCGAAGAACCTCGCGGTCAACTACCGCTGGACGCCGACGGGGCGCGTGACCAACGAGTTCATCGCCGGCCTCAACAAGTTCGCCTTCCTCTTCACCAACCCCGACCCTGTGCCCGTGCCGTTCATCCTGAATTTGCCGCGCGACCCGTTCAGCGTCGTGCCGCAGATCGACAACCAGCGCGAGCTGACGACGTGGCAGATCGCCGACAACCTGAGCTTCCTCAAGGGCGCGCACACCTTCCGCGGCGGCATCAACTTCCGCTTCCAGAAGCACGACGACATCCGCAGCGCCGTCGCCGCCCTCAACATCAACCCGCAGGTCAACTTCTCGCGCGTGACGAACCCGCCCGGCGCGAACTTCAACGTCCCCTCGACCGGCGTCAACGGCACGGATCGCAACAACCTGCTCTCGGCCATCAACGACCTGCTCGGCCGCGTCGGCACCATCTCGCAGGCGTTCGTCGCCGACAGCGACGCGGCGTTCGCGCCGGGCGGCACGCACTTCCTCTACGTGGCGAAGTTCAACGAGTACGACTTCTACTTTCAGGACACGTGGAAGTTCCGCCCGAACCTGACGCTCGACTACGGCCTGCGCTGGGAGCCGAAGATGTCGCCGCGCGCGGGCGGCGACGACGTGATCCTGCGCCCCGACCGGCCCATCCGGCTCGGCGCGCCGCCGACCGATCAGATCAAGTTCGTCGAGGGCAAGCTGTTCGACTCCGACTGGAACAACTTCGCGCCGACCGTCGGCCTCGCGTGGGACCCGTTCGGCGACGGCAAGACTTCGATCCGCGCCAACTACCGGCTCGCCTACGACCGCATGAACACGTTCGTCACGTCGTCGGCCATCTTCCCGAACACGCCGGGCACGACGCTCGGCATCACCAACACGACCTTCGGCACGCAACCTAACGAGTTGGGCCGCGTCCGCTTCGGCCTCCCGCAGCTCTCGCCGCCGGGGACGCCCGCACAACTGCGCCAGCCCATCCCGTTCTCCACCAACTCGCTGACCGTCTTCGACCCGAGCACGCGCTCGCCGAAGACCAACCAGTGGGGCCTGAGCGTGCAGCGCGAGATCGGCCACGGCTTCGTGGCCGAGGTCAACTACATCGGCCGGCACGGCGTCGGCCTCTACGGCGCTTACGACGTGAATCAGGTCAACGTCTTCGCGCGCGACCCGCGCTTCCCGAACGAGAGCTTCCTCGACGCCTTCAACGCCCTGCGCGCCAGCGCGACGGCGACCAGCCCGCTCATCAACGCGCTGCTCACGGGCAGCGCGACGAACAACGCCGGCTCGGCCCAGTTCCGCACGCTGTTCACCACGGAACTGGCGCAGGGGTCAATCGCCGCCACGGCCCTCTCGCTCTCGCAGCGCGTCAGCGGCGGCGTGCGCACCATCGTCGCCAACGGCTTCAGCTCCTCCTTCTTCCAGCCTTTCCCGCAGTTCACCGGCGCGCTCAACGTGATCGACACGAACGACTTCTCCACCTACCACGGCCTGGAGGCGCAGATCAGCCGCCGCGCCGGGCACGGGCTGCTGATGCAGGCCAGCTACACCTTCGCCAAGTCGCTGGACACGCGCTCGTTCGACCCGGCCTTCACCATCGCGGGGCGCACCACGTCGAACACCAACGCCTCGCCCGCCGCCGCCAACACGCCGCTCGACAACCGCAACCGCCGGCTCAACTACGCGCGCTCCGACTTCGACCGCCGCCACGCCCTGCAAGGCTACGCCGTCTACGATCTGCCGTTCGGGCGCGGGCAGCGCTTCCTCGGCGGCTCGCCCGGCGTCGTCAACCAGATCGTCGGCGGGTGGGAGTTGGCGAGTTCCTTCATCCTGCAATCGGGCCGCCCGTTCACCGTCTACTCGCGCATCTTCGGCGTCAGCAACGCCGTGCTCTCGACGGCCAACTGCTCCGGCTGCACGCCGGACATGGCGGGCGTCGTGCAGGACTTGGGCACTAACTACATCTTCTCGGCCGAGGAGCGGGCGCGCTTCTCCGACCCCGCCCCCGGCGAGATCGGCAACACGGGGCGCAACTTCTTCACCGGCCCGAAATTCTTCAACCTCGACGCGACGCTGCGCAAGCGCTTCTACTTCGGCGAGCGGACGAACCTCGAACTGCGCGCCGACGTGAACAACCTGACGAACACGCCCTCCTTCGAGTTCCCGATCAGCTCGACCAGTTCCATCGCTTCGGGCACGTTCGGCCGCATCCGCGACAGCGTCAACAGCAACGCACGCCGCATCCAGTTGGGCGTGAAGTTCAACTTCTAGCTTGCCGCCCGCCGGTCGGGGCGCGGCGCGACCGGCGGCTTTGGTCATTTAAATTTGGAGGACTCGCTATGCTCAAGCGGTTAACCGCTCTCGCCGTCTGTCTGCTCGCGCTGTGCGCCGGCGCGGCGGCGCAAGAGACCACCGGCAACATCGTCGGGACGGTGACCGACCCGGCGGGGGCCGTCGTCGTCAACGCCGAAGTCACGCTGACCAACACGCAGACGGGCGAAGAGCGCAAGGTGCAGACGAACGAGAGCGGCTACTACGTGCTGCCGCTGGTGCAGCCCGGCCGCTACAACCTGTCCATCCGCATGCAGGGGTTCAAGGAGTACCAGAACCAGGGCTTCGAGGTGAACGTCAACGACCGCAAGACGCTGAACATCGCGCTCGAAACCGGCGCGGTCTCCGACGTGGTCACGGTCACGGGCGAAGCGCCGCTCATCCAGACGACGCCGACCGTGGGCGACGTGGTCGAGAACCGGCGCGTCGTCGAGCTGCCGCTCAACAACCGCAACTTCCTGCAACTCCTGACGCTCGTCCCCGGCGTGACCAGTTCCGGCACGTCCGAGATCGGCATCGGGCTGACGAACACCGTGGACTTCTCGGTCAACGGCACGCGCCGCAACTCGATCAACTTCCTCGTGGACGGCGTCTCGAACACCGACGTTGGCTCGAACATCACGCTGCTCTCGATCCCGACCGTGGACTCGATCCAGGAGTTCCGCGTCATCACCTCCGTGCCCACGGCCGAGTTCGGGCGCTCGGGCGGCGGCGTGGTGAATTTGGTCACGCGCGGCGGCGGGCGCGACTTCCACGGCGCGGCCTACGAGTTCCTGCGCAACGACCGGCTGAACGCCAACAGCTTCTTCAACAACGCCAACGGCACGTTCGGGCCGAACGACGCGACCGTGCTCGCCGGGCTGGCCACGGCCGGCACGCCCCGCACGCCGCGCCCCAAGCTGCGCTACAACAACTTCGGCTACCTCGTGAGCGGCCCCGTCGTCATCCCCGGCGTCTACAACAAGGAGCGCGACAAGACCTTCTTCCTCTTCTCGCATGAGTTCCGGCGCATCATCCGCGCGCCCAGCCTCGCCTCGGCCATCACCGTGCCCAGCCTGCTCGAACGCCAGGGCAACTTCTCCGAGGCGGGCAACCAGACGATCTTCGACCCGCTGACCAACCTGCCGTTCCCGAACAACACCATCCCGGCGGGGCGCATCAACCAGGCCGCGCTCGCGCTGCTCAACCTGTACCCGGAGCCGAACATCCCTTCGGCCACCGCCGGGCGCGCGCCCAACCGCTTCGCCGTCACCACGCCCAACGTCCAGAACACGCGGCAGGAGACGGTGCGCGTCGATCATAATTTGACGGCCACGCACCGGCTCACGGGGCGCTACACGCGCGATCTCTCCGAGACGCGCGAACTCGGCGGGCTGTTCTTCGGCGCGACCATCCCGAACGTGGCCACGACCAACACGACCGTCCCCGGCGACGTGCTCGCCGTCAGCCTGACGAGCAGCTTCGGGCCGTCCATCGTCAACGAGGCGACCTTCACGTTCTCCGGCAACAAGATCGACACCGTGCTGCTCGGCCGCTACAACGGCCAGGACGTGCGCGTGGCGAACGCCGAGTTGTTCCCGGAGAACAACGGCGGCCTGCCGCCCGTCATCAACATCACGGGCCAGCCGACCATCGGTTCGGGGCAGTTGTTCCACATCAAGTACCGCAACTACAACCCGAAGGACAACGTGACCGTCGTCTACGGCCCGCACACGATCAAGGTCGGCGGCGACGTGAGCTTCGAGTCGAAGGACGAGAACGCGGCCAGCGCGACGCAGGGGACGTACACCTTCAACGGCACGCTGACGCGCGTCGGCCCCACCGGCGGCATCGGCCTCGCCGACTTCCTGCTCGGCCGCGCCTCCGCCTACAGCGAGCCGCAGCGCGACGTGCTGCAAAACCTGCGCTTCGGCCGCACCGAGTTCTACCTCCAGGACACCTGGAAGATCAGACCGAACTTCCAACTCGACTACGGCATCCGCTACTACCGCTACCGGCAGGCGCGCGATCTGAACAACACGCTCGCCACCTTCCTGCCCCGCTTCTACAACCCGGCCCGCGCGCCCGTGTGCGCCAACGTCTCGTGCAGTTCGTTCACGACCAGCACGTTCGATCTGACCAACGGCTTCGCCTACGCGGGCGTCAACTCGCCCTTCGGCCGGCGCGTGCAGAAGGACGACGGCAACGACTGGGGCCCGCGCATCGGCTTCGCCTGGGACCCGCGCAACACGGGCCGGACGGTGCTGCGCGGCGGCTACGGCATCTACTACGATCAGGCGCTCGTCGGCATCGTCGAGCAGAACTCGTTCACCACGCCGCCCTTCAACAACTCCATCGCCCTGACCGGCACGTTCGCCACCCCGATCCCGTTCGGCAACCCGGCCGCGGTCAACGCGGCCGCGACGCGCGGCAACCTCGGCACGGTCAACGCCACGACCGCGCCCTTCGTCACGCCGATAATCCAGCAGTGGTCGCTAACCATCCAGCAGGAGGTCTTCCGCAACGCCCTCGTCGAGATCGGCTACAGCGGCTCGGCCGGCAACCACCTGATCCGGCCCGTGGACTTGAACGCGCCGACCCCGGCGGAGATCGTCGCGGCGGCGCGCGGCGTCGCGGGCTGCGACCCGGCGCTCGCGGCGTCTAACAACCCGCTCAACTGCATCAACCTCGCGCGGCCCTACCGCGGCTTCGGCGCGATCACCGACCGGCAGACGACCGCCACGTCGCGCTACCACGGGCTGATCAGTTCGTTCCGCCTGCGCCCGACGCGCGGCCTGACGGCGCAGATCGCCTACACCTGGTCGAAGAACATGACGGACGCGACCAACGACCGCGACGCCATTGACGTGCCGCAGGTGCGCAACAACTTCCGCATCGAGCGCGCCGTCTCGCGGCTCGACCGCACGCACGTCTTCGTCGCCAGCTACGTCTACGAAGTCCCGACCTTCCATTCGGGCTTCGCGGCTTCGACCGCCGGCCGGCTGCTGCTGAGCGGTTGGGAGTTGGCCGGCATCACGACGGCGCAGACCGGCTTGCCCTTGAACCGCGTCGTGCAGGGCACGGCCACGTTCGCGCGCGGCAGCCGGCCGAACGCCTTGAGCGACCCGACCGAGAACATCCCCGTGAACCCGTCGGGCGGCATCCCGTACGCGTTCAACCCGCTCGCCTTCCGCCCGACGGCCGTGGGCGAGATCGGCTCGTCGGGGCGCGCGCCGTTCCGCTTCCCGAACCAGTTCTTCACCGACCTGAACGTGACGAAGAACCTGAATTTCACGGAGCGCTACCGGGTGCAACTGCGCGCCGAGTTCTTCAACATCTTCAACCACACGATCTTCAACGACGTGTTCCAGACGATCCCCGACCTGCTGCCGACCGACCCGGCGTTCAACAGCATCCAGAACCTACAGAGCATGGGCCCGACCGCCACACGGCAGTTCGGCCAGTTCTTCTCCACGCGCGACCCGCGCCAGATACAGCTCGGCGTCAAGTTCTACTGGTAAGCCCGCGCTGATTAAAAAGCCGCAGCCCTGAAGCGAGTGTCATGCTCACTTCAGGGCTTCGGCTTTCCCACGATCAGATCAACACAGAGTACACAGAGGAGACACAGAGGACACAGAGAGTTTTTACCGTGTCCTCTGTGTGACCTCTGTGTACTCTGTGTTAAAAACGGCCGCGCGCCACCCACGATCAACGACTAAAGAGTCAACGCGCGGCCGGCCTTCGCCCTCACGGCCTCCGCCCCAGCACCCGTTCCTCAAACTCCTTACGCGCGCGCGCGCTCGCGGCGCGGGCGGCGGCGAAAGCGCGCTCGGCGTCGGCGCGCCGCCCCGTCATCTGGTAGGCCCGACCGAGCAGCGCGTGGCTGTCCGCCAACTCAGGATTGAGCTTGACGGCGCGCTCAAGCACGGCGACGGCGCGCGCGCCCTCGCGCTGCTTGATGAGCGTCTGGCCCAACGCCGCGTAGGCGTGATAAAAGTCGGGCGCGGCCTCGACCACGCGCGCGAGCAACTCGGCCGCTTCCGGCAGGCGGTTCTGGCGCAGGCGGATCACGCCGAGCTGGTAGCGCGCGAGCGTCAGCTCCGGGTTGACGCGCAACTCCGCGGCGAACTCGGCCGCCGCCGCCTCCGGCTCGCCGCGCTTCAACAGCGCCGCGCCGAGTGCGTAGTGCGCTTCGGGCAGGTTCGGGTCAAGCTCGACGGCGCGGCGGAACGCGGCGAGCGCCGGCTCCGAGTCGTTCGCGTCGTCCAGCGCCTCGCCGTAGCGCAGGTGCGCGCGCGCCGAGTCCGGCGCAAGCTCGACTAGCCGCCCCAGCCGCGCCGCCGCCAGCCGGTACTGCTGCAAACGCAGGTAGCACTCGCCCAGCGCGAGCAGCACCGCCGCGTCCGCTTCGTCCGCCGCGCGCAGACGTTCCAACTGCTCGGCCGCCGCGGCAAATTCTTCACGCGCGACGAGCGCGAGCGCCAGCAGCCGCCGCGCCTGCGCGTTCCCCGGCTCAAGCTCGAGCGCGCGCGCGAGCGCCGCGCCGGCCTCCGCGTAACGGCGCGCGCGGAAGTGCGTGATGCCGAGGTTCAGGTGCGCGGCCGCCAGGCGCGGCGCGAGCGCCGCCGCGCGCTCGAAGGCCGCGCGCGCCTCTTCGGCCCGGCCCGCGCGGTTGTACGCCGCGCCGAGGTTGACCAACAACTCGGCGCAACGCGGCGCGCGCGCCGCCGCCGCCTCGTAACTGGCGACCGCGCCGGCCGCGTCGCCGCGCGCCTCGGCCGCGCGCGCCGCCTCCGCCTGCGCCGCCACGCCCGCACACTCCGTCGGCGCGACCGTCTGCGCCGCCGCCGCCCCCGCCAGCAGACACAATGACAGCGCGCCGCCCCACAGTGGCGCGAGCCGCTCCTTCGTGTGCTGACGCGTAACAGACATAAGCGGGCGGGCCAGCGGAACGCGGAAGCCGCGCGCATCATAAAAGAGCGCCGCGCATTCGACCAAACACGTCGCAGCCGCAGAGAGCTATAGGTCGAGCCATTCGGCGCGTGATCGGCGGCGCGCGCGCGTGCTATGTTGGGCGCGCAGAGTAGACCCTTATGAGCGAAGAGAACATCGGAGCGGGCGCGCTCCTGCTGCGCGGCGCGCGCGTCGTCGGCCCCGACGCGGTCTTGGATCAGACGCGCGTCCTCGTCGTCGGCGAGCGCATCACGCAGCTTTACGCCGCCGACGAGACTGAAGGCGCGAGCGACGCGCGGGCGCTCGACCTGACCGGGCTGACGCTCTACCCCGGCTTCATAGACGTGCATATACACGGCGCGGTCGGCGTGGACACGATGACGGCCGACGCCGCAGGGCTGCACAAGGTCGCGCGCTTCCTCACGACGCAGGGCGTGACCGTCTGGCTGCCGACCTTCGTGCCCGGCCCCCCGGAAGACTACGCGCGCGCGGTGGCGGCCGTCGCACAGTTGCGCGCCGAAGCACGCGCGCGCGAACCGGCGGCGCGCGCCGTCGGCGTCCACTACGAAGGCCCCTTCGTCAACCGCGCCCAGTGCGGCGCGCTGCGCCCGGCCTACTTCCGCACTTTCCAGAACGCGGCCGACATCGCCGACCTGCCGACCGTCTCCGGCGCGGCGCGCATGACGACGGTCGCGCCGGAGATCGAGGGCGGCGTCGCGCTGGTGCGCGAGCTGGCGGCGCGCGGCTGGGTCGTCTCCATCGGCCACACGCGCGCCGAAGTGGCGACGCTCGACGCGGCGGCAGCGGCGGGCGCGCGTCACATGACCCACTTCTTCAACGCGATGTCGCCGCTCCACCACCGCGCGCCCGGCCCCGTCGGCTGGGGTCTCTTGCGCGACGACGTGACCTGCGACGTGGTCGCCGACGGCGTCCACGCAGACCCGCTCGCCCTGCGCCTCGCCTTGCGCTGCAAGACGAGCGCGCGCCTGCTGCTCGTGAGCGACGCGGTCGCGCCCACGGGCTTGGGCGACGGCGAGTACGAACTCTGGGGCGAGCGTGTGGCGGTGGCGGGCGGGCGCACGCGCAACGAGCGCGGCAGCATCGCCGGCTCGGTCAGCACTGTGCGCGACGGCGTGCGGATGATGCGTTCGCTGGGCGCGTCGGCGGTCGAGATCGCGCGCCTGACGGCGCACAACCCGGCCGCGCTCCTCGGTCTCACGCACGAGTGCGGCACAATCGCAGCGGGGCAGCGCGCCGACCTCACCGCGCTCGACGACGCGGGGCGCGTGCGCCTGACCATCGTCGGCGGCCGCGTCGCCTTCTCAGACCTTTAGGTTCGTCGGCGGTTGAGTTTAGCGCGGCCAGTCTTAACACAGAGTACACAGAGGAAGCACAGAGGACACAGTTAAGAACTCTGTGAACTCTGTGGGAACTCTGTGTACTCTGTGTTTAATTGATCGTTGGCTACACTCGACCGCAAGCTCACCCCGCCGTCTTCGTCCGAAAGCCCCAGACCCAGGCGACGCAGGCGACGAGCGTCGGTAGGACGACGGTGCTTTGCAGCAGGAAGGCGATCACGTCGTTGGCGAGCCGCCCCGTGTAGTCGAGACCGTTGACGCCGATGGCCGAGGCGACGAGCGTCACGAGCCAGTTGGCGTAAGCGGGCACGGCGATGACGAGCGCGAGCCGGCGCAAGCCGCGCGCGCCGTAGTGGAGGAACTGGAAGCTCCACGCGGCGGCGACGAGCCACAGCCCGCCGAAGAGCGCGTTCAGGTGCGCGGCGCGCGCGAGTTGCGGCGTCAGGCGCGGGTCGCCGAGCTGGCCGAACTTGCCGGTCGCGGCCGCCGCCAGCCAGAAGCCCGTCAGCATCCCGACGAGAAACAGCAGCGCGCCCGCGAACGCCGTGCGCTTGCGGATCAATTCGATGTCAGCCATAGGGGTTAGATGGTGTGTGCCCAACGATGAGTACGGGCGGCAGCGTGCGCGCCGCTTGACGCCCGACCGGCGACGAGCGCGGGCATCATAGCTCGTCACCCGTCAGTTGTCACTCTTTGCGTTTCTTCGTGGCCCTCTTCGTAGAAGCCCGCGCGGCGGTAGGACTCGTCCAGCAGTTCGACGGGGTGGCAGACGCGCAGGGGCAGACCGGCGAGCTGCGCGCCCGCACTGAGTTGCATGTGGCAGCCGGGGTTGCCGGTCGCCAGCAGCCCCGCGCCGGTCGCGCGGACGTGGCTCAACTTTTCCGCGAGCACGCGCGCCGACAACTCCGTCTCGATCAGGTTGTAGACGCCCGCGCCGCCGCAGCACACGTCGCTGCCGGCGAGCGGCACGAAGCGGAGCGCGGGGACGGCGCGCAGCAACGCGAGCGGCTCGGCGACGGCGCGCTGCCCGTGGAGCAGGTGGCACGAAGCGTCGTAGGTGGTGACGGGTGCGTCCAGCGGCGCGCCCGCGCGCAAGCCCGTCGCGTGCAAGTGCTGACTCACGTCGCGGACGCGCGCGGCGAAGGCGCGTGCGCGCTCGGCGTAAACGGGATCGTCCGCGAGCAGTTGGCCGTAGGACGCGAGCAGCGCGCCGCAGCCGCCCGCGTTGGTGACGACGGGCGTCGAGTCTTCGTCGGCGAAGGCGGCGACGTTTTGCCGCGCGAGCCGGCGCGCGCCCGCGAGGTCGCCCGCGTGCGCGTGCAGCGCGCCGCAGCAGGCCTGCCCGCGCGGACGTGACATTGAGCAGCCGTTCGCGCGCAACACGCGCTCCGTCGCACGGTTCACGCGCGCGAACAGGCCTTCGGTCACGCAGCCCGCGAAGAGCAGTGCGCGCGTCGCGGGCTGCGCCACGGGCGTGTGTGCGCCGGGCGTGCCGGTGCGCGGCGCGTCGCTGTCTAAGCCGCCGTGTGCGGTCGCCGAGACGCGCGTCGGTAACGCACCGGCTGCACGCGCCGACGCGCGTTCGTCGTCTATCACTGCTTGTTCGCCGTCTGCCGTTATGCGTGAACTGTCCGCTGTCGCGTGCGCGTCGTCTGTGGTCAACGCAGCGGGGGCGGAGCTGACCAGGAGCGCGAGCGCGAGGTCGAGACGGGGCGCGAGGGCACGCGGGATTCTCGTCGCGCGCAGGAGGCGCGGCAGTCCTGAGTCGCGCGTTAGGCGTGCGAGCGCGAAGGCGGCGCGCAGGCGCGCGGGGTGGAGCCAGACGTGGCGTAGGGCGAAATGAAGCAGGCGGTGCGTGGGGCCGCGCGCGGGGCGCGCGTGGGCGAGGTCTGCGCGCGCGGCTTCGAGCAGTTGTCCGTACTCGACGCCGGCCGGGCACGCGCTCTCGCAGGCGCGGCAGCCGAGGCAGCGGGCGATGTGTTGGCGGAAGACTTCGGCCGTGGCGGGCAGTCGCCCCTCTTCGACGGCGCGCATCAGGTAGATGCGCCCGCGCGGGCCGTCGTTCTCGTCGCCCGTGGCGACATAGGTCGGGCACGCTTCGAGGCACAGCCCGCAGTGGATGCACGCGAGCAGCTTGCGCTCTTCGTGCGCGAGCGCGCCGCCGGGTTGTGTCGCTGGCGCGGGCATCAGAACGCGAACCTCCCCGGCGCGAGCAAGCCCGCCGGATCGAGCTGTCGCTTGACGCGCCGCATCAACTCGGACGCCGCCGCCGGCACGCCCCACACGTCAAGTTCACGCTTCACGTCCCACGGCGCGCGCTCGACGACAAGCACGCCGCCGAGTGCTTCGGCTTTGCGCCGCCAGCGCGTGAGCATCGCGCACGGATCAGTCTCACGCGCGCACGCGCCGTGCAGCACGCGCAGCCGGCCGTCGCCGAGACCCGCGTGCCAGTGTGTTTCATCGAGGCGCGCGCTCTTTTCATCCGCGAGCGCGGCGACGAGCGCGGGCACGTTCGCGGGCAAGACGGACGCGCGCCAGACGAGTCGGTGTTCGGCGCGCAAAGCTTGCGCGGCGAGCGCGCGCCACAGGTGCGCGTCCGGTTCGACGAGTTCGACGGCGCGACGTTCGACAGCGCCGCCGCTGTTCATCAAAGTGCGGGCGCGCGCCGCTTGATCGGCGACGGCGGGGACCGTGCCGGCGAAGCGTATGAGCAGCGCCGGCCGAGCTTCGTCGCCGGGCACGTCGCACGCAGCGGCCAGGGCGGGCGAGAGAAGTTCGACGGCGCACGGCAGGAACGCGCCCGTGAGAAGTTGGCGCACGCGCTCGCACAGGTCACTTGACGCGGCGCGCACGACGACGGTCACTTCGCGCGCGGGGCGCGGGCGCAGCTTGACGTTCAGTTCGACGATCAGACCGAGCGTGCCGTAGCTGCCGGCGAACAGCTTGCAGAGGTCGTAGCCGGCGACGTTCTTGACGACGTTGCCGCCCGCCTTGATCAAGCGTCCGTCGGCCAACACGGCGCGCAGGCCGAGGACGAAGCCGCGCGGCGCGCCGTAGCCGAAGCTCTGCGCGCCGCGCGCGCCGGTCGCCACGACGCCGCCCACGGTCGCGCGCCCGTCGTCCGGCGGGTCGAGCGGCAACCATTGACCTGCGCGCGCGGCCGCGTCGTTGAACGCCGCGAGCGGGTGGCCGGCTTCGACGGTGGCGACCAGATCGGCCGGCTCGTGCCGGACGAGTCGGTCGAGTCGCCGCGTCGTGACGAACAGCGCCGCAGTTTCCGTCTGCTGCCCCGCGTCGAGCCATGTGGCCGCGCCGGCCGGGACGACGGGCCAGCCTTCGCGCGCCGCGAGGCGCACGACCTCGCACGCCTCCGCCACGTCGCCCGGCGCGACCGTGACGGACGCGCCTTCTTGCGCGACGTGCGCATGACCGACGAGCGCCGCGAGTTGATGAAAGGACATGTCGGGCGCGAAGTCGCGGCGCGTAGTGATCGCGCGCGCGGCGGAAGCAGTGGCAGACGGCGGCGTGGTTGTGTCGTCGTCGTCGTTCGTGCTTGCGTCGCCGTTGTTGTCGGCGGCTTTTTGTGCGAGCGCGTGTGTTGCGACGGCGCGGGCTTCGCCGCAGCCGCGGGGTGCGGGGATGATCTTACCGGGGTTGCACAAGCCCGACGGGTCGAAGGCGGCGCGGACGGCGAGCATGGCGGCGAGGTCGTCGTCGTTGAAGATGAGCGGGATGTACTGGCGCTTGTCGAGACCGACGCCGTGCTCGCCGGTGATCGTGCCGCCGGCGTTGACGCACGTCTGCACGATCTCTTTGCTCGCCGCCGCGACGCGGCGCACCTCTGCGGGGTCGCGCAGGTCGAAGCAGATGAGCGGGTGTAGGTTGCCGTCGCCCGCGTGGAAGACGTTGGCGAGGCGCAGTTCATAGCGCGCGCCGATGCGGTAGATAGCGGCGAGGATTTCGGGCAGGCGCGAGCGGGGGACGACCGCGTCCTGCAACATGAGGTCGGGCGCGAGCCGGCCCATCGCGCCGAACGCGCCCTTGCGCGCCGCCCAGAGTTTTTTGCGCTCGGCTTCGTCGGCCGCGCGCCGCACGTTGCGCGCGCCGTGCGCGCGGCAGACCGCCTCGGCCTGGGCCGCTTCTTCATCGAGGCCGGCTTCGAGTCCGTCCAGCTCGACGAGCAGCGCCGCGCCCGCGTCCGCCGGCAGCCCGGCGGCGAAGACGCTGGCCTCGACGGCGCGTATGGTCGCGCCGTCCAACATCTCCAGCGCGGCGGGCATGAGACCGGCGGCGATGAGCGCGGAGACGGCGCGGCTCGCGTCGTCCACGTCGGCGAAGTCGGCGAGGAGCGTGCGCACGGCGGCGGGCAGCGGCACGAGGCGCACGGTCGCCTCGGTGGCGATGCCGAACGTGCCTTCCGCGCCGACGAAGACGCCGAGCAGATCGTAGCCCGCCGCTTCCGCGCCCGCGCCGCCGAGTTCGACGACGCGCCCGTCGCTCAACACGACGCGCGCGCCGAGCACGTGATCGGTCGTCGTGCCGTACTTCAGACAGTGTATGCCGCCCGCGTTCTCGGCGATGTTGCCGCCGATGGTGCAAGAGGCGTTGCTCGAAGGGTCGGGCACGTAATGCAGACCCGTCGCGGCGACCGCGCGCGAGAGTTGCGCGTTGACGAGTCCGGTCTCGACGACGGCGAGCCGGTTCGCCGCGTCCACCTTGAGCAGCCGGCGCATACGCGCCAGCTCGATGACGACGCCGCCGCCCAAGGCCAGCGCGCCGCCCGACAGCCCCGTGCCCGCGCCGCGCGGCGCGAACGAGACGCCCGCGCGCGCCAGTTCTTTGACGACCGCCGAAGTCGCCTCCGTGCTCGTCGGGAAGACGACGGCGCGCGGCTTGTGCTTGTGCTGCGTCAGCCCGTCGCACTCGTAGACGAGCAGCTCGTCGGCGTCGGCGATCACGTTCCCTGCGCCGGCGACGGCGCGCAAAGTTTGGACGAGCTGATCCACGCTGCGCTGTTGCTGATCGGGAGTCTTCGGATACTTTGACCGGACGGGCGGGTTAGATGATACACTACGCGCCCGGTCGGCACGTAGCCCCGTCTCCCGCTCCCTTTTATGAAGCTCCGCAAACTCGTCGCGCCGCTCGTCGCCGCGTGTCTTATGAGCGCCCTGTCAGTAACCGAGACCGGCGGGCAGACGTTGACGGCCGATCTCGTCGTCGTCAACGCGAACGTCCGCACGATGGACAAGGCGCGCCCCGCGGCCGAGGCCGTGGCGGTCTACGGCAACCGCATCGTCGCCGTCGGCACGACGACGGAAGTGCGGCGGCTCGTGGGGCCGCGCACGCGCGTCATCGCCGCACGCGGCGCGCTCGTGCTGCCCGGCTTCAACGACGCGCACGTCCACTTCATAGACGGCGGCTACCACCTCGCCAGCGTGCAACTGCGCGACGCCGCCAGCCCCGCCGAGTTCGCCGAGAGCATACGCCGGTACGCCGCCAAGCTCCCGCCCGGCCGCTGGATCACGGGCGGCGACTGGGATCACGAACGCTGGCCCGGCGCGCCGCTCCCGACCAAAGAGTTGATCGATCAGTTCACGCCCGACCGCCCCGTCTTCGTCAACCGCCTCGACGGGCACATGGCGCTGGCGAACAGCGCCGCGCTCCGGCTCGCGGGCGTGACGCGCGCGACGCCAGACCCGCCCGGCGGTCTCATCGTGCGCGACGCGGCGGGCGAGCCGACCGGCATCCTGAAGGACGCCGCGATGGCGGCCGTCTACGACAAGGTTCCTGAGCCGACGCTCGAAGAGCGTCTGGCCGCGGCGCGCGCGGCGACCGAGCACGCGGCCAGCCTCGGCGTGACGAGCGTGCAGGACATGTCTGCGGGCGACGACGTGGCCGTCTACCAACTGCTCGCGCGGCGCGGCGAGTTGAAGACGCGCGTCTACGCCGTGCGCTCGATCACGACATGGGAGGCGCTGCGGCGCGTCGGCGTGCTGCGCGCCTTCGGGAGTGATCTGATCCGCATCGGCGGCTTGAAGGGTTTCGCCGACGGCAGCCTCGGCTCGACCACCGCGCTCTTCTTCGAGCCGTACCTCGACGCGCCCGCCACGCGCGGGCTGCTCGGCGACGAGATGCAGCCCGAAGGCGCGATGCTCGCGCGCGTGCGCGGCGCGGACGCGGTCGGCCTCCAGGTGATGATCCACGCCATCGGCGACGCGGCCAACGATCAGATACTCTCCATCTACGAGCAGGTGGCGCGCGAGCACGGCGCGCGCGACCGCCGCTTCCGCATCGAGCACGCGCAGCACCTGCGCCCGCGAGACATTCAGCGGTTCGCGCGCGACGGCGTGGTCGCCTCGATGCAGCCGTACCACGCGATTGACGACGGGCGCTGGGCGGAGAAGCGCATCGGGCACGAGCGCGCGCGCACGACTTACGCCTTCCGCGCGCTGCTCGACGCGGGCGCGCCGCTCGCCTTCGGCACGGACTGGTACGTCGCGCCCTTGAACCCGATGCTTGGGCTGTACGCCGCCGCCACGCGCCGCACGCTCGACGGCAAGAACCCGCAAGGCTGGATACCCGAACAGAAGATCACGGTCGCAGAGGCCGTGCGCGCCTACACGGTCGGCTCGGCCTATGCCGAGTTCCAGGACGACGTGAAGGGCACGCTCGCCCCCGGCAAACTCGCCGACCTCGTCATCCTCGACCGCGACATTTTCGAGATCGACCCGGCCGACATCGAACACGCACGCGTCACGCTGACCGTCATGGACGGCCGCGTCGTCTACGAAGCGGCGGCGCAGTGAATCACAACCACAAACGAAAGGTTGACAGTTGATGAGCGAGCATCCGAACGCCGCGGTCTTGCGGCGCGCTTACGAGGCGTTTTTGCGCGGCGACTTCGACACGCTGGGCGAGGTCTTCGCGCCGGACATCACCTGGCACGTGCCCGGTCGCAGTCAGGTCGCGGGCGCGCACCGCGGGCGCGACGCCGTCTTCGCCTACTTCGGCCGGCTGATGGAGTTGAGCGGCGGCACGTTCAGACCCGACCCGCGCGACATCGCCGCGAGCGACGCGCACGCCGTCAGCCTCGAACACCTGTCGGCCGTGCGCGCGGGCCGGACGCTCGACGTTGATCTCGCGCTCGTCGTGCGCGTCCAGAACGGACAGATCGTGGAGGCGCGCGACTATTTCTCCGATCAGGCGGCGTGGGACGAGTTCTGGGGTTAAAGACCGTCCGTTGTCCGTGGTCAGTCGGCCGTTGGGATTAAAGGCGCGACGTGGAGTTCACTGTCGTCGAAGGGTTGCGCACGCTGAAGCTCGACCTGGTGCTTACGCTGGCGCTGGCGGCCGTGGCGCTCGCGTTGGGCGGCGCGGTGCAGCGGCGCGTGGGCTTCCTGCGGCGGGCGAGCATCCCGGCGGCGGCGGTCGGCGGGCTGTTGTGCGCGCTCGCCGTGCTGGCGCTCCGGCGTTGGGGCGCGACCGGCGTCGTGCTCGACACGAGTCTGCGCGCGCCTTTGCAGACGGTCTTCTTCACGACCATCGGCCTGGGCGCGACGGTGCGTTTGCTGCGCGCGGGCGGGTGGCGCATGGGGCTGTTCTGGCTGCTGGCGTCGGCGCTGGCGGTGGTGCAGAACGTGGTCGGGATCGGCGTGGCGCGGGCGCTGGGCGCGCCGGCCGGGTTAGGAATCATCTGCGGCGCGCTGACGCTGACGGGCGGGCCGGCGACGGGGCTGGCGTTCGCGCCGCTGTTCGAGGGGCTGGGGTTGGCGGGCGCGCCCGCGCTCATCATCGCCTCGGCCACGTTCGGCATCTTCGTCTCGAACCTCGTCGGCAACCCGCTCGCCACCGCGCTCATACGCCGCCGCCGGCTCGCGCAGCCGCGGGCCACAAGTCAAAGCGCGGACAGTCAACGCGAGCTAGGGCAACGCGCCACGAGTGAACACGCGGATGAGCAACGCGCGGCGCGTGAGCGCGCGGCGGCGGAGGCGGAGTTTTGGGCCGTCGGGGCGATGGGCGGGGCGGGGCGTGCGGAGGACGAAGATGAAGTAGTTGCTGCGGGGGCGTCCGGTGTGGCGACGCGCGACGAACTGGCGAGAGAGTCGGCGCGTGCGTCGGTTGGTGAGTCGGCGCACGAGTTATCGAACGAGTCGCAGCGAGGGTTGACGGGCGGCGTGTTGCTGGGTCACTTGCTCGTCATACTCGCGGTGATGGGCGTGGGCGCGTTGTTGAGTCTGGGGCTGACGCGTCTTCGCCTTGTGTTGCCCGGTTACATCGGCGCGATGATCGTGGCGGCGCTGGTGCGCTTCTGCGCCGACCGGAGCGCGCGTTGGCGGCTGGACGTGCGCGCCGTCGAGGCGTTGGGCGCAATCGCGCTGGCGCTGTTTCTGGTGCTGGCGTTGATGGACTTGAAGCTGTGGCAACTGGCGGGCTTGGCGCTGCCGATGCTCGTCATCCTCTGCGTGCAGATCGTCTTGATGCTCGCGTACGCGGCGCTGGTCACGTTCACGCTGATGGGGCGCGACTACGAGGCGGCGGTGACGGCGAGCGGGCACGTCGGTTTCGGTCTCGGCATCACGCCGAACGCCGTCGCCAACATGGAGGCGCTCGTCGCGCGCTACGGCCCCGCGCCGCGCAGCTTCCTCGTCGTGCCGGTCGTCGGCGCGTTCTTCATAGACTTCTCGAACGCGCTCGTCATCACGCTGTTTGTGAATCTGGTTAAATGAAAGCTCACGTATGTCGAACTGTAGCGGGGTGAAGATGAGAAAGCTGCTGACTTTCGTCGCCGTCATGTTGGGCTTAATACTCTGGTGCGCGCCGCCGCAAGCGGGGCAGGAGCGCGCGCCGCGTTCCGCTGCAACGCCTGCGGCGCTCGTGCCCGTGCCGTCGCCGGCCGTGCAGGCTGTGGTGGACGAGGCGGCGCAGGCGGTGTTGAAAAAGTTCGCGGACAAGGGGCTGAAGCCGGAGCAGTTGTCCGTGACGCTCGTCGATCTGCGCGACCCGCAGCGCGCGGCGGCGGGCAGCTTCCGCGGCAACGAGCGCGTCTACCCGGCGAGCGTCGTCAAGCTGTTCTACCTCGCGGCGGCGCACCGCTGGCTCGAAGACGGCCGGCTCAAGGACACGGAGGAGTTGCGCCGCGCCTTGCGCGACATGATCGTGGACTCGTCGAACGACGCGACCGGCTACGTGCTCGACGTGTTGACCGACACGACGAGCGGGCGCGAGCTGCCGCCCGAAGAGATGCGCGCGTGGTTGCAGAAGCGCAACGCCGTCAACCGCTACTTCGCAAGCCTCGGCTACACCAACATCAACACGAACCAGAAGACCTTCTGCGAGGACGCCTACGGGCGCGAGCGTTTCTCGCGCGGCCCTAACGGCGAGAACCGCAACAAGCTGACGACCGACGCGACCGCGCGGCTGCTCGCGGAGATCGCCACGGGCCGCGCCGTCAGCGCCGAACGCAGCCGGCAGATGATGGACTTGCTCAAGCGCGACTTCGCCGGCACGAGCACCAACACAGACGACCAGGCGCACGGCTTCACCGCGCTCGCACTCGCGGACGCCCCCGCGGCGAGACTCTGGTCAAAAGCCGGCTGGACGAGCACCACGCGCCACGACGCCGCCTACGTCGAACTGCCCAACGGCGCGCGCTTCGTCCTCGTCACCTTCACCACCGACCACGCCAACGAACGCGACATCATCCCGACGGTCGCGCGCGTCGTGTTGGACAAAATGAAGGGAGAACAAGTCAGGAGTCAGGAGTCAGGAGCCAGAAGTCAGAATGAATAGCCGGCCTCTCTTCTTCTGACTTCTGGCTCCTGACTCCTGACTCCTGACTCAATCCTTCTTCTGCGCGAGGATCGCGAGCTTCGTCCAGCCGATGCTTTCGTGGGGGCGGAAGTGGTGGCGCGAGAGGACGCGGAAGTGGCGCGCGGTGGCGGCTTCCACCTGCGCGGGCGGGTGCGTCTTGAAGCGGAAGAGGATTTCGAGGAAGGTGCTCACGGGCGACGGGCGGACGGGCAGGTGGAGCAGGTAGCCGCCGGGGCGGAGCACCCGCGCCAGTTCCGTCAGACCCTCGGCGATGGGCACGTATTCGAGCGCGCCGCTCGTGGCGACGAAGTCGAAGGTCTCGGCGGCGAACGGGAGCGCCAGCAGGTTGCCTTGCAGGAAGCGGACGCTGTGCCGGCGGCGCGCTTCCGTGTCGCGGACGGCGCGGCGGGCCTTTTTGAGCGACGGCGCGGAGAGGTCGAGCGCCGTGATGCGGGCCGGGCGGCGGAGCGCGCGCAGCATGGCCAGCATGAGCAGCCCCGTGCCGCAGCCGGCGTCCAGGACTTGCGCGCCCGCGGGCAGCGGCGGCAGTCGCGTCGCGAAGTAGCGCACGAGCGAGCGCCCGTAGCCGTTGAATTTGAAGGTCAGATCGTAGAGGTCGGCGAAGCGGTCGTAGAGCGCCGCCGCCCCGCCCCCGCGTTTTGTGATTGTCTCCGCGTGCTCCTTCATGTATGCTTCGCCCTCGTCGCGCCGGGGTTGGTTGCCGTACAAACTTGCGCCGGTCGCGTCGCCCGCAAGCAGGCGCACACGCCCGCGCACAATTCACGCCCGCCGCCTTATGCTTTATCGCGCGCGCGGCGCGTCTAAAACCGCCCTCGCCGGGCGGCTCGTAAATCCGGTGGCTCAATACTAGCACCTTTCACTCGCTGAAGGAGACCTCCTCGACCGTGTTTGACACAGAAAGCGACGTGCTGGCCTGGTACGAACGACAGCCGCGCGCGCTCACCCCCGAATTCGTCGGCGGCTTCCCGTGGCAGGACGTGCGCGCGCACGCGCTCGACCCGGCGTTCGTGCCCGTGCTCGTCTACATGCGCGACGTGGAAGCGTTCACAGACATCTACTACGCCGAGTTGCGGCGCACGCCGACCGGCAAGAGTCCGGTCATCAAGCGGTTCATGGATCGCTGGCACGTCGAAGAGTTCCAGCACGCCGAGCTGCTCAACCGCTTCATGGAGGAGGCGGGCGTGCCCGTCAGCCCGCGCTGGTTGGACGAAGCGCGCGCCGCCATCCCGTTCAACTACACCTTCGAGAACCGGCTCTACCCGCTGGTGACGAACCTGTTCGGCGCGAGCTTCTCGGCGGTGCACATGACGTGGGGCGCGATCAACGAGATGACGACGCTGCAAGGCTACCGGCGTCTGTGGGAGCTGGCCAAGCACCCCGTGCTGGAAAAACTCCTGCGCGCCATCGCGCAGGAGGAGGCGGCGCACTCGAAGTTCTACTGGAACATCGCGCGCATCAAGCTCGCGCGCTCCGGCTTCGCCCAGCGGCTCGCGCGCAACGTCATCAGCAAGTTCTGGACGCCGGTCGGGCAGGGCACGAAGCCGAAGCGCGAGACGAACTACCTGATCGCCACGCTCTTTAGCGGCGCGGGCGGCGTGGACTTCTTCGACCGCAACGTCGGGCAGAAGCTGGAACAGTTGCCCGGCTTCGACGGCGTCAAGGCCATCACCCAACGCGTCGCGCGCATCGCGCTCTGACGGCCTGGCCCCGACACGACAGGCAAAAGTGCAACGCCGGCCTCCGTCCGCCGGTTGCACTTTTGCCTGTTTGCTTTTAAGTTTGGCGCAGGGCGCACCGGCGCGGCCGCGGCGCGCGCGCACGCCCCAGCGACAACCTTATGAAACGACTCGTCCCCATCGCCATCATCGTCGCCGTGCTGATCATCGCGGTCGGCGGCGTCTACATGCTGCTGAAGTCGCCGGAGCCGACCAACATCAGCCAACTGCCGCCGCAGACGCCGGCCGCGCCCGCGCCGACGGTCGTGCCCGAAGACGAGCCGGTGCATTTCAAGGGGCGCATGGACGCGCCCGTCCGGCTCGAAGAGTACGGCGACTACCAGTGCCCGCCGTGCGGGCTGTTCCACCCCATCGCGCAGCGCGTCCTCTCGTCTTACGGCGACCGCGTCCGCTTCTCGTTCCGCAACCTGCCGCTGCCGAACATACACAAGCACGCGCAGGAGGCGGCGCGCGCAGCCGAAGCCGCCGGGCAGCAGGGCAAGTTCTGGGAGATGCACGACCTGCTCTACGAGCGGCAGCAGGAGTGGAGCAAGGCCGACGTGGCGCGCCCGCTCTTCCTGCGTTACGCGCAGGAACTGGGGCTGAACATGAGCCGCTTCACGCAAGACCTGGACGGCGCGGTGACGGGTATGCGCGTGGCGCAGGATGCGGCGCTCGCGCAGATGCGCGGCGTGACGGGCACGCCGACCGTCTTCCTGAACGGCCGCATGTTGTCGTTCGAGGAGACGATGGACTTCGACAAGCTGCGCGTACAGATCGACGCGGCGCTGGCGGGCAAGTCTTGACAGTGACGACGGGCGGGTCTCAAGCGACGTTGGCGGACTCGGCGGCAAACGTGGGAGCGCAAGGACGGCGGCGCGGCGTCTGGCTCGACGCGGCGGCGGCGCTGCTGGCGCTCGTCGGTCTGGCGGATGCGCTCTACCTGACGGTCGAGCACCTGTCGGGCCGGAGCGTGCGCTGCACGGTCATCTCCGGCTGCTCGGAAGTGTTGAGCAGCCCCTACGCGACCGTGGGGTCTGTGCCGCTCGCGGCGCTCGGCGCGCTCGCGTACTTCGCCGTGTTCAGTCTCGCCACGCTCGCCGCGTTCGGCAGCGCGTGGGCGCGCAGGCTCCTAGCGCCGCTCGTCGCCGCGATGTTTTTTATGACGCTATGGCTGCTCTACCTGCAAGGCTTCGTCATCGGCCACTTCTGCCAGTTCTGCCTGCTCTCGGCCGCCGTCACCACGGGCCTGACCGTCATCGTCGCCGCGCAGTTCTTCACTCAGCGCAGCGCGCGGATTAAGTAGACGACGCACGCGACCGCGCCCGCCAACGCCAGCAGCAACAACACGCCGCAGCCGATCACCGTCAGCTTGAACTTGCGCGCCCTGTCCGGGTCGGGCGGCATCAGAGACCCCTGCGGGAAATACGGCGGCGGCGTGTTTGTTGACATGGGGATTAATTACTTTGCGGCTGAATGTGGCGGGAGAAAAGATAAACACAGAGTACACGGAGGGCCCACAGAGGCCACAGAGGCTTTACTGTGTCCTCTGTGCTTCCTCTGTGTACTCTGTGTTGAAAACGGCCCCGCGCCACCCTCAACCACCGAAAGCAATCACCCTCACGCTAATTCATTCAGCTCGCAGCGCAATAGCTCCGCGACGCTCCAGGCCTGGGCGATGCAGCCGCGCGGCGTGTGCGGCGGCTCGGCGTCGAAGATTTCCGAGACCTGGCCGAGACCGGCTTCGCGCAGGTGCGCGCGGAAGCCTTCCGTCCAGCCGCGCGCCGTCCGCAAAGTCTCCTCCGTCCGGTCGTTCGTGCGCAGGTACGCGGTGATGAACGGCCCCAGCAGCCACGGCCAGACCGTGCCCTGGTGGTAAGCCGTGTCGCGCGCGTAGGCGTCGCCCTCGTAGCGCGGCCGGTAGTCGGGCGAAGACGGCGCGAGCGTGCGCAAGCCGTAAGGCGTCAGCAGCTCGCGCCGGACGAGTTCGACGATGCGCCGGGCGCGCGCGCCCGTCACGAGCGCGTGCGGCAGGCTGACGGCGAAGATTTGGTTGGGGCGTATGGCCGCGTCGGGCGTGCCGTCGTCGGCCACCGTGTCGTAGAGACCGCCGGTCTGCTCGTCCCAGAACAGCCCGTTGAAGCTGGCGCGCGCGCCGTCGGCCACGGCGCGACAGTGCTCGCACGTCTGCCCGTCGCCGAGCCGGCGCGCGATCCCCTCGACCGTGCGCAGCGCGTTGTACCAGAGCGCCTGTATCTCGACGGGCTTGCCCGCGCGCGGCGTCACCACGTAGTCGCCGACCTTCGCGTCCATCCACGTCAACTGCACGCCCGGCTCGCCGGCCCTGAGCAGCCCGTCCTCGGTCATGCGGATCGAGTAGTGCGTGCCCTGCTCGTGCCAGGTGACGATGTCGCGCAAGGCCTCGTAGAAGTGTTCGCGGACGAACTGCTCGTCGTCGGTGCGGCGCAACAGTTCGCCGACCGCGTGGACGAACCAGAGCGTGCCGTCCACGGTGTTATATTCGGGCGGCGCGTCGGTGTCGGGGAAGCGGTTGGGCAGCAGGCCCTGGTTGAGATAGGCGACGAAGGCGAGCAGGATTTCGCGCGCCACGTCGAAGCGTTCGAGCGCGAGCGCGAGACCGGGCAGAGAGAGCATCGTGTCGCGGCCCCAGTCCGTGAACCACGGGTAGCCCGCGATGACCGTGCGCAGGTCGCGCCCGCGGCGCACGACGAACTGATCGGCGGCGGCGACGAGTTGCTGCACGTACTCGCCGCGGTCGGCGTACTTTTCGCCGACGCCGCGGCGGCGCGCGCGCTCCTGCTCCTCGTAGCGCGCCGCATCGGCGACGTTGCGCGCCTCGGTCGAGGCGACGAGGCTGCGCGTCTCGCCGCCGCGCAGCTCAAGCACGAGTAGACCCGGATTGAACAGGTCTTCCTGGTAGTCGAAGCCGCGCGCGCGTTCTTCGAGGAGCACGAACTGGCGATACCAGAGTTTGTCAACGAAGATGTGCTGCGCGTCGTGCGCGAGGTAGAGCGTGACGGGGTCGTCGCGGCGCGCGACGCGCAGCAGCCCCGGCTCAAGCTCGACCGAGCCGTAGGCGTTCGCGTCCTCGTGCATGAGCCAGTGGTAGTTGCGCATGGCGACGAGCGGGCGCACTTCGAGCTTGGCGCGCACGTCGGCGGGCGCGTCGAGCCGATAGCGCACGACGGTCGTGTTCTCGCCGTGGCACATGAAGACGGACTTTTCGAGCGTGTAAGCGCCGACGCGGTAGGTGGCGACGGGGAACGGGTCGAGGCGGAAGCCCGTGAGCGCGAGGTAGCCGTGCGGGTGGACTGTGCCGCGCTCGTAGTAGTTCGTGGCCAGCTCGCACGCCTCGTCGCCGACGGTGAGCTTGTCTTCGAGCTTGGCGAGCAGGACGGCGCGCTCGGTGGGCGGGCGCGTGGCGGCGACGAGCAGCCCGTGGTAGCGGCGCGTGTTCGCGCCCGTGATGGTGGTCGAGGCGTAGCCGCCCAGCCCGTTCGTCTCCAACCACTCGCGGCGCGTCGCCGCGTCCAGGTCGCGGCACGCCGCCTCGTCGAAACTGATCATGCCGGCTTTGCTCCGGTCGGTTGTGCTGGTAGAACGTGACCTGCCCCTCGTGCGCTTGGCGTCCGAGACTTGTACCACAGAACCGCGCGGCGACCGCAAGAAATTATTGCGCGCGGCGTTCAAAGGCTGGCGGGCGGGATTGAACAGGGAGGAGTGTGCGATGAAGAGAGTGGGGCTTTGGTTGCTGAAGCGGGGGCTGCTCCTGTCGCTGGTCTGCGCGGGCGCGCTGGCGGGCGGGGGCGCGGCGCGGGCGCAGAGGGACTTGACGCGGCCCGGCTACGAGCGTGCGTTCCGGGTCGAGGTGCTGGTCAACGGCTACCCGCTCGAACAGATGCCGGCGCGCGGGCGCGTCTACGTCGAGGCCGTGCCGAACGCCGAGTACGAGCTGCGGATCACGAACCCGCTGCCCGACCGCGTGGCGGTCGCGCTCGCGGTGGACGGGCTGAACACGATTGACGCGCGCCACACGACGGCGCGGGCCGCGAGCAAGTGGGTGATCGAACCATACGGCACGATCACGGTCGGCGGCTGGCAGATGTCTTCCACGCGCGCGCGCCGCTTCTACTTCACGACCGAGGGCGACTCTTACGCCGCCAAGCTCGGCCGCGCCGAGGACGTGGGCGTCATCACGGCCGTCTTCTTCCGCGAGCGCCGGCCCGTCGCCGTCGTCCCGCCGCCGCGCGTGCGCCCGCTCGAACAGGGGCGCGACGAGACGGGCGCGGGCGAGCGCGGCGAGGCGCGCAAGTCCGAGTCGCAGGCGCAGGGCGCGGGTCGCGCCGCCGACCGCATCGCCCGGCCCGCGCCTAACGAGCCGGACGACTACGCGGCCACGGGCATCGGGCGCTCGGTCGGTCACGACGTGCGCGTGGTGTACCTCGACCTGGAAGACAGCCCCGTGGCGCAGGTCGGGCTGCGCTACGAGTACCGCGCGGCGCTCGTGCGCCTCGGCGTCCTGCCGCGCCCCTACCCGACGCCCGATCCGCTGTCGCGGCGCGAGCGCGCCCGCGGCTTCCGCGACCAGCAGTTCTGCCCGGAGCCGTGAGACCGCGGCGCGGGCGGAACAGTTGCCGCGGGTCGGTGTCTAACTTCCGGCGCACACACGCGCGCCGGAGGTGAGGGCGATGGCCCGTTTCAAGAACCCGCTCGCGCAGGTGCGCGTGGCCGCGCCCTGCCAGGCCGACTGGAACGAGATGCGCGGCGACGAGCGCGTGCGCTTCTGCGCGCACTGCCGGCTCAACGTCTACAACCTCTCGGCCCTGACGCGCCCCGACGCCGAGTGGCTCGTCACGCGCGCCGAAGGCCGCCGCTGCGTACGCTACTTCCAACGCCCCGACGGCACGATCATCACGCAGGACTGTCCCGCGGCCTTGCGCGCGCTCAGGCGGCGCGTGTCGAAGTTCGCCGGCATGGCGTTCGCCGCCGTGACGACGCTGCTCGTCGGCCTGGGCGTCGGCGTGTCGCCGCGCGGGGAAGAGCCGGCCCCTGTCGCCGCGACGGCCTACGCGGCCGAGCCGGTCGAGCCTGAAGGCGTTGCCGTCGCGGGGATGATGTCGTCGTCTCCTCTCGCGGCGACGGGCGAGCCGTTCTTGCTCGGCGGCTTGCTGGCGAGCGGTCTCTTCATCGTCGGCTACCCGCTGCACAAGCTGCGCGAGCGCAACGAAGCGAAGCGGCGCGCGGCGCTGCGCATCTGGCGGCGCGACGAGGAACGCTAGGCCGGTTTAAGTTTCCGCGCCCGCCTTGTTAGATTAGGCCCATGAAGCAACTGCTCATCATCATCACGTTGGCGGTCTTGTCGTCGGCCTGCGGCGCGAGTGCAAGGCGCGGCGGGGCTTTCAGCGGCTCCGTGCGCAGCCTCGTGCCACAGCAGGTCGGGGAGTTCAAACTGGCCGGCGAGGTCAAGGCGTTGGACATCGTCCGGCCGAACGAATACCAGGGCGACGCCGCGCCGCCGACCGAAGGCGTGTCCGCGCGTTACGAAGCGGCCGGCAAGACGCCGCTGTTTTTTCAGGTGGTCAACTACCGGTCTGCGGCCGACGCCGAACATTCGCTCAACCAGTGGAAAGAGAACGTCCAGAAACTGGGCAAGGGGGCGAAGTACAGCGACGCGGCCGTCGGCGCGGGGCCGAACGCGAAACCCGGCATCTTGGTCGAAGGGCTTGCGCCCGGTATGCACCAGGCCGTCTGGGTTGACCGCTCGCTGGTCTACCTGTTGGCGGGCGATAACCTGCAAAGCATACAGGCGTTCCAGCAGAGCCTGCCTTAGCGTCGGGCGCGCGCCGCGGTCTGCACGCGGCGTCAACGCTGGCGGCGCAGGTCGGCGGTGTAGAGCTGTCTGTAGGCGCGGTAGTTGGCCATGACGCGGAAGGCGTAGTCCTTGCTCTCGGCGAAGCCGACCTCGGCGGCGAAGACGCCCGCGTCGGGCTGGCGTGCGCGCGCGACCCAGCGCGCCACGTTGTCCTCGCCGCCGTTGTAAGAGGCGGCGACCGCTTCGGGCAGGCGCGGGAACTGGCGCGTGAGGTCGGCCAGGTAGGCGACGCCGATGGGGATGTTAACTTCGGGGCGGTAGAGGTCGTCTTCCGTCGCGCGCGGCAGCCCGGCGTCCGCGCCGTACTTGCGCACGATGTCCATGGTCAACTGCAACAGGCCGCGCGCCGCGGCCTGCGAGCGCGCGCGCGTGTTGAAGCTGCTTTCCTGCCGCATGATCGCCAGCACGAAGCGCGGGTCAACGTCGCGCCCCTTCGTCGCCTGTAATAACACTTCGCGATACGGCGCGGGGTACGCGCCCGCGGCCGCCAGCGTCTCGCGGCGCACGGCCGCCAGGCGGGCCTCGGCCGCGGCGCGTGATGCGCCGCCCAGCGCGCGTAGATGTTCCGTTGCCAGCGCGCCGTAGTAAGACGCGGCGCGGTCGCCTATGCCTTGATAAGCGGCCGCGGCCTGCGCGGTCTGACCCATGCGTTCGAGGCTGTAGGCGCGCAGGTAGCCGACCTCGTCTTTGTTCGTCTGCACGCCGGGCAGGAACGCGGCGGCGCGCAACTCGTCGGCGGCGCGCACGGCGGCAGGCCAGTCGCTCCCGGCCACGTTGAGGCGCAGGCTCGCGAACAGTGCGTTCGTGTCGGTCGCCGTGCCCTTGTAGCGGTTGCGCGTGAAGTTGATCCAGCGGACGGCCTCGGCCGTCTGCCCGGCCTCGCGGTAGGTGTCAATCGCGTTGAGGTAGGCGTTCTCGACGCGCTCGCCTTCGGGGAAGCGGTTGGCGTATTCGATGTACTGCGCGGCGGCGTCGGCGGGGCGACCCATGCGCAAGACCGTGGCGGCGACGTAGTAGAAGCCCTCGCGCCCCTCGCGCTGCGCGGTGAACTCGCGCCCGAGCCGCTCGAAGTGGGGGAGCGCCTCGGCGTAGCGCCGCTCCTGGTAGAGCGAGCGCCCCATGCCGAAGAGCGCGGCGGGGACGTTCGAGTCCGTGGGGTAGCGCGTGATGAGCGTCTGAAAATGTTTGCGCGCTTCGTCGAAGGCGCGGTTGGCGAGGTAGACGGCGGCGCGGCGCATGTGCTCCTGCGGCGCGAGCTGGGGCAGAGAGCCGTCTTCGGCGCGCCCCTGTTGGTCGAGCCGGCGGGCGAGCGCGAGCGCGTCGTCGCCTTGATCTGCGGGTAGCGGCTCGAACGCCTCGGCGGCCGGTGCAACTGCGGGCGCGGGCGCGTCCGCCGCGGGGGGCGGCGCGGGCGCAGGCGCTCGGCAGGCGTTCGGCAGGAGCGCGGCGCAGAGGACGAGGGCGTATGTGGTCAGCATGTGCAGGTGACGGCGCGTCTGCTTACGGCGCATTGTGTCCGGCCGCTGTGATGCGGGCCGCGCGGGCTGGGGTGTACGCAAAAATCTTCGCGGGAGAAGAGGACGCAGGCGTAACGACTCGGCCGAAGCCGCGCAACAATTATCACCGGCGCGCGCGGGCTTCGGCCGAGTCGGTCGCGGTTCAGATGTTGCTGCCGCAGGTGGGGCAGCCACAGTCGCAGTCAATCGTGACGGTCTGCCCTTTGCCTTCGCAGTAGGCGCTGCAATAGTCGCTGCCTTCGTCGGCGGGACAGGTGCAGCTCGCGTGCTTGCACTTCTTCGGCTCGTCGGCCATGGGTTGATTCTCCTTCGGGGTAAGATGGACTGTCTGCGCGCATTCTAACAGCCAACCGCGCGTCCGAAAAACTTTAACCGCAAAGGACGCGGAGCGGGCCGCGAAGGAACGCAAAGAGAGTTAAGCGCCCGGCTCGTCTTCCGCGATGATCTCGTAGCTGGACACGATCTCGGCGGCGGGCCGGAGCGTGGCGGCGACGCTGCAATACTTCTCCTCCGAGAGTTGAATGGCCTGCGCCACGGCCCGCTCCGACAGCCCGTGCCCGCGCACGACGTGGCGCACTTCGAGCCGCGTGTAGGCGCGCGGGTGTTCCGCCCGCCGCTCGCCGCGCACCTCTACGCGGTAGCCCGTCACGCGCGCGCGCTTCTTGCGCAGGATCGAGAGCACGTCCACGCCCGTGCAGCTACCCAGGGCGAGCAGCAGCAACTCCATCGGCGTCGGCGCGCGCGCGCGCGTCGCGTCGGTCTCAATCGCCAAGGCGTGGCCGCTGGGGCTGATGCCGACGAATAAATCCGCGCCCGCGTGGTGAATGATCGCCTGTGGGTTTTTCGCGTCCATGTCAAGCCGGCTACAGTTAGCCTCCTCCTGTCGGCGAGAGCATAGCACGCGCGCCAAGCCTCCGCTCGTCGCCCTCAGTTGCACGCCAATTGCCTGAACTAACGCCGTGCGGCGCGGATCGTGTCGGGGAAGCCCGCGCAGCCGTTGCGACCCGGTGGGAGTGTGCGAAACCGCGACATACGCCGGGGCGGCGGTGTGCATGGTCTCTGTACAACGAACGCGCCGGGCCCGAGTCCGTCGTTTTGACCGGCCAGAAATTGGCGGCGAACTTATGCGTTTCATGCCCGAATCAGACAGAACAGAGTCGGCGCGGTCGCGCAAGGCTTGCGCGACCCCGGCGTCCTCTCCCTTTGGCCGACGGACGGCTCCCCCTCGAACGGAAGACCACCCGCCGCGGCGGGCCAAGTTTGACGTGACTAAGGCAGCTTCAGGAGGATGGAGGGAAGAGTGATGAAATACTTCAGGCAGACAGTCTCGCTCGCGTTGGTGCTCGCTCTGTTGAGCATCGGTTTGACGGCGCAGGCGCAGCGGCGCGGCTACGGCTACGGCAACAGCGCGCGGATCGATCAGTTGATCCGCAACGTCGAGTCGGGCGCGGCCCGTTTCCGCACGACGCTCGACGCGGCGCTCAACAACAACGGCAGCGTCTACGGCTCGCGCCGCGCGGACAACATCAACACTTACGTGCAGGACTTCGATCAGGCGCTCGGCCAGTTGCGCACGCGCTTCGACCGGCGCACCGCGCGCGCGGCGGACGTGCAACTCGTGCTCGACCGCGCGACGCTCATTGATAACTTCCTCAACCGGCGCAACAACCGGCTCGACCCCAGCGTGCGGAACGACTGGGTGAGCGTGCGCTCCTCTCTGAACGAGCTGGCGCGCGCCTACAACATCAACTGGGCTCCGGGGCAGAACGCCGGCAACTACCCGACAGACAACGGGCCGTACGGCGACCAGCCGACCTACGATAACCGGCCGACTTACGGCAACCCGACCTATGGCAACCCGACCAACGGCACTTACGCGACGCTGACCGGCACGTACCGGCTCGACACCGCGGCGAGCGACGACGCGCGGCAGGCGGCGCAGAACGCGACCCGCTCGCTCCCGTGGCGCAACCGCCAGGGCGTCGTTGACACGCTGATGACGCGGCTCGAAGCGCCCGACATGATCGCCATTGAACAGCGCGGGCGCACCGTGACGATTGCCTCTTCGCGCGCGCCGCAGATCACTTTCGAGGCCGACGGCCGGCAGCGCGTCGAACAGATGCCCAGCGGGCGCAGCGTGCGCGCCGTCGCCACGCTCAGCGGCGATCAGTTGACCGTCAGCACGACGGGCGACCGCGGCAACGACTTCAACGTCACCTTCGACCCGGACAACAACGGCGACCGGCTCTACGTCACGCGCCGCATCTCGGACGTGAACCTGGCGCAGCCCGTCGTCGTCCGCAGCGTCTACACGCGCACCGACACGGTCGCGCGCTTCGACATCTACAACGGCTCGACCTACCCGACGACGGGCGGCGTCTCTACGTCGAACGACACGTTCATCATCCCGAACAACACGACGCTCGTCGCCCGGCTCAACGAAGACCTGACGACGCGCGACGCGCGCGAGGGCCAGCGGTTCACGCTAACCGTGCGCGAGCCGAGTCAGTACGACGGCGCGACGATTGAAGGCACGGTCGGGCGCGTCCAGCGCTCGGGCCGCGTCACGGGCCGCAGCGAGATGGCGCTGAACTTCGACTCGATCCGGCTGCGCGACGGGCGCACGTACCGCTTCGCGGGCATGATTGACAGCGTGCGCGACGTGAACGGCGAGACGGTGCGCGTGGACAACGAGGGCACGGTACAGGAGAACAACAGCCGCGGCAACACGACCGCGCAGCGCGCCGCCATCGGCACGGCCGTGGGCGCGATCATCGGCGCGATTGCCGGCGGCGGCAAGGGCGCGGCCATCGGCGCGATCCTGGGCGCGGGCGGCGGCGCGGGTTCGGTCTACGTGCAAGGCTCGGACGACCTCGAACTGCGCAGCGGCACAGAGATGGTCGTCCGCTCGACCGGCCCGGATAACAGGTAGAAGTGCTTGTAACGAACGCTTAGTTCAACACAGAGGCACAGAGGGCCACCGCAGGACACAGACTTTTAACTGTGTCCTGCGGTGGCCCTCTGTGTACTCTGTGTTAAATCGGCCGCACACTACACTCAACCGCCAGACACCCGCCCGGCCCTCCACCCTCGCCCCGCGCCTGCGGTAGAATCCACGCCATGTCGGCCCCAAGAAGCGCGCGGACGCGAGTCGAGCTGCCCGAAGAGGTCGAGGCGTACCGCGACCACATGTGGCGGCGCGAGCCGGAGGCGCGCGTCGAGACGGCGCACGCCGCCGAGCAGTTGATCGAGCAGGTCGGCTTCTGCGCCGCCATGACCGACGCGCGCCGGCCCGGCCCCTCGCTCTACGTCGCCGTCTGCGGCCGGCGCGACGCCTACATGCCGCGCAACGTGCAGAAAGACCCGGAGAGCAGTTTCACCTGGCGCATCAAGGACGAGGTCATGCGGCGCGGGCGCGTCTACTACGCGAAGCTCGCCAAGGCGCGCACGCTCTTCGTCGCGCCCCGCCTCGTGCCCCACTTCAACGCCCTCTGGGGCGTGCCGCGCCGCGAGGAGAAGCAGCGCCTCTCGCCCGCCGCGCAGGTCGTCCTCAAGGTGCTCCGGCGCGAGTGGGAACTGGCCTCCTGCGACCTGCGCACGGCGGCGCGCCTCGCGGGGCGGGCCGAACTCACGCGCGCGCTCGACGAGCTACAGCGCACGCTCAAGGTCGTGCCCTGCGAAGTGCTCTACGAACCCTGGTTCACCTACGTCTGGATGCCCGCCGAGGCGCGCTTCGCCAAAGAGCTGACGACGAAGGTCACGCGCGACGAGGCGCTGCGCGAGATCGCCCGCGCCTACCTCGTCGGCGCGGGCCAAGTCGCCTGCGGCGAACTCGCCCGCGTCACCGGCCTCTCACGCCCCGACGCCGGCCGCGGCCACCACGCCCTCGTCGCCGAAGGCTTCGCCGAACGCCTCGCCACCGGCGTGTATCGGTTAAAGCAGTAGTCAGGAGTCAGTAGTCAGAAGTCAGTAGAAAGAGAAGGTGTTTTCTACTGGCTACCGGTGCGGCCAAGGCCAGCGGCGATGACAGGGAAGGCTTCCGAAGAGAGAAGGTTTTCCTATAGGCTACTGGCTACTGACTACTGCTTTTCGTCCCTTTCGCGCAGCGCGGCGTCGGCTTCGGCGCGGGCTTCGCGTTCGAGGCGGGCGGCTTCGAGGGCGAGGGCAGGTTGGGCGGTGGCGAGTTCGAGTTGTTGGAGGGCGCGTCGTGTGTCGGCTTCGCTGGTGGCGCGACCGGCGGCGGCTTCGAGTTGTTGGAGGCGCGCTTCGAGTTGGGCGCGGCGCGCGGCGGCGTCCTGTTCTAGTTGGGCGAGGCGCGCGCGATCTGTCTCCAACTCGGTGTTGAGCGCGGCGCGCTCGGCGGGTTGGAGGCGGGCGGCGTTCTGGGCGCGGCGTTCGACGGCGGCCAGTTCGCGCCGAGCGCTCTTGGCGAGGCGCGCGGCGGTGACGCGCGCGGCCAGCGTGTCGCGGTAGGCGTCCGCGAGCAGGAGGTTCTCGCGTTCGAGGCGTCGGAGCGTGCGCCGCTCGTCGCCGGTCAGTTCGGACGTGAACCAATCAAGCTCGGACGCGTTGACGCCGTCGGCGGCGAGGCGGTCGCGCAGACGCGCGAGCCAGCGTTGGCGGTAGAGGAAGATGAGCGCCGCGACGAAGAGGCCGACGAGCGAGCCGAGCGCGAGCGCGGTCAGCGCGAAGATGGCGTACTCGCCCGCGCCCTCCGTGGCGGTGAGCCGTTGGAGCAGGAAGTAGAGCGGCAGGGGCAGCGCACAAAAGAGGAAGGCGAGCGGGGGCAGCCAGCGCAGGAGCGCCGCCGTGGCGCGGTCGCTGCTCGTCAAGTTGTTGCCGATCTTCGTCTCGCCCAACGTGTCGTCCTGCAAAATTGGGAAACCGAGGATGTGTTTCGCGCCGCCGCCGCTATATAATGCACGGCGCGCGCGGGCCTTCGGTCGCCCCGCGTCCACCCCGCCGCCGCCGCCGTTATATAATGCACGCGCCGTCGGCCGCCGACAAGCAACGGCAGGAGCGAAGATGAGACTTCAACTGCGAACGCGGAGCTTGCGCCCCTGGCTCGCGTGCGCCTGCGCGGCGCTGCTGCTCGCCTGCGCGGGCGACGGGCGGGCGCAAAGCCAGGGCGGCGCGAAGGGCGACGGCGAGCCGCGCGCGCGCAAGTCGGACGCGGCGCGCGGCAGCGTGCGCTCCGTCACGATCCCCGTGACGCCGACGCGGCGCGGCGAGCCGGCGGCGCGCGAAGAGTTGCAGGTGCTAGACCTCGTCGTGCAGGAGGACGGCGAGGCGCAGGAGATACTGTCGGCACGCGGGGCGGATCGCGCGCCGCTCGCGCTCGCCGTCGTCTTGCAGGACGATCTCGCCTCGTCGGTCGCCAACGAGTTGCGCGGGCTGACCTCGCTCATACGTGGCTTGCCCGCCGGGTCGCGCGTGCTGGTGGCGTACCTGCGCGCCGGCTCGCCGCAGATCAGGCAGCGGTTCACGACCGACTTGGAGAAGGGCGTGAAGGCGCTGCGCATCCCGGCGGGGTCGCCGTTTGCCGCGCCGTACAACCCTTACGCGGCGCTGCTCGACGTGCTCAAGCGGTTCGAGGCGCTGCCCACGGGCCGGCGCGCCGTGCTGCTCGTCTCGGACGGCGTGGACGTGTCGCGCGGCGTGGACAGCTCCGCGCCGGGGCAGAGCTTAGATCTGGCGCGGGCCGTCGCCGAGGCGCAGCGCCGCAGCGTCGCCGTCTACACCATCTACTCGCCGACGGCGTTGACGGCGGGCGGCAACTTCATCCTGACGGGCAACGGGCAAGGCTCGCTCAAACGCTTGAGCGAGGAGACGGGCGGGCGCGCCTTCTTCCAGGGGACGGGCGCGCCCGTGAGCTTCGACCCGTTCCTGCGCGAGCTAGGCCCGCTGCTCAACCGGCAGTTCGCGCTGACCTACCTCTCGACGCACGCCAACAAAGACTTCCACCGCATCAAGCTCCAGAGCGTCCAGACCGACGTGCACCTCGCCTACCCCAGCGGCTACACGCCGAAGTGAGGGCGGGCGCTGTTGGTTTTGCGGTTGAGTGAAGCGTGCGGCCGGTCTCACACAGAGGACACAGAGGGGACACAGAGGACACAGAGGTTCTTAACTGTGTCCTCTGTGTTTATCTGATCTCGAAACACACTCAACCACAAATTGCTCTACGCCCTATCGTCATCGGTCAACGCCGGAGCAGCAGTTCGTCTATGTGCCGTGTGGCTTGGCGGAAGCGTTCGTCGAAGGGGCCGGTGAGGTGGCGGAAGGGGCGGGCTTGTGCGGTCAGTTCGGCGACGAAGGTGTCGTGCATCCAGTCGCGGATCAGTTCGCCGTCGCGCGTGCCGTCCTGCACGAAGGGCGTGGCGATGTCGGTCAGTAGGTAGAGGTCTGGGCGGCGTTGGCGGGCGACGATGGCTTCGACGGCCGGGTCGCGTGCGCCCATGTAGCGCCTGTGCCAGATGGACGTGGCGAAGGCGTCCGTGTCGCAGACGAGGAGGCGGGCGGCGCGGCGCGCGCCCGCTTCTTCCAACTCGCACTGGCGCGCGGCGATGTGCGCGAACTCGTCCGAGCGCCAGTCGTAGCCGCCCTCTTCGGCCAGCTTGCGCTCGGAATACTCGCGCCCGTATTCGGGAACCCAGACGGTGTGGTAGTGCGCGGCGAGCGCCGCCGCCAGCGTCGTCTTGCCCGTGGACTCCGCGCCGACCAGGCAGACGCGGCGCGCGTAGTAGGCGCGCACGGGCGGCTCAAGGAACTCCCAGCAGGCGAGCGGGTCTGCGCGCACCATCGTGCCGGAGACGGGGACGGCGGCGCGCGCCTGATCGACGAGCACGTGCGCGCAGCCGAGGTGTTGCGCGAACGGGTCGCCGTAGGCTTCGGAGGTGAAGACGAGGTCGGGCGTGAAGCCGAGCCAGCGTTTGCAGTTCTCGGCCCAGAGGCGCGAGTCGTCGGCGTCCAACTCGTCATCAATCAACAGGACGCGCACGTCCGGGTGGATTTCGCGCAGCCACGCGGCGCGCAACTCGCCCGCGGGCGCTTCGTGCGGCTTGCGGCAGACGATCACGTACAACTCGTCCACGCGCGCGCGCGCCGTGTCGAGCAGGTGCTTGTGCCCGCGGTGCGGCGGGTAGAATTTGCCGACGATGAGACCGCGCGTGGTCATCTTTCGTGTTAAGCGAGGTCTGCGCCCGCGTGCGGCGCGTCGGCCGCCGTGTTGAGCGCGCGCCGCCAGCTTAGCAGCCCGGCGACGCACATGCAGAGGAAGACGAAGTAGAGGAGCGCCGTCAGGCGCAGGTCGCGCGCGACGTAGAGGTAGACGTAGAGCACGTCGGCGGCGAGCCAGACGTACCAGTTCTCGACGAGCTTGCGGTTGAGCATGTACTGCGCGGCGAGACTGAGGACGGTGGTGAAGGCGTCGAGCACGGGCGCGGAGCCGCGCGCGAGGCGCAGGGCGGCGGTCAGCGCCGCCGTGCCGAGCAGGACGAAGGCGGCGAGCGCCGCGAGCGTCCAGGCGGAGGCGCGCGCGACCTTGAGGGGCGTGCGCCGCGCGCCGCCGTAGAGCCAGGCGTACCACCCTTGCGCGCCGAGCGCGACGTAGACGAGTTGCAAACCGGCGTCGCCGTAGAGGCGCGAGCGCGTGAAGAGGACAAGGAAGAAGACGTTGTTGGCGATGCCGACGGGGAAGTTCCAGATGTTCTGCCTGATGACGAGGTAGACGCAAGCCGCGCCGGTCACGAAGCCCAGCGTCTCGGTCAGGCTGTAAGGCAACGCGCCGACCCACGCGCCGGCACAGAGCGCCCCGCTCAGCAGTAACCAGACTGTCAGCTCGAAGTATTTCATCACAGTTGTGTGCGGCCGTTTTAACACAGAGGGCACAGAGGGCACACAGAGGACACAGTAAGAGCTTCTGTGAACTCTGTGCTAACTCTGTGCCCTCTGTGTTGATCTATCCGCCCGCCACACTCAACCGCACGTCGCTTTAAGCAGGCGGGCCACGTCTCTGCTACTGCGGCAACGGACGAGCTTGCTGGTGTAGGCTTGCAGGAAGAGGGCCGTGGCGGCGCGGTTGCCGGCCGCGTCGTCGTCAATGCCGGTCGGCTCGTCCGGCTCGCGGCTGAAGTAGTAGCCGCGGTAACGCCAGAGCCAGCGGGCGAGCCGCCGCCAGCCGGGATGCTTGTTCGTCCCGCGCAAGGTGTGGCGCAGGTGTCGCCAGACGACGCGCGCCGACGCCACGTACCACGGCAGGTCGAGCCAGACGACCAGATCGGCCGCGCCGTAAAGCTCCGCCGCCCACCAGAGGTAATTGCCTTCGCAGACCCACGCCGGGCGCGCGGCGATCTCGTGCGCGAGCGCGAGGCGCGCGCCGAACTCGCGCTTGGGCCCCGAGCCGCCTTCGTAGACGACCGCGTCCAACTCGAACCGGGACGCGTCGAGTCGCGCCGCGAGCGTGCGCGCCAGCGTGGTCTTGCCGCTGCCGGGCGCGCCCGTGATCATGATGCGCCGGCAGGGCAAGGGCTTCTCCTTTCCGGCGGGCGGGCGGTCAGAGCGGGATGTTGCCGTGCTTCTTGGGCGGCGTCGTGTCGCGTTTGTTTTCGAGCAGGGCGAGCGCGCGGATGAGCTTGGGGCGCGTGCGCGCCGGCTCGATGATCTCGTCTATGAAGCCGCGCTCGGCGGCGACGTAAGGGTTGGCGAACTTCTCCTCGAACTCGGCGACGCGCGCGCGCCGCGCCTGCTCCTCGTCGGCCGCGGTGGCGATTTCGCGGCGGTAGAGGACGCCGACCGCGCCCTCCGCGCCCATGACGGCGATCTCGGCCGTGGGCCAGGCGAAGTTCACGTCCGTGCGGATGTGCTTCGAGGCCATGACGCAGTACGCGCCGCCGTAGGCCTTGCGCGTGATGACGGTGATCTTGGGCACGGTGGCCTCTGCGAAGGCGTAGAGCAGTTTCGCGCCGTGGCGGATGATGCCGCCGTGCTCCTGGCGGACGCCGGGCAGGAAGCCGGGCACGTCCTCGAACACGATCAAAGGGATGTTGAAGCAGTCGCAGAAGCGGACGAAGCGCGCGCCCTTGACCGAGGCGTCTATGTCGAGCACGCCCGCGAGGTACGCGGGCTGGTTGGCGACGACGGCGACGCTGCGGCCGCCGAGGCGCGCGAAGCCGACGACGATGTTCGGCGCGTACTGCGCGTGGACTTCAAAGAAATAGTTCTCGTCCACGACCGAGTGGATCACGTCGCGTATGTCGTAAGGCTGGTTGGACGCTTCGGGGACGACCGTGTTGAGGCGCTCGTCCGTGCGGCCGGGCGGATCGTCTGTCGCCGCGCGCGGCGGGTCGTCCATGTTGTTCGAGGGGATGAAGGAGAGCAGCTCGCGGACGAGTTGCAGGGCGTGCTGATCGTCGGCGGCGGCGAAGTGGGCGACGCCCGACGTGCGGTTGTGCGTGTCCGCGCCGCCCAGCTCCTCCTTCGTCACGTCCTCGTGCGTGACCGTCTTGATCACGTCGGGGCCGGTGATGAACATGTAGGAGGTGTGCTGCACCATGATGTTGAAGTCGGTGATGGCGGGGCTGTAGACCGCGCCGCCCGCGCACGGGCCCATGATGCAACTGATCTGCGGCACGACGCCTGAGGCCAGGGTGTTCCGCAGGAAGATGTCGGCGTAGCCGCCCAAGCTGACGACGCCCTCCTGAATGCGCGCGCCGCCCGAATCGTTCAGGCCGATGACGGGCGCGCCGACCTTCATGGCCAGGTCGAGCAGCTTGCAGATTTTTTCGGCGTGCGTCTCGGAGAGCGAGCCGCCGAAGACGGTGAAGTCCTGCGCGAAGACGAAGACGCGGCGGCCGTCCACGAGGCCGTGGCCCGTCACGACGCCGTCGCCGGGGTAGAGTTGCTGGTCGAGACCGAAGTCGCGCGAGCGGTGGACGACGTGGCGGTCGAACTCCTCGAACGTGCCGTCGTCGAGCAGTAAGTTGACGCGCTCGCGGGCGGTGAGTTTGCCGGCGGCGTGCTGGCGCGCGACGCGCTCCGCGCCGCCGCCGGCTTCGGCCTGGCGCTCACGCTCGCGCAGGCGTTCGAGCTTGGACGCGGGTTGCCCCGGCTGTTGCTGCGTTGAACTCATAGAGTTGTTCGGATGAAAGCCGCTGCGTTTTGTAACGACGCGCCATTGTAGCATTGCGCGGTCGTTCTTCGCGGCCCGCCGAAGACGGATCAGTGATCGAAGGGGAAGGCGCGCGCCTCGATGAGCGCGAGCAACTCGGCGAGCGCGGCGCGGGCGTTGGCCTGTAGGGCGGCGGGGTAGTTGTAGCGCGCGGCGTGGGCGGCGAACTCGTCTTCGTCGAGGACGGCGTAGTTGAAGTCGGGCGCGACGAGCACGTCTATGTCGATGTCTACGAAGCTGAGGACGCCGTCGGCGAAGCAGGCCGGCTGGTTGATGTTGCAGTAGTAATTTCGCAAAGCGCCCGCCGGCTCGCGGAAGCGGAAGACGCTGTACCAGCGATCCGTCCAGTAGTATTCGGTGCTGTGCGTGCCGGCGTGGATGCGACCCAGCAGCGGGTGGTCTATCGTCTCCTCGAAGACGCCGTCGAGCACGACGAGCGAATCGCGCCGCGCGACGAGGCGCGCGGGCCACTCGCGGTGCAAGCGCCCGTCGTACTTGAGCGACTGCACCAGGACGCGCGCGCCCTTGTTCGTCTCGTCCATCCCCGTGCTCATGCCCGCACAGACGAAGCGGCTGACTCAGACCGCGGCGCGCACGGGGTTGCGCAGGACGCCGACGCCTTCGACTTCGACCTCGCAGGTGTCGCCCGCGGCGAGCGGGCCGACGCCGGCCGGCGTACCGGTGGCGATCAGGTCGCCGGGTTCGAGCGTCATGACGGCGGCGATGTAGCGTATGAGGAAGGGGACGGAGAAGGCCATGGCGCTCGTGCGCGCGTGCTGGCGGACTTGACCGTTGACGCGCGTCGTGACCGCGAGGTCGCGCGGGTCGAGGTCGGTCTCGATGTGGGGGCCGACGGGGCAGAAGGTGTCGAAGGACTTGCCGCGGGTGAACTGCACGTCCTTGCGCTGGAGGTCGCGCGCGGTCACGTCGTTGAGGCAGGTGTAGCCGAGCACGTAGTCGAGCGGGTTGTCGGCGTCGGTCAACAGCCGCGCGCGCCGTCCGATAACGACGCCGAGTTCGCCTTCGTGCTCGACGCGGGCGGAGGCGGCGGGCAGGCGGATCGACTCGCCGGGGCCGACCAGGGCCGACGGTGCTTTGAGAAACAGGAGCGGCTCGCCGGGCATCTCGTTGCCGAGTTCGGCCGCGTGCTCCTTGTAGTTGCGCCCGACGCAGACGATCTTCGAGGGCGCGACGGGCGCGCCGAGCGTCGCCTCTGCGCGCGCGATGGGCGGGCCGGCTTCGGGCGGCGCGAACGGCACGCGGAAGGTTTCGTTCTTGGCGAGCGGGTAGATGAGCGCGCCCTCGATGAAGCCGTAGCGCGGCGTCTCGTCGGCGCGCGTCGTGTAGCGACAGATTTGCATAAAGTTTGCTCGCGCGCGGCGGTCGTTGCGCTCTCAGTCCGCGCCGCTTTCGTTCATGAGAGTCTCGCTGATTTAAGGCACGACTTCGGAGACCACTTCGGAGGGCGGGCTGGTGTTGCCGGCCGCGTCCACGGCGGTCAGGTAGTAGTAGTAGCGCGTGCCGGCGTCCACGGCGTCGTCCTGGTAGGTCGTGCGCTCGTGGAGGGCGCGGTTGAGTTTCTGCCAGCGCTCTTTGGGCAGGTTCGGGTCGGTCGCGCGGTAGATGTTGTAGCCGGCCACGTCGCGCTCCGGGTTCGCCGGCCAGAAGAGCGAGAGCGTGAGCTTGCCGGGCGCGGCGGCGACGGTGATCGAGGTCGGCGCGGCGGGCGCGAACGTGTCCTTGGGCGTGATGCTCTGGGCGTTCGAGTTGAGGCTCTCGACCTGCGCGCCGTTCGTGCCGAGCGAGACGGCGCGGACGAGGTAGACGTACTCCTCGCCGAAGCGGAAGGTCTGATCGGCGAACTCCGTGTCGCTCACCAGGCTCTCGTTGAGCGGCGTCTGCCCCGGCTCGGTCTGCGCGCGGTCGGTGCGGTAGACGTTGTAGCCGAGCAGGTTGACGGGCGTCGAGCCGTCCACGTTGGCGCGCGGCGGCTGCCAGCGGACGACGACGGCCGTCTCCGCCGGGAGCGCGACGCCGGTCAACTCCGGCGGCTGGCTGACGCGCGCGGCCGGCTCGATCAGGAGGAAGTTGGAGAAGGCGGCGCGCTGCCCGGCGGCGTTAACGTAGCGCAGGGCGTAGCGCAGGCGCACGGGTTCGGTCAGCGTGAGCGTGTCGGTGTAGGTGAGCGTGTCGCGCGCCGTCTTGATCTCGTCGTAGTCCACGGAGCCGATGAGCGTGGCGCGGGCGGCGAACTCCTCTTCGGTGAGCGGCAGCGGCGCGTCCGTGCGCTCGGCGACGCGGTACACGTCCGCGCGCCGGATCGACTGCACGCTCTCGTCCGAGGCGTTGCGCCGCGGCGCGGGCCAACTCAACACGACCTGGTTGCCGCGCTGCGCGCCCGACAGCAGCTCCGTCCGCTGCGGGATGCGCTCGACCGGCGGCAGCGGCGGCCGGCGCTTGCCGCAAGCCAGTAGGCAGCAGGCAGTAGGCAGTAGGCAGAAGGTGAAAGCGAGCAGGCGGCAGGTTGAAGGCCGTGGGCGGCGCACACGCGTGCGCGCGGGAGTCTGTCTTAACTGCCTACTGCCTACTGCCTGCTGCCTGCTGTCGTTCATAGGATGTAGCGGCTGAGGTCCTGGTCTTTGACGATGTCGTTGAGGGCGCGGTGGACGTAGGCGGCGTCGAGCACCTGGCGCTTGGGTTCGAGGTCGGGGGCGTTGAAGCTGATGTCGTCCAAGACCTTCTCCATGATGGTGTGCAGGCGGCGCGCGCCGATGTCCTCGGTCTGCTCGTTGACGCGGCCGGCGAGTTCGGCGACGGCGTCTATGGCGTCGGGCGTGAAGTCGAGTTCGACGCCTTCGGTTTCCAAGAGGGCCTTGTACTGCCTGACGAGCGAGTTCTTCGGCTCGGTCAGGATGCGCTTGAAGTCCTCGATGGTGAGCGACTCAAGCTCGACGCGGATGGGGAAGCGCCCTTGCAGTTCGGGGATCAGGTCGGAGGGCTTCGAGACGTGGAACGCGCCCGCGGCGATGAAGAGGATGTGATCGGTGCGCACCATGCCGTAGCGCGTGTTGACGGTCGTGCCCTCGACGATGGGCAGGATGTCGCGCTGCACGCCCTCGCGCGACACGTCCGGGCCCCCGCCGGACTCGCGCCCGGCGATCTTGTCCAACTCGTCCAAGAAGATGATGCCGGCCGACTCGACGCGCTCCAACGCGGCGCGCGCGACGGCGTCCATGTCTATGAGCCGCTCCTCCTCCTCCTGCATGAGGTACTCCATGGCCTCGTCCACGCGCAGGCGGCGGCGCTTGGTGCGCCCCTGGAAGAAGTTGCCCAACATGTCCTTCATGTTGATGCCCATCTCCTCGATGCCTTGCGGCCCGGCGACCTCGATGGTCGGGAAACTCTTCTCGCGGACTTCCAACTCGACGACGCGGTTGTCTAACTTGCCGCCGCGCAACTGCTCGCGCAGCTTCTCGCGCGTGCGCGTGAACTGATCGTCTGGGCGCGTAGCTTCAGCCTGCGATTGATCATCGCCGGGCGTCGCCTGGTCGGCGTCGAAGTCGAAGTAGGTGCTCGTCGCGCCGGGGCGCGGGGGCAGGAGCAGATCGAGCAGGCGCTCCTCGGCGTTCAACTCGGCCTTGTCGGCGATCTCCTCCGTCTTCTCGACGCGCACCATGTCCACGGCGATCTCGCAGAGGTCGCGGATCATGGACTCCACGTCGCGCCCGACGTAGCCGACCTCGGTGAACTTAGAGGCCTCGACCTTGAGGAAGGGCGAGTTGGAGAGGCGCGCGAGCCGGCGCGCGATCTCGGTCTTGCCGACGCCGGTCGAGCCGATCATGATGATGTTCTTGGGCATCACGTCGGCGGCCAGATCGGGCGGGAGCTTCTGGCGGCGGACGCGGTTGCGCAGGGCGATGGCGACCGCGCGCTTCGCCGCGTGCTGCCCGACCACGTGCTTGTCCAACTCCGCCACGATCTGCCGCGGCGTCATCTCGTCCAAGCCGATGGCGTCGTCCACGTCGCCTGAGAGGTAGATAACCATAATCGGAGTAGTCAGGAGACAGGAGCCAGAAGTCAGAAGCAAAAGCATCCTTCATGCCGGCTTCTGGCTTCTGACTCCTGCCTCCTGTTTTTCACACTTCTTCCACGATGATGTTCTGGTTCGAGTAGATGCAGATGTCGCCGGCGATGCGCAGGGCTTCGAGCGCCACGTCGCGGGCGCTCAACTCCGTGTGCCTGAGGAGGGCGCGGGCGGCGGCGAGCGCGTAAGGGCCGCCGGAGCCGATGGCCAAGGCGTCTTCGCGCTCGTCGGGCGCGATCACGTCGCCGTTGCCGGAGAGCAGGAACGAGGCCCGCTCGTCGGCGACGATGAGCAGGGCTTCGAGGTGGCGCAGGATTTTGTCCGTGCGCCACTCCTTGCTCAGCTCGATGGCGGCGCGTTCGAGGTTGCCGTGGTACTGTTCGAGCTTGGCCTCGAAGCGCGTGAGCAGGGAGAAGGCGTCGGCGGACGCCCCGGCGAAGCCCGCGACGATCTTGTCGTTGTAGAGGCGGCGCACCTTGCGCGCGGCGCTCTTCATCACCGTGTCGCCGAGCGTGACCTGGCCGTCGCCCGCCATGGCGACGCGGCCCGCCCGGCGCACGAGCAGCACGGTCGTACTGCGCAGGCGCGGCATGGAGTCTCTGTTCTTCATCGTTGCGAACAGAGACTATAGGAACAGCGCGGAAGGGAAGTCAAGGAAGCACACTGAACGGTAGGGTCTTAATGCGACTTACGCGCCGGGCCCTCGCGTGCCTTCTGCGTCTCCGCGGGCGCGGCGGCCCGGCGGTGCGCCGAGTCGGCGGTTCAAGGTATGATAGGCCGGCAGAGCCGGCCGGCGGCACGGTGAAACGATGAGCGAAGCGCGCCCTTTGATCGGGATCACGATGCGCCACGAGTTGGAGACGGAGCGTTTCTACCTCGCGCGCTGGTACAGCGAGGCCGTGGCGGCGGCGGGCGGCGCGCCCGTGCACGTCTCGCTCATCCCGGACGCCGCGTACGTCGCGGCAGTCGTCAGCCGCCTCGACGGCGTGCTCCTGCCGGGCAGCGCGTCGGACGTAGACCCTCTGCGTTACGGGCGCGAGCCGCACGTGCGTCTGGGCAGCGTCCACCCTCTGAAGGACGAGACGGACGCGTTGGTGCTGGCGGAGGTCGAGCGGCGCGGCTTGCCGCTGCTGGCGATCTGCTTCGGGCTGCAAATCTGGAACGTCACGCGCGGCGGCACGCTCATACAGGACATAGAGAGCGAACTGCCCGCCGCCATCAAACACGAGCAGGGCGCGCCGCGCGAACGGCGCTCGCACAACGTGCGTCTGCTCGCCGGCAGTCGTCTGGCAGAGTTGGCCGGGGGCGAGCGCCTGCTTGTCAACAGCCATCACCACCAGGCGATTGAGACGGCGGGTGAGCACCTGCGCGCCACGGCCTGGGCGGCGGACGGGCTGATCGAGGCGTTGGAGGACGAACGCGCCGCGCGCTGGGCGGTCGGCGTGCAGTGGCATCCGGAGATAGACTGGGCGGGCGAAGACTTTGCGCCCCGCCTCTTCAGAGCCTTCGTCGCGGCGGCCCGCGCCCACGCCGCGCCCAAGCGCCCGGAGCTTGTCGGCGTCCGATAACGCCCGTGGTTGGGTTGTTTGGCTCTCCCGTGGTTATTGTGCTCGGGGTCGCTACTGAAGGACTGTCATGGCAGGTGAGCCGTTGGAGACGGGGCTGATCGGGGGCGTCGAAAAGCGCGCGCTCAAGGTTGTCGAGTACGACCCGGATTGGCCGGAGAAGTTTGCGACGCGCGCTCGCGTCATCGCCGAGGCGCTCGGCGGCACGGCCCTGCGCATCGAGCATGTCGGCTCGACCTCCGTCCCCGGTCTGGCCGCCAAACCCATCATAGACATTCTGGTCGTGGTTCCGGATGCCGCGACTGAGTCCGCCTATCTGCCCCAGTTGACAGCGGCCGGGTACGTCCTGCGGGTGCGCGAGCCGGATTGGCACGAGCACCGAATGTTCCGGACGCCCGAAAGGGACGTACACGTCCACGTCTACTCGGCCGGCTGCAAAGAGATTGAGCGCAACCTGACCTTCCGAGACCGCCTGCGCCGCCACACGGAGGACAGACGCCGCTACGAGCAGACGAAGCGCGCGCTGGCCGCGCAAGAGTGGTCGGACATGAACGCCTATGCGGAGGCCAAGACGGAGGTGATCGAAAGCATTATCGCCGCGTCGCAGGCCGCGGGCGAAATCTCCCAATAGACCCGTGTTTCGGGCGGCGCGTTTATGGAGTTGATGGAGAGCTTGGGGTTGGGCGGGCGTGTGGCGCTGATCACGGGCGGGGCGCGCGGGATCGGGCGGGCGCTGGCGCTGCGTCTGGCGCAGGCGGGCGCGCACGTGGCGCTCAACTACGTGCGCGCCGAACGGGCGGCCGCGGCGGCGGCCGCGGCGGCAGAGCGCGCGGGCGTGCAGGCGTGCGCGTTGCGGGCGGACGTGAGCCGGCCCGAAGAGGCGGAGGGGCTGGTGCGGGCCGTCTACGAGCGTTACGGGCGGCTGGACATAGTCGTCTGCAACGCGGGCGTGTGGACGGGCGCGGCGGTCGAGGCGTTGGACGAGGCTCTGTGGGATCAGGTCGTTGACATAAACTTGAAGGGCACTTGGGCGGTCTGCCGCGCGGCCGTGCCCGTGCTGAAGCGGCGCGGCTGGGGGCGCATAGTCATCGTCAGCTCCACGGCGGGGCAGAGGGGCGAAGCTTATTACTCGAACTACGCCGCCGCCAAGGGCGGCCAGATCGCCTTCACCAAGTCGCTCGCCGCGGAGCTAGGGGCGGACGGCATCACGGTCAACGCGATTGCGCCGGGCTGGGTGGAGACGGAGATGACGGCTGCGGTCTTCGCGGACGCGGCGCGGCGCGCGGAGATCGAGCGCGCCATCCCGCTGGGGCGCGTCGCCGAGGCGGACGACGTAGCGTGGCCCGCGCTCTTCCTCTGTAGCGAGTGGGCGCGCCACGTCACGGGCGAGGTCTTGAACGTCAACGGCGGCTCGGTGCTGTGCGGGTGAAGAGGACGTCCGGCTTGCGTTGAGACCGACGCGCGTCCGTGCGGGGCGCGGCGCGGAGGGGGCGGCTTACCATGGCGCGCGGGCAGGGCGCGCGGGTTGCGCGTGGGCGTCTGTTCATGTGAGTCTGTCTTGGCTATGTTCGAGCGTTACACGGAGCGGGCCCGGCGGACGATTTTCTTCGCGCGCTACGAAGCCGTGCAGTTGGGGGCGGGGCAGATCGAGCCGCTGCACCTGCTGCTCGGCGTGCTGCGCGAGGACGGTGAGCTGTTTGAGCGTCTGCCGGGCGACGCACACGCGCTCAGGCGCGATCTGGGGCGGCGGCGTCTGCGCGTGCGCGCGCAGGCGGACGGGCGCGCGGAGTTGCCGCTCGCGCACGAAACCAAACAAGCGCTGGTCTACGCCTCCGAGGAGAGTCAGAGGCTGGGCCAGAGGCACATAGGCACGGAGCACCTGCTGTGCGGGCTGCTGCGTGCGGAAGGGACGGGGGCGGAGAAGGTGTTGACAGAACACGGCTTCAACCTGGCGGGGCTGAACGCACATTTGACGCAGGCGGACGACGCGGGCGCGCGGGGCACTGTGCCGGAGGCGGGGCAGTCCGACGACGCGACGCAGGGCGCTGAGCGCAGACCTGCGCGCACGGGCCGGCGCACTGTGCTCGGTTTAGAAAAACTCTTAGCCGACCGGCTGGAACTGATTCGCGGCGCGCGAGTTGGGCTGGTCTGCAACCAGGCTTCGGTGGATCACTCCCTGCGTCACGCGGCCGATCTCCTGGGCGCGCGCTCGGAGTTCAAGTTGACGGCGCTCTACGGCCCGCAGCACGGCATACGCGGCGAAGTGCAGGACAACATGGTCGAGACGCCGCACGGCTTCGACGCGGAGACGGGGCTGCCCGTCTACTCGCTCTACAGCGAGACGCGCGAGCCGACCGAAGAGATGCTCAGAGACGTGGACGTGATCGTCTTCGACCTGCAAGACGTGGGCTGCCGCATCTACACCTTCATCTACACGCTGGCGAACTGCATGCGCGCGGCGGCGCGCTACGGCAAGAAGGTGGTCGTCTGCGACCGGCCGAACCCGATCAACGGGGTGCAGTTGGCGGGCACGGTCTTAGACCCGCGTTACGCCTCTTTCGTGGGGCAGTTCCCGCTGGCGACGCGGCACGGCATGACCGTGTGCGAACTGGCCGGTATGTTCCGCGGCGAGTGGGGCTTGGACTGCGAGTTGGAACTGGTCTCGATGGAAGGCTGGGCGCGCGAACTCTGGTTCGACGAGACGGACGCGCCGTGGGTCTTGCCTTCGCCGAACATGCCGACGCCGGAGACGACGCAGGTCTTCCCCGGCACGGTGCATCTGGAAGGGACGCAGATGTCGGAAGGGCGTGGAACGACGCGCCCGTTCGAGCTCGTCGGCGCGCCTTACATAGAGCCTGCGCGCTACGCAACGGCGCTCGCGGCATACGGGCTGCCGGGCGTCTACTTCCGCGCGTGCAGCTTCCAGCCGACCTTTCAGAAGCACGCGGGCGTGAACTGCGGCGGCGTGCAGATACACGTCACGGAGCGCGAAGCGTTCGAGCCGTGCGCGGCGGGCGTCGCGGCGGTGCGGACGGCTTACGAGCTTTACGGTTCCGAGTTCCGCTGGAAAGAGCCGCCTTACGAGTACGTCTACGACCAGAACCCTTTCGACGTGATCTCCGGGACGGACGCTCTGCGCGCGGCCATAGAGCGCGGGGCCAGTCTGGAAGAGATCGTGGCGGGGTGGCAGGAGCCTCTGCGTCGGTTCGCGGCGCAGCGGGAGCGCTACTTGCTGTACTGAGAATTTTAAGCCGTGTGCGTGTCTAAGATAGGGCGGGGCGCGGGATAAAGCACTTGAGCTTTTGTCGCCGCGCCGACCGTTCAGACGTTACTTGAAGAGCGCAGTCGATGGACACACTGGCGGAAGTCTTGCAGGCTTGTGAGCGGCAGCACGGGCACATCTGTCCGGGGCAGGTTTTGGGCGCGCGCATGGCGCTCCTGGGCTGCCGCCTGCTGGGTCTCGCAGACCCGCTGGGGGCGGATCGCAAGAGCCTGATCGTCTGGGTCGAGATAGACCGCTGCATGGCGGACGCTGTGGCCGCCGTCACAGGCGTCAGGCTGGGCCGGCGCAGCCTGAAATATTTCGACTACGGCAAGGTGGCCGCCACGTTCTTTAATACGCAGACCCGTGAGGCGATGCGGATCGTGGCGCTCGACAGCGCGCGCCAGTTGGCGGACGAGCGCCACGCCGAAGTGGCGAGCAAAAAAGAGCGGCAGATGCGCGCCTACACGGAGGCGGCGGAGCACGAACTGTTCAAAGTGGAGCGCGTGCGCGTCAGCTACGGGGAGTTTGACGAACCCGGCCGGCCGCGTGCGCGTAAAACCTGTGCGCGGTGCGGCGAGGGCGTCAACGACGGGCGCGAAGTGCAGGGAGCCGACGGCGCGGTCTATTGTAAACCCTGCGCCCAAGGCGGCTACTACGAAGTCTTAACGGCCGTAGACGCGGCGACCGGCGAGTCGGATACGGTCTAAAGAAGGGCGTGGCGGCCGACGCCGTAGAGCAGACGCAGCTTTCTATACGGCCTGAGTTTGCTTCGAGCCAGGATGAGGCGGCACGGGCGCGAGCTGATCTAAGCCGCCTGTAAGCCAGGAAGACGGGCGCGTCTGATAACGCAAGCGATAAGTGCGTGGGGCTTTGCCCATAAAGTCAAAATTGGTACTTGATATTGGGCATGGTCAGTGACGACACTCAGCATCTTGCGCACGCCGCCGACTTTATGGGCAAAGCTAAGTGCGTGGCTCTATGATAGGCAGTGGGTTGCGTAGGGGCAGGTAGTGGTTCTGAGCTTTGTCATGTGCGTAGCGGCAAGAGCCGATTTGGTTTTGGCGGCAGAGCTGAAGAGGCGTGCAGACGTTGAGACACGCAAGCTTTCACGTGAGCATGAACGTGTGCGCTTTTAAAGGTGGTAGGCGACTAAAATAACATGGCTGCAAATCTGAATCACGGGGTCGTGGGCACGTCGGGGCGGGCCTGGGTGGCGGGTCTGCTGGGCTGGCTTGTGCCGGGCGGCGGGCATTTCGTCGTGGGTCGGTTCGGGCGCGGGCTGCTGTTGAGCGGGAGCGTCTATCTGCTCTACGCCGCGGGCTTGCTGCTGGGCGGACACCTCTACGGGCTGCACAACGTCAACGAGTCCGGTCTGCTGGCCTACGTCTTCGGGCTGTGCGATCTGGGGGCCGGGGGGTTGTACCTTTTAAGCCTCCTGGGCGGGATCGGTCTGGTGGATCAGGCGAGCCGCGCGACCGCGGAGTACGGGAACGTGCTGCTGATGGTCGCCGGGTTGCTGAACTACCTGCTGGCGCTCGACGCCTTTGATCTGACGGTGGGGAGGAAGTCTTGAGACATTTTCTGTTGCTAATCTTTTACGCCCTGGCCGTCTCGGTCGTCTTCGGCGCGACCGGGCGCGACACCACGCGCGAAAAACTGCTCTACGGCGCGAAGATTTTCATAGAGTTCGTCTGCATCGGTCTCGCCCTCGGCTGGCTACTGTACTGGCTGCCAATCTAGCCACCCGACGACGACACAGCAAACTTAACACGACACGTGCGTCCGATAAGGACCAGGATCGACAAGTCGCCTTGCAGGGAAAGTCATAGCCGGAGGCAGTATCGAGCACGTATGCCGCCGAGTTATTCCCAACTTACTCCCAACCCGCTGCTGGCCCAGCTCCCCTTGCGAAACTCCGACAGTCTCGATTCGCGCAGGCTCTTTAACGAAGGGCAAGTTTGACAGCCAACGCTCGCGCCGCCGACACCCCTGAATAACAGCGTACAGGCAAAAAGGCCTCATCTCGTCATTAGCAACGCGCAGGGGCGTCGGTTAAGATAATGGGGCGATGGGTTTAAAAGAGACCGAGGCCTTCGTGCTGCGCTCCTACAAGCTGGCCGAAGCGGACAAGATCGTCGTGCTGCTGACGCTCGAAGCGGGTCTGCTCCGAGGCGTGGCGCGCGGGGCCAGGCGCTTGAAGAGCCGCTTCGGCGCGAGCCTGGAGCCGTTCACGCACATCAGCCTCACCTACCACGAGAGAGAGGGGCGGGAACTCGTCTCCATCAGCCAGACAGACATACTGCGCTCGCACTTCCACCTCGCCGCCCAGGCCGAAGTCGTGCACGCGCTCGACTATTTTAGCCAGATGTTGTGCGAGTTCGCGCCGCCCGCGGCCCCGGACGAGCGCCTGTTCCGGCTGGTGAAAGGGGTCTTGGGGGCGCTCGCGGACGCGCCCGGAGAAGTGCCCGCGTTCACGCGCTACTTCGACGTGTGGCTCCTCAAACTGTCCGGCTTCCTGCCGGAAGTGCGCCGCTGCGCCGTCTGCCAGACCCCGCTCGACGGCGGCGCAGTCCTCAACGCCAACAGCAGCCTACAGTGCCGTGCCTGCGCGCAGACGGGCGGTCTGCCACTCTCCCAGGGGGCACAGAAGCTCTTAAGGGCGGCCCTGCGCACGGCCCCAGGCGCTTGGGCCCAAGCCTACCGCGCGGCCGGGGCGGAAGAACACGAACAGTTGGCGCGCCTGACGCAACTGCTGCTGGCGCGCGCGCTCGAACGCCTGCCACGCGCCCCGCACGCGCCCAACTGAGCCGGCACGCGCCTTTGCACAAGCGCAGCCAACTGCGCTAGCCTCTCTCGTTCAACCATGCGCTTCAGCACCAGACTCGTCGAGCGTTACATAGCGGCCGCGGTCGCCCCTTACACGCTGCTGGGGCTGCTGCTGCTGACCGCGGCCCTACTCGCGCAGCAGACGGCGCGCCTGGCGGACGTGCTCGGCGGCGCGCGCGCAACGACGACGCTGCTCGCCGAAGTGCTCCTGGCCCTGCTGCCCAACATAACGCTCTTCACGCTGCCCATGGCCGTGCTGGTCGGCACGGCCACAGGCTTCAGCCGCCTGGGGAGCGACAGCGAGCTGACGGCGCTCAAGGCCGCGGGCGTCGGCAACCTGCGCATAGTGGCCCCTGTCTGTCTGCTGGGGTTGGTCGCCACCGGCGCGGCCCTCTTCGACGGGCTGGTGCTGGCCCCTGAGGCGGCCGGGCAGTTGCGTCAGACCGTCCTGCGGGCGGCGCTCTACAAGCTGGAGTCGCCCGTGGAGCCGAACACCTTCAACACGGAGTTGCCGGGCAAGATCATCTACGTGCGCGAGGGCGACGTGGCGCGCGGGCAGTGGGGGCGCGTCTTCATACACTGGCTGGAGGCCGGGCAGCCCACGCGCATCGTGACGGCGCGCACGGGGCGGATCGACACCACCGGCGGGCAGTCCGAACTGGTCTTGTACGACGCGGAGGTGACGACGCTGCCCAGAGGGGACGCGGCCGGCGGCGCGAGCAACACGCCGGCAGATCGGCAGTTGATCACGGAGCGCTCGGCCCAGTTGCGCGTGCGCATGAACACGGGGCGCGAGGCGCTCATACGCAGGCTCCAGGCGGCCCCCGCCGAGCCGGACGAACTGGGGCTGTCGGAGTTGCTGACGCGCGCGCGCCAGACCCAAGGCGCGGAGCACAAGGCCGCCCTGCAAGCCCTGCACAAGCGCCTGGCGCTCTGCTGTGCGCCGCTCGCGCTGGCGCTCCTGGGCGCGGGGCTGGGACTCCGTGTGCGCCGCGGCGGGCGCGGCGTGGGCGTGCTGCTCTCGCTGGGGGCCATGCTCTGCTTCTACCTGGTGCTGCTGGCCGGCGACCAGATGGCCCGCACGGACGCCGTGCCCGTGGCCGTAGGGGCCTGGCTGGCGCAAGGGTTGTCCTTGGGCGCGGGCGCGCTGCTGTTGCTCCTGCAAGGGCGCGGCCGCCTGCTGTCCCGCTGGGGGCGTTTGGCCCGCACGCGCGCGCGGCCGGAGGGCCACAGGGCAGGGGAGTCGGCGCGCCGGCGCGGCTGGCTGGCCATGCCCCTGGGGCTGCTGGATCGGAGTCTCTTGCGCGCCCTGACCGTGAACTACGCCGTGACGCTGTGCACGCTCGTGGCCGTCTTCCTGATCTTCACGCTCTTCGAGTTGCTGCGCTACCTGAACGGCACGGCGGCGAAGCTGTGGCTGCTGGCCCGCTACCTGTTCTTCCTGCTGCCCCTGGCCGGCGTCAACATCGCGCCCATCGCGGCCCTCGTCACGGCCCTCATCACCTACGCGCTGCTGGCCCGGCGGAGCGAGGCCGTGGCCTGGTGGGCGGCGGGGCAGAGCGTCTACAGGCTGGCGCTGCCCGGTCTGCTCTTCGCGCTCGCCCTGGGCGGCGGTCTCTGGCTCGTGCAGGAGGACGTGCTGCCGGAGGGCAACCGGCGGCAGGAGGCCCTCAGGGCGCAACTGCGCGGCGGCGCGGCCCAAGCGACGACCGAACTGGGGCGGCAGTGGCTGGCGCTGCCGGACGCGACACGCATCTACACGTACCGCTACGACCCTGCGGGGGAGCGACTCCTGGAGCCTGCGGTCTTCGAGTTCGACGGCGAAGGGGTGCACGTGCGCCGCATCGTCTGGGGCGCGCAAGGGGTGTGGGCGGGGCCGGGGCAGTTGACGCTCGCAGGGGCGCGCGTGACGGAGTTGACGGGGGGCGGCGCGCCGGGGGCGCAGGCGGCGACCACCTACCACATCAGCGCGGCCCCGCCCGCGCAGGTTTTTAAGCCCTTGCTTAATAAGCCGAGTGAGCTTAATTCGCGCAGTTTAAGCGAATACTTAAAGACGCTTAAGCGGGAGCGCGGGGCGGACGTGCGCCCGTACGAACTGGCGCTGGCGCGCCGCCGCGCAGACCCCTTCGCCCCCTTAGTCATGTTCCTCCTGGGGCTGCCCCTGGCGCTCTCCTTCGGGCGGCGCACGGCGCTCGCCGCCCTGAGCGTCGCCGTGGGCGCGGGGCTCGCCTTCTGGGGCTGCGTCAGCGGCTTCCAGCAACTGGGGCAGCTCAGGCTCCTGCCGCCCGCCGCCGCCGCCTTCGCCCCGCTCCTGCTCTTCGCCGCCGTCGGCGGCTACATGCTGACGCGCGCGCGCACCTGATCAGAGGTATCGCGCGCGCGGTTTCGCTCTAAGGGAACTAATACTCAGCCGCGCCCGGCCAATCGGTCTTCTAAGTTCCCGTCTCCCAACTCGACATGTACTCGATCTGCTCCGGCGTCAGCTCGTCTATCGCTATGCCGAGCGCGCGCAGCTTCAGCCCGGCGATCTCCGTGTCCACTTCTTCCGGCAGCGTGTGGACGCCGGCCGCCAGTTGCCCCCTGCGCTTCACCAGGTATTCGACCGAGAGCGCTTGGTTGGCGAAGCTCATGTCCATGACGCTCGCGGGGTGGCCTTCGGCCGCCGCCAGGTTGATCAGACGCCCTTCGCCCAGGACGATGATGCCGCGCGCGTTCTCGCGCAGCCTGTACTCCTCGACGAAGGGGCGCAACTGCACGGCCGCGCCCGACAGCTCGCGCAGGGCCTCCAGGTTGATCTCCAGGTCGAAGTGCCCGCTGTTGCAGACAATCGCCCCGTCCTTCATCAGCGTGAAGTGCTGCGCGTCAATCACGTGGCGGTTGCCGGTCACGGTCACGAAGATGTCGCCCACAGGGGCGGCCGCCGCCATGGGCATGACGCGGAACCCGTCCATCACGGCCTCGACCGCCTTGATCGGGTTGATCTCCGTCACGATCACGTTCGCGCCCATGCCGCGCGCGCGCAACGCCACGCCTTTGCCGCACCAGCCGTAGCCGACCACGACCAGCGTCCGCCCGGCCAGCAGTATGTTGGTCGCGCGCACTATGCCGTCGAGCGTGGACTGGCCCGTGCCGTAGCGGTTGTCGAAGAAGTGCTTGGTCTGCGCGTTGTTGACGGCGATGGCGGGGAAGGTCAGGACGCCGGCCCGTTCCATCGCCTCTAAGCGGACGATGCCCGTGGTCGTCTCCTCGGTCGTGCCGATGACCTCCGCGACCTGCGCCTGCCGCTCTTTGATGAGCGTGGCGACCACGTCCGAGCCGTCGTCTATGATCACCTCCGGGTGCGAGTCCAGGGCCGTGCGCACGTGCCGGTTGTAGGTCTCCGTCGTCTCCCCTTTGATGGCGTAGACGGGGACGGAGAAGTCCGTCACGAGCGAGGCGGCCACGTCGTCCTGCGTGGAGAGCGGGTTCGAGGCGATCAGCACGGTCTCGGCCCCGCCCGCCTGTAGGGCGCGCACGAGGTTGGCGGTCTCGGTCGTGACGTGCGCGCAGGCGACCAGGCGCACGCCGCGCAGGGGCTGCTCCGCGGCGAAGCGCTCGCGGATCAGGCGCAAGACTGGCATCTCGCGCTCGGCCCACTCTATGCGGCGGCGGCCGGCGGGCGCGAGCGCCAGGTCTTTAACGTCGAATTGGGCTGTGCTTGTGGCACTCATCCGCAATCTTTCCTTTCATTTAAGGCGAACGGGTTAAAGTATAAATGCGAGGCGGCGCGGGGGCTTCAGATGCCCGCCGCCGCGCGCAGGGCTTCGGCCTTGTCCGTCTGCTCCCAGGTAAAACCTTCCTCCGCGCGACCGAAATGGCCGTAAGCGGCCGTCTTCTTGTAGACGGGGCGGCGCAGATGTAAGTCCCTGATGATCGCTTGCGGCGTGAGGTCGAAATGCGCGCGCACCAGCGCGGCCAGAGTCTCTGCGCCGAGACGCCCCGTCCCGTTCGTCTCGACCAGCACGGAGACTGGTTCGGCCACACCTATGGCGTAGGCCAACTGCACCAGGCAGCGTTCGGCCAAGCCGGCGGCGACGACGTTCTTGGCGATGTAGCGCGCCATGTAGGCGGCGGAGCGGTCGACCTTGGTCGGGTCTTTGCCCGAAAAGGCACCGCCGCCGTGCGGGGCGTAGCCGCCGTACGTGTCCACTATGATCTTGCGACCGGTCAGCCCCGCGTCGCCTTGCGGCCCGCCCGTGACGAAGCGCCCCGTAGGGTTGATGTGGTACTTGGTCTGCTCGTCGAGCAGTTCCGGCGAGATGGTGTGTTGTATGACCTGGCGCGTGATCTCGGCGCGCAACTCCTGGTTGTCCACCTGTGCGTCGTGCTGTGTGGAGATGACGACGGCGTCCACGCGGTAGGGGCGGCCGTCCCTGTATTCGACGGTGACCTGTGATTTGCCGTCGGGTCTGAGGAAAGGGAGCGCGCCGCTGCGGCGCACCTCCGCGAGCCTCCGGGTCAGTCGGTGCGCGAGCTGTATGGGCAAGGGCATCAGCTCGGGCGTCTCGTTGCAGGCGAAGCCGAACATCAGCCCCTGGTCGCCCGCGCCGCCCGTGTCCACGCCCATGGCGATGTCCGGGGACTGGCGGTCGATGGCGGTCAGGACGCTGCAAGTGTCGCAGTCAAAGCCGTACTTGGCGCGTGTATAACCTATTTCTCGAACAGTTTCACGTGCCACTTGCGAGAAGTCTATCTGGGCCTTGGTGGTGATCTCGCCGGCGATGACGACCAGACCCGTGGTCACGAGCGTCTCGCAAGCGACGCGCCCGGTCTCGTCCTGTCTGAGGACTTCGTCCAGGACGGCGTCTGAAATCTGGTCTGCGATCTTGTCCGGGTGACCTTCCGTAACGGATTCGGAGGTGAAGAGGTAGCTACCAGCGTGATTCAAATCTTGCGCGCTCCTGTCTGTAAAGGGGTGTAACGTGGTCTGGCTGCACAAAAGACCGCGTAATTTAACAGCCGGCCCGTGCACTGTCAAGCTAAGCCCGCGGCGTGTAGTGGTCTGAATTGAAAATCTTAGAGAGGCGGGTGCGGCCTTTGGCGGTTAAAGGTTCGGACTTAACCGCAAAGGCCGCAAAGGGACGCAAAAGATATTTTTAGACTCGGCGGCGATTTGTTACATAACATCTATTATCGGACGCCATGTATTCTCGTTATCGCTCTGTCTCCGCTGTATAGTTCTACTTGAAATAGTCAGGGTTGATCCTCACTCGCCTGCGTCTCTGCGTCTGCGCCGGCCCGTGGGTGGAAACGGTCGTAGGTGCTGCGCAGGTGTTGCCCCGTCATGTGCGTGTAGAGTTGCGTCGTGGCCAAGTCGCTGTGCCCCAGGAGCGCCTGCACGGAGCGCGAGTCGGCCCCGCGTTGGATTAAGTGTGTGGCGAAGCTGTGGCGCAAGGTGTGTGGCGTGGCGTGGCGCAAGCCCGCGGCGGCCGCGTAGAGGCGCAGACGCTGCCAGACCTGTTGGCGCGTCATGCGCCCGTCGCCCCGTCTGACGAACAGGTAGGCGGAGTCGCCCTCGGCCCTCAAAGTTTGGCGCGCGGGTCTGTAGGCGTCGAGCCAGGCAAGGGCCGAGCGCCCGACGGGCACGCGGCGCTGCTTGCTCCCCTTGCCTTGGCAGGACAGCAGGCCGCGTTCGAAATCTATGTCGCTCAGCTTCAGCCCGCACGCTTCGGAGACGCGCAGGCCCGTGGCGTAGAGCAACTCGAACAGCGCGCGGTCGCGCAAGCCCTCCGGCGTCTGCACATCTATCTGCCCGAGCAGGCGCTCGATCTCTTCGAGGCTGAGCGCCTTGGGCAAGGCGTTCAACGCCGCGGGCGCTTCCAACCCGGCCATGGGGTCTTCCTTTATCAGACCGTCGCGCAGCAGGAAGTGGAAGAAGCCGCGCGCGGCCGAGACGGCGCGCGCCAGTGAGCGCGGCGCGAGGCCGGACTCTACGAGCCAACGATACCAGCCCAACATGTCCGCGCGGCTCAAGGCGTGCAACTCCTTCCCGCGCTTGCCCCCCCAAGCCCTCAGCTTCTCCAGGTCGCGCCCGTAGCTCAGCAAAGTGTTCGCCGCCAGGCCCTTCTCGACCCGCAGGTACGCCATGTGCTCACGCAACAGGTCTCGCATTAAAAGGCCCTCCGGCTAAGAGCCAAGCGCCCCGCGCCGCGGCGTGCCGGACTCAAAGTGTGCGACCGATTTCTCTCACCCGCACAGACGGCGCGCTAGAAATTTCCGGCGACATAAGACTCAGGCCAACACCTTGTGCAGATGCCGCTTGACGCTCTCACGTTACATCCCCTACTCTGACGTGGTTTTCACATGGCCATCAAGATCGAGAATCAGGCGACGACCAAGCTGCCGCGTCAGACGGAGACGTGGCTGGGGCAGATACTGGACTCCGTCCCGCGCGAACACCTGCGCGGCGTTGAACGCGTCCGCCTCGTGGACAGCATTAAAGACCCGCGCGTGCCGCTCTCGCAGAGGGGGCAACTGCCCGGTCTCTATCACCCGCGCCAGGGGACACAGCCCGCCTGGCTGGAAATTTCCATCGAGGCGCTCTTACCTGGGCAAAAGCCCTTCTACAAGCGGCTCCTGCCGCGCCTCTCCTTCAAGAACAACCTGGCGGCCGTGCTCCTGTCTCTGGTCGCGCAGCACTACCACCTGACCCTGCGCCACTCCGTGAAGAAGGGCCAACTCGAACAGGCGGTCAGAAGCTACACGGAGCGCCAACTGCGTCTGTGGGGCGAGCGCCAGCACACCTGGCGCGCCCGCCTCTTCAAGCCCCTGCAGCCCACCTTCGAGCGCTGGGCCCGCACGCTCCAGAGGCGCGCCAAAGAAGAGCGCAAAAAAAGCGCCCGCACGTCTTAGAAGCTGCCCGCAAAATTAATTGGCCGACTCCGTGCCCTCCGGCCCAGACATAACAGCATTATAACCATTGACGTTATCGGACGCACCGACGGATGTACTGCCGGGTGTCGCGTCGGTGTCCTGCCCGAGTGTGTCTATGGCGGCTTGCAGTGCGGCGATGAGGTCGCTACGAGTGACTTGCGCCCGGCGAAAGCGGACTTCGAGCTTGTAGGCGCGATCCGGGGCGGCGTAAGTATAATTGAAAGGCTTCGGCTCAGGCGCGGCGGTCGCAGTGCCCTGCACCAAGGCGCGGCGCGCGGCCCGCGCCCCGTCGCGCTTCAAGCCGCGGCGTATGATCTCTTCGACCAACTGCTGCATGGCCGGCTCGTCCGGCTGGCGCACGACCTGCAAAAGAATCGACTTGGAGTTGATGTCGGCGCGCCGACATTGTTCACGTATTTTCTCAGGTAGCGTGGCGATGGACATGGCTTCGGTCACGGTCGTGCGGCTCTTCCCCACCTTGCGCGCTACCTCCTCGTGCGTGTAGCCGAAACGCTCGCACAGGGCCGCCAGCCCGTCGGCCTCCTCCCAGGGCGTCAAATCCTTCCGCTGCATGTTCTCGATCAAGGCGATCTCCGCGACCGCCCTGTCGTCCACGTCCATCTCTATACAAGGCACTTCGCGCAAGCCCGCCGCCTTCGAGGCCCGCCAGCGCCGCTCGCCCGCGATGATCATCCAGCGCCCAGGCCTGTCGGGCGCGGGCTTCACCAGCAGCGGCTCCAACACGCCCTTCTCTCTGATCGAGGCGGTCAACTCCGTCAGGTCGCCGATCTCCACACGCGGCTGTTCCGGGTTCGGGTCCAACAGGTCGAGCGCGATCAGACGCCCGACCGGCGTCGGGCGCTGCCCCGACAGTTCCTCCACGTAGTGCGCGTCGTGCCGCATGCGCACCCCCGTCGGCAGTCCTCTCTTAGACACGCGCCATCACCTCTGCACAGAGTTTTGCGTATTCCGCCGCCCCGCTCGACTGGGGCGCGAAGGTGAAGATCGACTCTTTGTAAGCCGGCGCTTCTTCCAGCCGGACGCTCTTCGTGATCACAGTCTCGAACAACTGCGCGCCGAAGACCTGGCGTATCTGCTCGTACACCTCACGCGCCAGCGTCGTCCGCCGGTCGTGCAACGTCACGACCACGCCCAGCACCCTCAGATTCGGGTTCGGCCGCGCCTTCACCTTCTCAATCGTTTCGAGCAGGTCGTCCGTCCCCTCCAGGGCGAAGTATGAGGACTGGATCGGGATCAGGACGTGCGTGGCAGCCACCAACGCATTAACCGTTATCAGACCGAGCGTGGGCGGCGTGTCGATGATGATCACGTCGTAGTGCCCGCGCAGCGATTCCAGGCGGTCTTTGAGCCGGAACGGCGCGTCGAAATCGCCGACCAGCTTCGATTCGAGTTTCGCCAGGTTGATGCGCGCCGGGACGATCTCTAAGCCTTCGACCGGCGTCTGGTAGACGTAGCCGTTCCAGCCGCCCTGCCCGTCGATCAGCATGTCGTAGGCCGAGTGCTCGACCGCCTTGATGTCCAGGAAGGAGATGGAGCTGTTCCCTTGCGGGTCTAAGTCGAGGAGGAGTGTCCGGCGGCCTGCGCGCGCGCAGGCCGCCGCCAGGTTAATGGCCGTGGTGGTCTTGCCCACCCCGCCCTTCTGATTCGCAATCGCGATAACCGCGTTCACAAGCCGTGGGTCTCAGACCTTCTCGCCCCGCGCGCCTTAACGCGGCCACGCGCCACGGGCGTCAGCTACGACACTATTAACGCTACCGCACGTTTACATAGGCAGGTCGCCGGCCTCGCCGATCACGTCCGGCCACTCTTCCTCGTCCGCCCCCGAAGACTCATCTTCCTCGCGCCCGGACATACTCTGCGAGGCCCTGATCACTTCCTCGTTGACGTAGATGGGGCAGTCGGCCCTGAGCGCCAGGGCGATGGCGTCCGACGGGCGCGAGTCGAGTTGCAAGGCGTCGCCCTCGCTGTTGCGCATCTCTATGACGGCGAAGAAGGTGTTGTCGCGCAGTTCCGTCACGACCACGCGCTCGACGCGCGCGCCCATCTCCACGATCAGGTTGCGCAGGAGATCGTGCGTCATCGGGCGCTGCGGCGCGATCTTCTCGATTTCGAGCGCGATGGCGTTGGCCTCGTAAGCCCCGACCCAGATGGGCAGCATCGTGTCGCTGTTCACGTCCTTCAGGATGATGATGGGCGTACCGCTGTTCGGGTCCATCATCAAACCTCTAATCTTGACCTCGATTTCCACGCCCGCACCTCACACTTTCCCTGAACTCCGGCCGCCGCCCTCCCCTAAACGCCCACAAGCTCGCCGTACAGGCTGTGCGCCTTCGCCTCCGTAATCCGCACGGATACGATCTCGCCCAAAAGCTCGCGCCCGCCCGCGAAGTTCACCACCTTGTGGCACGTCGTGTGGCCGGTCACGTCCCTCGCCGCGCGCGCGCTCACGCCCTCGACCAGCACCGAGATCGTGCGCCCCACGTAAGATTCGTAGACGCGCCGCTGTATACCCATCTGCAACGCCTCCAACTCCCTGAAGCGCGCGGTCTTCTCCTGCTCCGACACGTCGTCCGACAGCTTGGCCGCGGGCGTCCCCGGTCTCTCGGAATACTTGAAGATGTAGATGCTATCGAACTCACAACGCTCGACTAAGCCGAGCGTCTCGGCGAAGTCCGCACGCGTCTCGCCGGGGAACCCTACGATGATGTCGGTCGTGAGCGCGTAGCGCCGCCGCGCGCCTTTGACGGCGGCGACGCGCGCCAAGTAGTCCGCCGCCTTGTAGCCCCTGCGCATGGCCCGCAAGACGCGGTCGCTCCCCGACTGCACAGGCAGGTGTATCCAGTCGCACAGGTTCTCGTGCTCGTCCATCGCCGCGACTATGTCCGTGTGGAAGTCGCGCGGGAAAGAGGTCGTGTATTTGATCCGCGGCAGCCCCGTCGCCGCGCACGCGCGCAGGAGGCGCGCGAAAGGGGTCGCGCCCGGAAAATCTGCCAGCCCCGCCTCCGTCTTCGGCCGGTAGCTGTTGACGTTCTGCCCGATCAACTGCACTTCCTTGTAGCCGTGCCGGGCCAGGTCTTCGATCTCCGCGACGATCTCGGCCGCCGGCCGGCTCTGCTCGCGCCCGCGCGAATAAGGCACGATGCAGTACGTGCAGAACTTGTTACACCCTTCTATGATCGGGACGAACGCCACGTGCGGCGAACGCCGCGCCGTGTGCTCGACCGCCCAACTGTCTTCCGGCCCGCGCGCCGCCAAATCTACGACGCCTTTCGCGCCCGCCCGCGCCGCGTCGATGAGCGCCGGCAGGCGATCCGTCGCGCGCGTGCCCACGACCAGGTCTATGCGGGCCGAGCTGTCGAACAGCGTCGCGCCTTCCAGTTGCGCCACGCAGCCCAGCACGCCGACTAACTGCTCCTTCGCGCCCGCGCCGCGGCGCACTTCCCTGATCCGATGAAAGACCTTCTGCTCGGCCCGCGCGCGCACGGAGCAGGTGTTGAAGAGCACCACGTCCGCCGCCGCCGGCTCCGCCGTCAGCCGATACCCGGCCGCGCGCAGACGCGTCGCCGCACGCGCCGTGTCGGCCTCGTTCATCTGACAGCCGTGCGTTTCGATGTAGACGCTTACCTCAGCCATAACTCCAAGACGCCTGTCGGCACGCCGACGAGTGTAACAGAAACCCCCCGCGCACGCGACAGGAACATTCAAGAGGCGCGCCGCTTGGGCCGCCGCTCGCCCCGCCCGGCCGCGTTGCGTGCGCTCGGCGCACGCAACGCCCTCGCGCTCTCTGCACCGGCGACGCCCGCGGACGGACTCTCGGCGGCGCTCGCGAGCAGCCAGCGCGCGGTCTCGCGCGTCGTCTCGCTCTCGGCCGCGCCGCCGATCATGCGGGCCAACTCCGTCACGCGCGCCTCGTCTTCGACCTCGCGCACCAGCGCCACCGTGCGCCCGTCCGCGACCTGCTTCTCGACCACGTAATGGTGATCCGCGAAACGCGCGATCTGCGGCTGGTGCGTGACGCACAAGACCTGCTGCGTCGCGGCCAGCGCCTTGAGCCGACGCCCCACCGCCTCGGCCACGCGCCCGCCGATCCCCGTGTCTATCTCGTCGAAGATGAGGGTCGCGCCCGAAGCGCCCGCCTGCGCGGACGCCCCTTGCAAGACCGTCCGCAACGCCAGCATCAGACGCGACAACTCGCCGCCCGACGCGACGCGCGCGAGCGCACGAGCCTCTTCGCCCACGTTCGCCGTCAGCAGGAAAGCGACCCGCTCCGCGCCCACGGGCGACCAGTAGTTCGCGCCCGCCTCTTCCTCCGCCCCCTGCTCTTCCACCCACTCGCGCCGCTTCGACGCCGCCTCTAGACTGACAACGAAACGCGCACGTTCCAGAGCCACCTGCCGCAGTTCCGCCTCCACGCGCTCCGCCAAGAGCGGCGCGGTCTTGCGCCGGCACTCGGACAGCCTGGCCGCCGCCGCCTCGTAACGCTGCTCGACCGCCGCTAACTCCGCCTGTAGCCCCGTCTCGCGCTCCGCCCAGTTCTCCAACTCTTCGAGCCGCGCGCGCAGGCCCGCGCGCACCTCCTGCAAGCCGTCCAGCCCGCAGCCGTATTTACGCCTGAGCCGTTCGAGGTCGGACAGGCGGTTCTCGATCTCGGCCAGTCTTGACGGCGAAAACTCAAGCCCCGCCCCGTACTGGCGCAAGCCCTCGGCCGCGTCCGTCAGAGTGATCGTCGCGCCAGCCAACGCCTCCAGGAGCGGCGTCACGCGCTCGTCTATGGCTTGCAACTCCTGTAGCCAGCGGCGCACAGACCCCAGACGCGTCAAGACGCTCTCGTCACTCTCGTAAAGCGTCGAGAGCGCGGACGCACTCAACTCGGCCGCGCGCTCCACCTGCGCCAGCAGACGCCGCTCCGCCGCCAGCGCCTCCTCCTCGCCCGTTTGCGGGTTGACCCGCTCAAGCTCGCTCAACTGGTAACGCAGCAACTCGAACGTGCGCGCGCGCTCCGCCTCGTCCGTCACCACGGCCCGCAGCGCGGCCAAGACCTGCCGGCGGCGTGCGTAGATTTCGGCCACCTCCGCGCGCAGGTCTGCGCAGCCGCCGAAGGCGTCCAGGAGTTGCAACTGCGCCCGCGGCGTGGTCAGCGCCTGCTGCTCGCCCTGCCCGTGCAGTTCCAGCAGAGAGGGCTGCAAGCCGCGCAGAGTGGCCGCCGTCACGCTCCGGTCGTTGATGAAAAAACGGCTCCGGCCCGCCGCCGGCAACTCGCGCCGCACGGTCAGAGGCTCGTCCCCTTCAAGCTCTATCCCGATGGCGGCCAAGGCGTCGTGTACGCGCCGCTCCGCCTCCCCGCTCAGCTCGAAAATCCCTTCGACCGTGGCGGCGCGCTCGCCGCTCCGCACCACCTCCACGCTCGCGCGTGCGCCGAGCAGCAGACTGATGGCGTCCACTATGATCGACTTGCCCGCGCCCGTCTCACCCGTCAACAGGTTCAGCCCCGAGTTGAACTCTATACGCGTCCGAGGTATGACCGCGAAGTTCACTATGTTAAGGAACTTCAACATGATGCATCCCTTTCGCCTGAGAAATCACTGTTAATGTAAACCATTAGACCCGTTATGATGTCACACGCCCGTACGTTGATTGTCTGCTGACCGCGCCGAGAACTGCTCGACCAAGTTCTCAAGCGAATTGTTCGCCGAGGTTCTCCATCGAGCGCAGGCCGGCGCGTCGATTGTCTCTTGACCCTCACCCCACCGCCATGTAGTATGCCGCCTGTTCCGTCACCCGAACGCGAAACCCGTAAGAGAGGCCCGCTTATGTCCTTCAACAAGATCATACTGGTCGGCAACCTGGGGCGCGACCCGGAACTGCGCTACACGCCGCAAGGGACGCCCGTCTGTAGCTTCACGATGGCGACCAACGAGCGGCGCAAAGACCGCGCCGGCGAAAGCCAGGACGTGACCACCTGGTTCAAGGTGACGCTCTGGGGTCGGCAGGCCGAGACCGCCTCGCAGTATCTGACCAAGGGTCGGCCGGTCTATATTGAAGGTCGCCTGCGGCTCGAAGAATGGACGGATAGGGACGGACGCCAGCGCCAGACGCTTGAGGTTCACGCCACGGACATGCAGTTCATCGGCGGCCGGGGCGAAGACGCGCCGCCCGCCGCACGCGCCGAGTCGCCCGCGCAGTCGCGGGGCGGGGCCGCAGCCGGCGAGCCGGCGGACATAGCGGACGACGACATCCCGTTCTAACGTCGGTCGGCGCGCCGACAGTTAAAGTATCGCCTCAAGGACGCCCGCGCGCCCGCCGCCCACAAGAGCGGCTTCAGCCGCCCAGCACGCGCAGCTTCTGGTAGCGGCGCGCGCTGCGCTCACCCGGCGACATTTGGCTCACCGTCGCCAGACTCTCCGCCAGCCGCTCGCCCAACAGTTCCGCGGTCAAGTCTGCGTCCGTGTGCGCCCCGCCTGGCGGCTCCGGCACGACCTGGTCGATCACGCCGAGGCGTTTCAAGTCTGCGGCCGTCAGCCGTAAGAATTCCGCCGCCCGCGGGGCCTCCGTCGCGTCCTTCCAGAGAATCGCCGCGCACCCTTCCGGCGAGATGACCGAATAGATCGCGTTCTCCAACATCAGCGACCAATCGCCCACGCCTATCGCCAGCGCGCCCCCCGACCCGCCCTCGCCGATTACAGTCACGACGCAAGGCACGCGCAGCTTCGACATCTCAAGGAGGTTGCGCGCGATGGCCTCGGCCTGCCCGCGCTCCTCCGCGTCTATGCCGGGGTAAGCACCCGGCGTGTCTATGAACGTCAGCACGGGCCGGTTGAACTTGTCCGCCAGATGCATCAGGCGCAGCGCCTTGCGATAGCCTTCGGGTTTCGGCATGCCGAAGTTGCGGTAGCGCCGCTGCTTCGTGTCGCGCCCCTTCTGTTGGCCTACGACGGCGACCGGCTGCCCGCGGAAGAGCGCGAAACCGCAGACGAGCGCCGGGTCGTCCGCGAAGCGCCGGTCGCCGCGCAGCTCCACGAAATCCGTGAAGAGGCGCTCGATAAAGTCCAACGTGTAAGGGCGCTCCGGATGTCGGGCCAGCTTAACCCGCTCTATCGCAGACGGCCCGCCCTCGCCCGCCCCGCCTTCGCTTAAACGTTCAGACACGATCCCCTCATTAGCAACCCGTGGCTTGTTTTGAACTTTTTGACCCGCCGAAGGCAGAAATCATGCTGCATCTGCTCGACGGACGTCAAGCCTTCGCCCCGCCCAGTTCGCGCTGCCCGCTGAACCACTCCACAGTGCAGCCCAACTCGCGCACGGCCGCCTCCATCTGCAAGCTGCCCGCCACGCGCAAAGCCCCGTGCGCGCGCGTGCGCACCAACACGCCGCCGTCCAGGTACAACTCCAAGATCACTTCGCAGTCGCCCCTGTGTCGATCAAGCACCGTGAACAGGTTATCGAGGAACGGCTCCGGCTGCTGATCTGCGGGCACGCGCAGCAACACCGCGCGCGCCCTGCGCTGCAAGACATCCTCCAAGCCCTCCACGCCCTCGGCTATGATCGAGAGGGAGCCTTCGTCGCCCGTGTCTAGACGCCCCGTGACGAGCAGCGCCGCGTCGTCCTGCAAGAGATGCTTGCACTTGTTATAGGTCTCTGGCCAGACGACGCACTTGACACCGCCCGCCTGATCTTCCAGGCGCAGCAAGGCGAAGCTATCGCCTTTCTTGGTCGTGCGCGTCTGTAGGGCGGTCACGATGCCGCCCATGCAGACGCTCGTGCCGTGCTCTAACCCGTTTAATGCCAGACTACTCAGGCACTTTAGCTCATTCAACACTTCAACGTAGTTTTCCAGCGGATGCCCCGTGATGTAGAAGCCTATGGCGCTCTTCTCACCCGCGAGCAGAGCCACGTGCGACCAAGGCTCGGCCGCCGGCAAGGCTTCAATCGCCGCGCCGCCGCCGTCCGTCACAGGCAGGCTGAACAGCCCGCTCTGCCCGCTCTGCCGGTCGTGCTGCGCCCGCGCGCCCCTGGCAAGTGCCGCGTCCACGGCCGCGAACAGGCGCGCGCGCCAAGAGTGCCGCCCGGCCGCCCCGTCCGGGCTGAGCGAGTCGAACGCCCCCGCGTAGACCAGACTCTCCAGCACGCGTTTGTTCAAGGCGCGCTGCCCCACGCGCTCCGCGAAATCGAAGATCGAGTTGAAGGGCCCTGCCCTGCGCGCTTCGAGTATGGCGTCTACGCTCGACTGCCCCACGCCTTTAATCGCGGCCAGCCCGTAGCGGATCGCGCCCTTCAAAGGGGTAAAGCCCCCGCCGCTCTCGTTCACGTCCGGCGGCAGCAGTTGTATCCCCTGCGTCCGCAGCTCGTTGGCGTACTTGAAGACCTTCGCCGTGTCCTCCAACTCGTTCGACAGCACGGCGGCGTAGAAGTGCTCCGGGTAGTGCGCCTTCAGGTAGGCGGTCTGGAACGCGAGGTAGGCGTAGGCCACGCTGTGACTGCGGTTGAAGCCGTAGTCAGCGAACTGCGCCATGAGCGAAAAAATCTGCTCGGCCTTTTCTCTCTTCAGCCCGCGCTCGCACGCACCCGTGACGAACTTCTTTTCGTGCACGGCCATCTCTTCGCGCTTCTTCTTACCCATGGCGCGGCGCATCAGGTCGGCTTCGCCCAGGGAGTAGCCGGCCAGCTTTTGCGCCAACTGCATGATCTGTTCCTGGTAGACGATGATGCCGTAGGTGTTCGACAAAATGTCTTTCATCTCCGGCACGATGTAGCGGACGGACTTGTGCCCGTGGTGGCGCTCGATGAAGTCGTCCACCATCCCGCCGTCGAGCGGGCCGGGCCGGTAGAGGGCGTTGAGGGCCGCCAAATCTTCCAAGCCTTTCGGCTTCAGCCGGCGGCAGATCTCCTGCATCCCCTGCGACTCGAACTGGAAGACGGCCTCCGTGCGCCCCTCGCCGAACAACTCCATGGCCTTGGGGTCGTCCAGGGGCACGGCGGCCCAGTCCACCTCGATATCATGCATTTGCTTAAGGGTGTTTAAGCAATCGCTTATGATCGTTAAGGTGGTTAAGGCGAGGAAATCCATCTTCAACATGCCGGTCTTCTCCAAGTCCGACATGGCGAACTGCGTGGTCAACTCCTGGCGGGAGGAGACCGCCACGGGCACTAATTCGTGGAGCGGCGCGGGCGAGATGACCACCCCGGCGGCGTGCACGGAGGCGTGGCGCGCGCAGCCCTCAAGGCGGCGCGCGATGTCGATCAGCTCTTTCATCTGCGGGTTCTCTTCGACGGCCTTGCGCAGCTCCGGCACCTGTTCGAGCGCCTGCGTGATGGAGACGTTGCGCCCGCGCACGGGCGGCGGGATCAGCTTGGCGATGCGCTCGACCTCCGCGTAGGGCATGTTCATGGCCCGCCCCACGTCCTTGATCGCGGCCTTGGAGGCCAGCGTCCCGAAGGTGATGATCTGGCAGACCGAGTCGCGCCCGTAGAGACCCGTCACGTGCTTGATCACCTCCTCGCGCCCGCGGACGCAGAAGTCTATGTCTATGTCGGGCATGGAGACGCGCTCCGGGTTCAGGAAACGCTCGAACAGCAGGTCGTATTGGAGCGGGTCTATGTCCGTGATCTCCAGACAGTAGGCCACGAGCGAGCCGGCGGCCGAGCCGCGCCCAGGCCCCACGGGGATGCCCTTCTCCTTCGCGTAACGTATGAAGTCCCAGACGATGAGGAAGTAGCTGGCGAAGCCCATCCGCTTGATCATGGCGATCTCGCTGGAGATGCGCTCCTGGTATTCGGCCAGCGCGTGGCGCAGTTCCCCGCGCCGCTGCGCCGGCTCCCAGACCTGCCCGCGCCGCCGCTCGTAGCCCTCGCGCACGACCTTCTCGAAGTACTCTTCGAGCGTCAGCCCCGCGTCCGCCGCCGGGATCGGGTAGACCGGCAGGTGGTTGACGCCCGCGGGGAACTTGATGTCGCACATCTCCGCGATCTCGACCGTGCGGTTGAGCGCTTCGGGCAGTTCCACCCCGAAGATGCGCCACATCTCTTCGGCCGAGCGCACGTAGAAATAGGGCGAGCCGTAGCGCAGGCGGTTCGGGTCCTGCACGGTCTTCCCAGACCCTATGCACAGCAGCACGTCGTGCGCGCGCGCGTCTTCCGGGCGCAGGTAGTGCGCGTCGTTCGTCGCCACGAGCGGCACGCCCGTCCGCTTCGAGAGCGCTACCAGGTCTTTCCTGATGCGCTTCTGCGCGTCCAAGTCGTGCTCCTGGATTTCGAGGAAGTAGTTGCCGGGCCCCAGTATCTCCTGGAACTGGTGCGCCGCCTCCGCCGCCTCTTCACAGGCCCCGCGCGCCAGCAGCGCAGACGGCACGCCCGACATACAGGCCGACAGACCGACCAGCCCCGCGCTGTGCACCGCCAGCAGTTCGGCGTCTATGCGCGGCTTGTAGTAGAACCCTTCGGTGTAGGCCTTGGACGTGAGCCGCACCAGGTTGTGATAGCCCTCCAGGTTCTTCGCCAGCAGGATCAGGTGGAAGTTGGCCTTCTCGCCCGGCTTGGCGTTCGCCGTGCCCCGCTCGAAACGGCTCTTGCGCGTGATGTAGACCTCGCAGCCGATGATCGGCTTGACCTCCTGCGCCTTCATCGCGTTGTAGAAGGAGATCGCGCCGTACATGTTGCCGTGATCGGTGACGGCGCACGCGCCCATGCCGAGTTCGGCGACGCGCTTGGCGAGCGGCTTGATCTGGATCGCGCCGTCGAGCAGGCTGTAGTCCGTGTGCAGGTGCAGGTGGACGAAATTGTGCTTGGGCATCAGGCCTCGACCTTAAAGACTTCAGGGCGGATTGGCGATCCCCTCGCCGGGGGCCGCACGTAGGGCGAACGCGCGCACTATATCACGTATATGGAGACCGTGTGCGCCCCAAGATATGGGCGGTGGCGCGGGATGCAGCGAGAAACCCTTTGGCGCAGAGGGCTTTCCCGCCGCTCGGGCGAGAAAATGCTGTAGCACGGCGGGGCGTGAAGCTTCGGGCGCGGCGCGCGCGGCGGAGTGACGGTCAAATGCGCCCGCGTGCGGCCGCCCGGCGTAGGCGCGGCGCGCGCCGCATCTATTCCCACTCGATGGTGCTGGGCGGCTTGGAACTGATGTCGTAGACCACGCGGTTGATGCCGCGCACTTCGGCGACGATGCGCGTGGAGATGCGCGCCAGGGCGTCGTGCGGCAGGCGCGCCCAGTCGGCCGTCATGCCGTCCACGCTCGTCACCGCGCGCAGCGCGACGACCCGCTCGTAGGTGCGGAAGTCCCCCATCACGCCGACCGTGGAGACCGGCAGCAGCACGGCGAATGCCTGCCAGACGGCGTCGTAGAGGTTCGCCAGGTGTAGCTCCTCTTCGAGTATGCGGTCGGCGGCGCGCAGCAGGCGCAGGTCTTCTTGAGTGATCGCGCCGATGAGGCGCACGGCCAGACCGGGCCCCGGAAACGGGTGTCGCCGCAGAATCTCGACGGGCACGCGCAGGTCTTGGCCGATGCGGCGGACTTCGTCCTTGAAGAGTTCACGTAAAGGTTCAACTAGACGGAGCCGCATCTGCTCCGGCAGCCCGCCCACGTTGTGGTGGCTCTTGATGACCGCCGAGGGGCCGCGCACGGAGACCGACTCGATCACGTCCGGGTAGAGCGTGCCCTGGACGAGATGCTCGACGCCGCCCAGGCGGGCCGCCTCCGCCTCGAAGACCTCTATGAAGACGCGCCCGATGGTGCGGCGCTTCGTCTCCGGGTCTGAGACGCCGCTGAGCGCCGACAGGAACCGCTCGGAGGCGTCCACGCCGCGCACGTTCAAGTGCATCTGCCGCTCGAAGAGGCGCAGGGTCGTCTCGAACTCGCCTTCGCGCAACAGCCCCGTGTTCACGAAGATGCACGTCTGGCGCTCACCTATCGCCTCATGGACGAGGGCGGCGGCGACCGTCGAGTCCACGCCGCCCGACAGCCCGCAGACGGCGCGCCCCGCCCCGACCTGCGCGCGCACGCGCTCGACCTGCTCGGCGATGATCGAGTGCGCCGACCAGTCTGCGCGCGCGCCGCAGACGCCGAAGACGAAGTTGCGCAGGATGTCCGCGCCCAAGGGCGTGTGGGCCACTTCGGGGTGAAACTGGACGCCGTATATGCGTTTGCTTAAGTCCTCGAATGCATTAAGCGCTTCGCCCGTCCGCGCCGTTATGCGGAAGCCCGGCGGCACTTCCGTCACGTAATCGCCGTGGCTCAGCCACACGTCCAACTCCGCCGGCAGCCCCGCGAAGAGCGGGCTGGCCGGCTCCGTGACGGCGAGGCGCGAGTAGCCGTATTCGCGGCTGCGCGAGGGGCGCACTTCCCCGCCCAAGGCCACCGTGAGCAGTTGCAGCCCGTAGCAGATGCCGAGCACGGGACAGTCGAGGTGGTCGAGCAGCCCTGCGGGCAGTTGCGGCGCGCCCTCGTCGTAGACGGAGGCCGGCCCGCCCGACAGGATCAGCCCGACGGGCCGGGCGGCCAGCAGTTTTTCCACGGGCGTGTGGCAGGGCCAGATTTCGCTGTAGACGCCGGCCTCGCGCGTCCGGCGCGCGATCAGTTGCGTGTACTGCGAGCCGAAGTCGAGGATGACGACCGTGTCGTGGCGCTGTTCCATCAAGTTTTTAAGTCAACCTCCGCGGGCGCGTTCACGTCAGAAGTGAATGCAGAATTGTCGCCGTTACGCTATGCTCTGGGCTTCACCCAAGGCGTTTCGCAAGACCGGTCATTTTATGTGCAAGCTCGTGAAAAAGTATAGCCGCCGGGCCGCGCGCCGTGCGTGGCTGGCGGCGCTGCTCGCCGTCTGCGCCTTGGCCGCGCCCCTCAACGCGGCGCGCGCCGCCGGACAGACGCTGGACTTCTCCGCCCCGCTCACCACCCGCTGGCTCTACGCCACGGACGAGACGGTTAACCTGACCCCGGCCGCGCACGGCGACAGAATCTACCTGCCGCTGGCGGCGGGCGTGCTCGTAGCGCTCGACGTGCCGGCGGGGCAACTGCTCTGGAAGGCGGACATGGGCGGCGCGATCTCGGCCGCGCCGGCCGCGGACGAGCGCGGCGTCTACGTGGCGACAGAGGCGACGACGGGCGCGCCTGCGCAGGCGACGACGGACGCTTCTGGGCCGCAGGCTTTTTACCGGGCTACGGGCGCGTTGCGGGCTTTGAGTCAGAAGAGCGGGGTGACTCTGTGGATGCGCACGCTGCCGGGGCCGATTCGCGGCGCGCTGGCGACGGACGGGGATCAACTCTACGCGGGGACGGCCGACGGGCGCGTCTACGCCTTCAACCGCGAGACGGGCGAGGTACGCTGGCAGCAGCAGTACAACGCCCCCTTCGCCTCCCAGCCCGTCGCAACGGCCGGCCGCCTCTTCATCGGCAGCGAGGACGGCTCCCTCCTGTTACTGGATGAAGGAACAGGGCGACCACTCTGGCGTTATCAGACACGGGGCGCTTTGCGCGGGCCGGTGGCGCTCGCCAACCAGTTGGCGCTGTTCGGCTCGGCGGACGGCTACGTCTACGCCTTGGACGAGCAGACGGGGCGGTTGCGCTGGCGCACGCGGACGGGCGCGGGCGTCCAGTCGGTCGCGGCGACGCCGCACGGGCTGCTCGTGGCCTCGCTCGACAACTTCGTCTACTTGCTCTCGTACCGGCGCGGCGTGCGCGTGTGGAAGCGGCTGCTGGCGGGCCGGATCGCGGCGCAGCCGTTGACGAGCGCGGAGGGCGCGCTGTTCGCGCCGCTCGGCGGCGACGCCTGCGTCGTGCTCGCGCTCCACGACGGGAAGACCCTGAACACACTGCTCGTGGGCGAAGACGGGAACACCGCGGCGACGCCCGTCCTCGCCGCAGACACGCTGCTCATCACCACGCGCCACGGGTTGATGGCCTTCGCCCCGCCGACCACCGCGGCGCAGCGCCCCGCCAACTGACGCCGCGCTTCAATGACGCCGTAACGGTTTCTTGCTCAGCGGTGGCGGGCTGTGCGCAGGAGCGCGGCCAGCAGAGAGCCGAGGCGCAGGACGATGCCGTGGAGGACGTAGAGGGCGACGAGCGCGAGGACGACGTAGCGCGAGTAGAGCCAGACGAGCATCCCTATGGCCGCGATGAGCAGGATGGCGACGCGCGTGCTGCGCCCTTCCGTGCCCACCGTCTTGAAGCTGCTGTAGCGCACCGTGCTGACCATCAGCGCGGCGAGCAGCGCCACCAGGCCCATCATCAGCCCGCTGTAGAGCGCGCCCAAGTCCGGGCCGTAGCGCAGGAGCGGCTGCGGCGCGAAGTGTACGATGGCGGCGATGAGACCGCCCGCCATCGGGATCGGCAGCCCGACGAACTGTTTCTTATCAACTTTGGCCGCGCCCTCGGCGAGCACGCGCGGGCGCACCGCCTGCACGTTGAAGCGCGCGAGCCGGAACGCGCCGCAGATGAGGAACATGAAGGAGAGGAACCAGCCGAGCTTGAGCGCGTCGCTGCCGTCGGCGAGCGCCGAGCCGAAGCCCCAACTGTAGACGAGCACGGCGGGCGCGATGCCGAACGTGAGCACGTCTGCGAGCGAGTCGAGCTGCACGCCGATCTCCGTGGTCGTCTTCGTCAGACGCGCGATGCGCCCGTCGAGCGTGTCGAAGACCCAGGCCCAGCCGATGGCGCGCGCCGCGCTGTCGAAGTGTTGGGCGGCGCGCGTCAACTCCACTTCCGTCCCGCCTTCGAGCAGTTGGAAGCCGCGCAGCGCGCCCATCACGGCGAAGTAGCCCATGCCGATGTTGGCGGCCGTGAACGCCGAAGGGATCAGGTACAGGCCTTTGCGCAAGCCCCTACGCTCGACCCGCTGCGCCGAGCCGTCTTCGACTTCGAGGTGCGTGGCGCTCATCCGCGGAGCCTCCCGATGATCGTGACGCCGCCCTTGACGCGCTCGCCCACGCGCACAGCGATCTCGACTTCGGGCGGCAGCACCAGGTCTGTGCGCGAGCTGAACTTGATCAGCCCGATGCGCTCGCCGAGCGCGACCTCGTCGCCGGCCCGCTTCCAGCAGACGATGCGGCGCGCGAGCACGCCCGCGATCTGCCGGCATAGGACGGTCAGGCGCTCGCCCTTGATCGTGAGCGTGTTCTGTTCGTTGACCAGGCTCGCCTCCTCGCGCGTCGCCATCAGGAAGCGCCCGCGCGTGTAGGTCACGTCGGTCACGCGGCCCGCGATGGGCGCGCGGTTGATGTGCACGTCGAGCGGGCTGAGGAAGATGCTGACGACGTTGGGGGCGTCGGGCTGATCGGGCGCGAGGCTGGCGACGCGCGTGACGCGCCCGTCGGCGGGCGCGACGACCACGTCGGGCGCGTCGGGCGCGACACGGCGCGGGTCGCGGAAGAAGTACGCCATGAAGGCGGCGACGACTAAGAGCGGCAGCGCCAGCCACCACCAGCCGAGCAGCGCCGCGCCGAGCGCCGCGCCGAGCGGGACTAGAACGAACGGCAGACCGTCTCGCACCATAACGAACTGAAGCCGCGATTATCGGACGGGGCCGCCGCACGGGTCGAGTCGCGCGGGCGGCGGCGCGGAAGAAAAAACGGGGGCGCACAACTCCTGGGCGGCGTCCCCGTCGTCTTTAGGCCAACCTGTCGTAGAGGGCGGTACGCGTGCGGGCGCGTGCGGCGTGTCAATGCACGGTGCTCGCCTGCTTCTGGTAACGCAGCATGATCTCGTGCATCTGATCTTTCACGGCCAGCTTTTTCTTCTTCAACGTGATCTCTTCCAACTGCTCTTCGTCATTGGGGTACTGCAACGCCGAGAGTTCGCGCAGGCGCGCGTCGTACTTACTGTGCTCGCGGGCCAGCTCGCGAAACTCCGGGTCGCTAGAGATCAGTTGTTCTTTCAAGCTGTCCGTGTTGGTCAGTTCCATGCCTGGAAGCCTCCTTTGCAGATGCGTCTGTGCGCCGGGGTGTTGGAAAGATCGCGCGCGCGCCGGGCGGTCGGGTCGTGCGGCGCGTGCCGTGTTGTGAATGCAAAAATGGTAGCCCAAGTGCGCCGCGCGAAGCAAGGCCGACGCCTCGGCGCGCTAGAGCGCCGCGGTCATGATCAGTGCGTCTTCGGGCGGGTCGCGGTAGTAGTTGCGGCGGCGGCCGGCGACGTTGAAGCCGCAGCGGCGGTAGAGCGCCTGCGCCGCCAGGTTGCTCGCGCGCACTTCGAGCACGGCGGCGTGCGCGCCGAGCCGCCGGCCCGTGGCGATGGCCGCGCGCAGCAGCGCGCCGCCCACCCCGCGCCCGCGCGCCGCCGCCCGCACGCCGATGTTGTTGATGTGCAACTCCTCGGCCGCGACGCGCGCGGCGACGAAGCCTTGCAGGGACTTGCCCGTCCGCCAGTCGGGCGCGTAGCGGCGCGCCACGAGCATGACGGCCTCGGGCCTGGTCAGCTCGACGTTGTAAGCCTCCCAGCCCCACGCGCTCAGTTGGCACTCGTCTTCGATCTCGACGACTTCGATCAGGTCGTGCTGCGTCGTCAGATCGATCCGGTAGTCCCTGCGCTCCGCTGTCCGCTCTACCCCCGCCATCGTTCGTGCAACTCCGCGTCCGACAGGCGCACGTACTCGGCGCGCAACCCCTCCGCGCTCAACGTCCGCCCCGCCTCAAACTCACGCCGCGCCAACGCCGCCACCGCCAGCGCGTAAGCCCCCGCGGCGCGCGCCAACGTCCAACTGCGCGACGCGGCCTCTTCAGCAACTATCTCGTCAACACCCGTGCCGTCGGCACGAGCGCGCGCTTGCGTCTCCGACTCTTCGCTTGCTTCGTCAACAGACTCGACGCGCCATTCGATGCCCGCGCGCGTCGCCGCCGCGCGCAGCAGTTCGGCTCGCGCGTGTGCGCCCGCGCCGGCCCAGCGCAGACGCGCGGGCCAGTCGAGCGCGCGCTCGGCGAGCGTGGCGGGCGGCAGGTGCGCGGGCGCGGAGAGTTCCGTGATCGCACCGTCCGCCGCGACCGCGAGCAGTTGGGCGAACAACTCGCTGCGCCCCGCGGGCAGCGCGGCGACCGTGGCGGGCGCGGGCCCCGCCGCGTATGCGACGGCGTGCAGCGTTGACACGCCGACGACGGGGCGGCCCAGCGTCGCCGCGAAGGCTTTGATCGTCGCCAGGCCCGCGCGCAGACCCGTGAAGCTGCCCGGCCCGGTCGCCGCCGCGAACAGTTCGATCTCGCGTAGCCGCAGGCCCGCTGCGCCGAGCGCCGCGTCCACGTCGCCGAGCAGGTTCGCCGTCTGCGCGCCGCGCAACTCGTCCGCGCGCAACGCCAGCACGCGCGCGCCGGCCAAGACCGCGACGCTGCGCACGTCGGTCGTCGTGTCAACGCTCAGGATGAGTGGCTCGCGCTCCGGCCGCACGGTTCGGTCGTCAGACAGCACGGCGCGCCGCGAGTCGCGCGGCGGCGCGCCGCCGCACGCGCAACGCGAAGGCGCTCCGCGCACAACTCAAATTTGACAGCCCGCCAAAGGTCGCGCGATTATAGGCGCGGCAAATTAACCAAAGCAAACTGGTTGCTCGTTGTGGGTCGTGCGGTGTGAGCGCTCATGAGCGTGCGTATCGGGATTCTGACTGCCGGCGGCGATTGCCCCGGCCTGAACGCTGTCATCCGCGCCGTCGTGCGCCGCGCGCTGAACGACTCCGGCGCGGTGCTCGGCATCAGGAACGGCTGGCGCGGGCTGATTGACGACGACCTCGAACTGCTCACGCGCGAGCGCGTCGCCGGCATCCTGCCGCGCGGCGGCACGATCCTCGGCACGTCGCGCATCAACCCGTTCGACCAGCCCGCATACGTGGCCCGCATCGGCGCGACCTGGCGGCGGCACGGCCTCGACGCACTCGTCGTCGTCGGCGGCGACGGCTCTTTGCGCACGGCGCGCGACATGTGGCGCGCGCACCAGACGCCCCTCGTCGGCGTGCCCAAGACGATTGACAACGATGTGGGCGGCACGGACTTCACCTTCGGCTTCGACACGGCGGTCAACATCGTCACGGAGGCCGTGGATCGCCTGCACTCGACGGCCGAGTCGCACCACCGCGTGATCGTCGTCGAGGTCATGGGCCGGCACACCGGCTGGATCGCGGCCTACGGCGGCATCGCGGGCGGCGCGGACGTGATCCTCGTGCCCGAACACCCGTTCCGCGTCGCCCACATCTGCGAGCTGATCGAGCACCGCGTCGCGCAGGGTCGCCCCTTCTCGATCATCGTCGTCTCGGAGTACGCGCACCCGCGCGCGGAAGACAATTTCATCAACGAGGCGGAGGCGGCCGAGATTTACCGGACGGGCCAGTTCGGCGGCATCGGCAACGTGCTGGCGCGCGAGCTGGAGCGGCGCACGGGCATACAGACGCGCGTGACCAAACTCGGCTACGTGCAGCGCGGCGGCACGCCCTCGGCCTTCGACCGCGTGCTCGCCACGCGCTTCGGCGTCAAGGCGTTCGAGATGGTCTTGGCGGGCGAGTGGGGGCACATGGCGGCCTTGCAAGGCAGCCGCATGGTCAGCGTCCCGCTCGATCAGGCGCTCGGTCAGGCCAAGCGTCTGGACGAAGAGGTGTACCGCGTCGCCGAAACCTTCTTCGGCTGACGGCGCGGCCGCGCCGCGACACGCGCGCCGTGCGTCTATAGTCTGCGCGCGCGCGCCGACAGTTCCCCGCCCCGTCGCCCCCAGGCTTGGGTCTGACGCCTGCTTATGAAGATTTGCCGGACGTGCCAGCGGTGCTACGAAGACGCGGACGAGCGCTGCGTCGTGCCCGAACACGGCGCGCTGGCGCACGCGCGCCCAGGCCCGCGCCTGATTTCGGACAAGTACCGGCTCGACCGCCTGCTCGGCCGCGGCGGCATGGGCGCGGTCTACCTGGCGACGCACGTCGAGCTTGAGCGGCAGGTGGCGATCAAGCTGCTGCTGCCCGACTCGGTCACAGACCCGCAGGCGCTCGAACGCTTCCGGCGCGAGGCGCGTGCCGCCGCCAAGATCAACCACCCGAACGTCGCCGCCACTTACGACTACGGCTCTTTGCCTGACGGCGAAGCCTACCTCGTGATGGAGTTGATCGCCGGGCAGACCTTGCGCGAGTACCTCTTGGCGCAAGGGGCGCTCGCCCCGGACGAGGCCGCGGCCATCGCCCGCGACGTGGCCGCCGGCATAGACGCGGCGCACCACTACGGCGTCATCCACCGCGACCTCAAGCCGTCGAACATCATCCTCACGCGCACGCACCAGGGCGTGCTGCAACCGAAGGTCGTGGACTTCGGCATCGCCAAGCTGAAGGAGTTGAGCACGACGGGCGGGGCGAGCGACCTGACGGCGGCCGGCGCGCTCATCGGCACGCCGCGCTACATGTCGCCCGAACAGTGCGCCGGACTCGAAGCCGACGCGCGCTCAGACATCTACACGCTCGGCATCATCCTCTACGAGATGATCGCGGGCCGGACGCCCTTCGACGCGCCCTCGGCCACCGCACTCGCGCTCAAACACGTGCGCGAGCTTGCGCCCGACATCACGCGCCTGCGCCCAGACCTGCCGCCCGATCTCGCCGCGGTCATCATGCAGGCGCTCGCCAAAGACCCGTCCGAGCGCCCGCAGACGGCCGCAGACTTCGCCCAACTCCTCGCGCCCTTCGCCGCCGTGAGCGCGCACGCGCACCTGAGCGACCCACCCGGCGCGCATGTGTCGGCCGAGGGCCAGGTGTCCGCACGCGTGCGCAGCGGCACGAGCGGCGGACGCTTGCAACCGGGCTTCGCCGTGTCGCCTACGGGCGACGTGCCGGCGCACGCCACGCCGACCGGGTCGCAGCCGGCGGGCGGCGCGACCGCTCATAAACAAGCGGTCACAGAGCCGGGCCACGCCACGACGAACCCGGAGTTGGATGAGAGTGCTTCACCGGTTGAGAGCGCGCCAACGGATAAGAGTGTTCCGACGGATGAGAGCGTTCCTCGGTCGGACTCTCTGTCGCGCCCCGGCGCAGAGGTCGAGCGCGCGCCGGCCGCAGCGCGCGAAGCCGCGGCGCGCACACCGCCCGTTTACTTGGCGCAGACGGACGCCGCTATAGCTGCGCCCGACAACTCTTTCGACGACGAACCCACGCGGGTCTCACCGAGACGGCCGCCAGCGCGCCGCTCGTCTTTCTCGCCGCTCCTGCTCGTCGGGCTCGTCGCTTTTCTTCTGCTCGGCGCAACTCTGGTCTGGCTCGCCACACGTTCAAAACCGGCCGCGCCGCAGGCGACGCGCACGGACGACGCGGGTGCGCCGTCGAACGCGCCCGCGCCGCTCCCTTCGGCGAGCGTCGCGCCGACGCCGCAGACCAGCCCCACGCCTGCCCCGACCGTCGAGCCGCGCGCCGCCGCCTCCGAGCGCGCGGCCCTGCGCGCCGCGCTCGACGACTGGCTCGCCGCCACCAACGCCGCCGACCTTGAGCGCGTCATGAGCTTCTACCCCGCGGCGGTCGAAAACTATTACCTGGCTGGCCCCACGACGCGCGCGCAGGTGCGCGCCTCCAAAGAGCAACTGCTCGCGCAGCCGGGCGGCATCAGCGTCCGCCGTACGGGCGACCCGCAGATCAACATCAGCGCCGACGGGCAGACGGCCACACTCGTCTTTCACAAACCCTACGTCACAGGCCCGGCCGAAGACCGTCGCAGCCACGAAGTCTTGCAGGAACTGCGTTGGCGTAAGACGCCGCGCGGCTGGCAAATCGTAAGCGAGCGCGACCTTCAAGTCTTCCGCTAGGCATATGGGGTTAATTACTTCTGCGCCGGGCTTTTCTCCGCCTCAGCCGCCGCCCCTTCCATCAGCTTGTGCTCAATCGTCTCGCTCTTGATGTCGAGCCGCAGACGGTTGTAGAGGCTCATGTACTGGTTGGCGACCCAGACGAGCGCGAAGCCGCCGACGAGGTAGCCGCGCCAGTCCGTGTAGAGCAGTTTGAAGCCGGTGAGGAAGATGAAGAGGATTGTGACGTAGTGGCTAAAGCAGTATTCGCAGGTGAACAGGTAGAAAAATTTGCGCTGGATTAGACGCCGGCAGTTTTTGCTCTTCTCGACGCAAAACTCGCGCGGCTCGCGGAAGACCTCTTCGTGCGTCACCGTCCAGGCGACGCAGGCCACCGGGATGGCTAAGACGAACAGGGTTATGATCTGCGTGCCCAAGTCCATGCTACGACCTCCGGCGGCTACATTCTCTGTTAACGACTTTTCTTTGAGCATAACACAGACGGCCGCACGCCCGTCCGCCGCTAACGTACAGAAGAAGTCTTGGCTCTAACGTTCCTAAGAGACTTTCAGAGGCTTCAAATAACCGGCGACCGGCCCGCCGCTTCACGAAAGACTTAAACTGTCGGCGCGGCGACCGACTTCAAGTTTTGCTTTAACTATAGCTTGAAATTTTATTTCAGTGGGGCGCGATCTTTTTTTTGCTCATGCGGCGCGCTTTGGCTTGCCCTCCTTTCGCGTTGCACTACAATATGCCTTTCCGTTAGCGTGACCCCGCCCGCGAGTGCAGACATGACTGACAACACGCTCACCCCCATGCTGCGGCAGTACCACGAGCTGAAGCAGCAACACCCCGGCACGCTGCTCTTCTTCCGCCTCGGCGACTTCTACGAGCTGTTCTTCGACGACGCCGTCACGGGCGCGCGCGAGATGGAGATCACGCTCACCGCCCGCCACAAGGAGCGTGGCACGCCCATCCCCATGTGCGGCGTCCCGCACCACGCCGTCGCCGGCTACGTCGCGCGCCTCATACGCAAAGGCTTCCGCGTCGCCATCTGCGAGCAGACGGAAGACCCCGCGAAGACCAAGAAGCTGGTGCGCCGCGAGGTGGTGCGCGTCATCACGCCGGGGACGGCGATTGACCCGCAACTGGTCGAGGCGCGCGAGACCGTCTACCTGGCGGCGGTCTGCGGCGCGGGCGAGCGTTACGGCGCGGCCTTTCTCGATCTCTCGACCGGCGAGTTTCGCGCCACCGAAGCCGCGGGCGCGGACGCGTGGGCGCGCATACGCGCCGACATAGAGTCTTACGCGCCGCGCGAGTTGCTCTTCCCCGCCTCGCTCACGCCGCTCCTGCGCGACGCTTACGCCGGCCGCGCCCACACAGCGCCGCTGCCCCTGTCAGGCGATGAACGGACGGCTGCGGCGTCGTCCACGGCCAACGCGCCGCTCGCGCGGATCAGACCGGCCGTTGTGTCCGCGTCGGGCGCGCAAGGGCCGGCGCTCACGCCGCTCGACGACTGGCTCTGGGAACCCGCGGGCTGCGCCGCGCTGCTCCTGGAGCAGTTCGGCGCGCGCACGCTCGATGGCTACGGCCTGCGGGAGAAGTCTGCGGCGACGGCCGCGGCGGGCGCGTGCCTGCGCTACGCGCGCGAGACGCAGCGCGAGCGGGCCGCGCACGTCAACGACCTCACCTACTTCGAGCCGCAAGATCATCTCGTCCTCGACGCCGTCACGGTGCGCAACCTCGAACTGATCGAGGCGCAGAACGGCGCGGGGCGCGAGCACACTCTGCTCGGCACGATTGACGAGACGGTGACAGGGATGGGCGCGCGGCTCCTGCGCGCGTGGCTCCTACGCCCCTCGCTCAAGCGCGGCGAGATCGAGGCGCGCTTGAACGCCGTCGAACACTTCCAACGCTCGCAGATGCGGCGCGACCCTTTGCGCGCGCTCCTGAAGGACGTGGCCGACCTCGACCGCCTCTGCGCCCGCGTCAACATGAACACCGCCATGCCCCGCGACCTCGCCGCCCTGCGCCGCTCCCTCGATCAAGTCCCGCACATCCGCCAGACGTTATCGGACGCCGAGGCGTCGCTGCTGCAAGTTTTGCACGAGAGTCTGGACGAGTTGGCGGACGTGCGCGAGTTGATCGCCGCCGCAATCGCCGACGACCCGCCGCTCAACCTCGCCGACACGGGCGCGATCCGCGACGGCTACTCCGAAGAGTTGGACGAGTTGCGCGCCGTCACGCGCGACGCCAAGCAGACCATCGCCGCCATCGAGGCGCGCGAGCGAGCGCGCTCCGGCATCGCCTCTCTACGCGTGCGCTTCAACAACGTCTTCGGCTACTTCATAGAGGTCTCGAAGTCTGCGGCCGCGCGCGTGCCGCCCGACTACGAGCGCCGCCAGACGCTCGCCAACGCCGAGCGTTATACGACGCCTGAACTAAAGGACTGGGAGCAGCGCGTGCTCGGAGCCGAGGGGCACATGCGCGAGCTTGAGGCGACGCTCTTCGCCGAAGTGCGCGCGCGCGTCGCCGCCGAGACGCGCCGCCTACAGACGACCGCCCGCGCGCTCGCCACGCTCGACGTGCTCGCCGCGCTCGCCACGACGGCCGTGCGTCAGCGTTACACGCGCCCAGTCCTACACGACGGCGACGAGTTGGAGATCGTGCAGGGTCGTCACCCCGTCATCGAGGCGACCACGCCCGCGCCCTTCGTGCCCAACGATCTCTACATGAACAACTCGACGGAGCGGCTGCTGATCATCACGGGGCCGAACATGGGCGGCAAGTCCACCCTGCTGCGGCAGACGGCGCTCGTCTGCATCCTCGCGCAGATGGGTTCGTTCGTGCCGGCGGAGCGCGCGCGCCTGCCCCTGTGCGACCGCGTGTGGACGCGCGTGGGCGCGTCCGACGATCTCTCGCGCGGGCGCTCGACCTTCATGGTCGAGATGACGGAGACGGCCGCCATCCTGCACAACGCCACGCCGCGCTCGCTCGTCCTGCTCGACGAGATCGGGCGCGGCACGGCCACCTTCGACGGCCTCTCCATCGCCTGGGCCGTCGCCGAACACCTGCACGACTCGCCGGCGCACGCCGCCAAGACGCTCTTCGCCACGCACTACCACGAGCTGACCGAGTTGGCGGAGCGCCTGCCCGGCGCGCAGAACTACCAGATTCGCGTCGCCGAGCGCGAGGGCGAAGTCATCTTCCTCTACCGGCTCGCGCGCGGGCGCGCGTCGAAGTCTTACGGCATAGAGGTCGCGCGCCTCGCCGGGCTGCCGCCCGCCGTGCTCGCGCGCGCACGCGAAGTCTTGCAGCGCCTTGAGCGTTACGAGTTGGACGTGTTCGCCGAAGCGGTCGCGCCGCCGGGCGCGCGGCCGACAGACGCGACGGCCGCGGCCGTCGCAAACTCGCCAAGCGAACGCAACGGCGGCGCATTACAGCAGGCGGCGCGGCGCGCGCGTCGCCAGGCACTCGCGGCGCAGGCGACGCTCTTCGACGCCGTCAACCAGAGCCTGCTTGACGAGCTTCGCGCGGTTGAGGTAGAAAACCTTTCACCGGAAGAGATGCGCGCCCTGCTCGTTGACGTGCGCAGGCGCATGGTTTGAAGCCGAGACTTTTCTTGCAGCAACAGTCGCCGCACCTGTTTCCGCCGCCGGACGGCAGTCTGGTCGGGGCCGGGCTTTTGTCCCGGCCCCGCTTTCATTTTTTGACGGGAGCGACACATGGCGGACGTGGTTCGTCTGGCCTTCCGTCCTCGTCCCGCTTTCATTTTTTGAGCGATGCCACTACTTGAACCGACCGACCCGGCGGCGCTCGCGCGCCTCACCGACACGCTGCTCGCGCTGCCCGTAGAACAACAGATCGGGCAACTGCTCTACGTCGGCCTGCCGGGCACGGAACTGGACGACGACACGCGCGCGCTCGTCACGGAGGTCGCGCCCGGCGGCGTCATCATCTTCGGGCGCAACGTGGCCGCCCCGGCGCAACTGCGCGCGCTGCTCGACGGCGTGCGCGAGTTGTGCGCCGTCGCGCCGCTCCTCGGCATAGACCAGGAGGGCGGCCTCGTTGATCGCCTGCGCAAAATCTGTACGCCGATGCCGGCGGCGCGCACCATCCGCCAGCACGGCGACCTGGCCGGCGCGCGCGCCCTGGGCCGCATCACCGGCGAAGTCCTCCGCCTGCTCGGCTTCAACATGAACTTCGCGCCGGTCATGTCCATCATGACCGACGACCGCGACCTGCTCTCTAACGGTCTCTACTCGCGCTCCTACGGGCGCTCGCCCGGCGAGGTGCTCGGCTACACGATGGTCTACCTGCGGGGCTTGCAGGGCACGGGCCTCTTGGGCTGCGCCAAGCACTTCCCCGGCATCGGCGCGGGCGAGGTGGACTCGCACGACGAGATGCCGATCATCCAACTGAACCACGACGACCTGATCGCGCAAGACCTCGCGCCTTACATCGAACTGTTCCAGCGCGAAGACAACATGGTGCGCGCCGTCATGGTCAGCCACGGCGGCTTCCCGAACATAGACATCCACCGCGGCACTGCGGGCGGGCGGCTCGTGCCCGCCTCGATCAATCAAGAGATCGTCACCCACCTCCTGCGCGAAGAACTGGGCTTCGAGGGTCTGGTCTTGACCGACGACATGGAGATGGGCGCTATCGCCAAGCACTACCAGATCGAGGACGCGGTGCGGCAGGCCATCGAGGCCGGCGAGGACATGCTGCTCATCTGCGCGCGCCCCGACCTGATCCGGCGCGGCTACCACTCGCTCCTGCAAGCCGCGCGCGACAAGGTCTTGAGCGAGGAGCGCATCGCCGCCTCGCTGCGCCGCATCGCCGCCTTCAAGGCCCTCGCCCGGCCCCCGCTCCCCTTCGACGCCGGCCGCCTCGGCCAACTGACCGAAGAGGTCGCCGCGCTCAACCGCAAGCTCAACTACACCTACGGAGGCAAGCTTTGATGACTGCCGCCCGCCACGTCTTGATCGCGTTCGCGCTGTGCGCCGCGCTGCTCGGGGCCGCCTGCGCGCGCCGCACCACGGCCTTCGTCATGGTGCTCGAAGCCAGCCCGAAGACGCTCGACCCGATCCGCGGCACGGACGCCGCGAGCGAGCGCCTCCGCCAGTTGATGTTCAACTCGCTGCTGCGCAAGGACGAGCACTTCGACTACGTGCCGGAGTTGGCCGAGCGCGCCGAGGCCGCGCCCGACGGGCTGAGCATGACCTTCACCCTGCGCGACAACGTGAAGTTTCACAACGGCAAGCCGCTGACCGCCGCCGACGTGAAGTACACCTTCGACAAGCTGCTCGCGTCCGACTCGCCCAAAGCCGCCTCGTTCTACGAGGGCACGGGCGCGGCCCGCCAGCCGCTCGTCATGGGCGTGGACGCGCCGGACGCGCGCACGGTCGTCTTCCGCCTGCGCCGCCCTTGGCTGGAGTTGAAGGCCAACATGATCCCGATCCCCGTCATCCCCGAAGGCACGTTCGAGACGCTGGGGCGGCAGCCCGTGGGCACTGGGCCTTACAAGTTCGTGAGTTGGAACGAGGCGGCGCAGGTCGTGGACATGACGGCGTTCGACGACTACTGGGAGGGCGCGCCGAACGTCAAGCAGTTGCGCGTGCGCGTCATCCTCGACGCGAACACGCAGCAGGCGGAACTGCGCGCGGGCCGCGTTGACCTCGCCGTCAACACCGCGCTCACGCCCGACGCCTACGTCGCGCTGACGAAAGACCCGAACTTACAGATCGTGCAAAGCCCCGGCGCGAACGTCCAGTGGCTCGGCTTCAACACGCAGAGCGCGCCGCTCAACGACGCGCGCGTGCGCCAGGCCATCGCCTACGCCATCAACCGCGAAGACATCATCAAGAACCTGCTGCAAGATCAGGCCCGCATCGCGCACTCGATGATCCCGCCCGAATCCTGGGCCTACGCGCCGGGCACGGTCTACAACTACGACCCGGCCAAAGCCAAGCAACTGCTCGACGAAGCGGGCCTGAAAGACCCGGACGGCGACGGCCCGCGCCAGCGGCTCGCCAAGCCGCTGTCGTTCAAGATTTCGGCCAGCAACGTCGTCGTGCGCAACTACGCGGGCGTCATCCAGAACCAGTTGCAGGCCGTGGGTCTGCCCGCCGCGATTGAGACGCTCGAAGACAACACGCTGCGCGAGGCGCAGAACAACGGCCAGTTCCAACTGACGGCGGGGCGCTGGGTCGGCGGCAACCAAGACCCGATCTTCCTGCGCGACCTGTTCACCTTCCTCACGGGCAAGGACAACTACCGCTTCAACCGCGTCCGCTACAGCAACCCCGAAGTGGACAAGCTGCTCGGCGAGGCGGTGGCGACCGCCGACCGCGCCCGCGCGCGCACGCTCTACGCGCAGGCGCAGGAGATCATCAGCCGCGACATGCCCGCGCTGCCGCTCTGGTACGCCAACAACATCGTCATCGCCCGCAAGACCGTCGGCAACATCCAGGTTCCGCCCAGCGCCGACTGGACGTTCGTCCGCACCTTGACCGTCGCGCAACAGTGAAAGCAGGAATCAGGAGTCAGGAGCCAGAAGCCAGAAGCCAGAATGAAAATGCAGACCATGCGACTCCCGACTTCCTTCTTCCGGCTGTTTTCTTCTGGCTCCTGACTCCTGACTTATGCTCTCGCCGGCCAGCCGCACCGCGAATTTCCATTACGCGATCCGCAACGTCGTCAGTGCCGCGGAGGCGCGCGAGCGCGCGGGCCTGCCGGTCGTCTACCTCAACATCGGCGACCCGCAGGCTTACGGCTTCCGCCCGCCCGCGCACGTCGTCGAGGCGGTCGCGCGCGCGTTGCGCGACTCGTTCACCGGCTACGCGCACTCCGCGGGGCTACCCGAAGCGCGCGCCGCGGTCGCCGCCTATGCGACCGAACTCGGCGTGTTGACCACGCCCGACGAAGTGTTGATGACCGCGGGCGCGTCCGAAGCGGCCGATCTCGTCCTCACCGCCCTGCTCGAAGAAGGCGACGAGGTGCTGCTCCCCGCCCCCGGCTACCCGCTCTACCCGGCCATCCTCAACAAGCTCGGCGGCGTCCCGCGCTACTACCAACTCGACGGCGCGCGCGACTGGCAACTCTCGCTCGAAGACCTGCACGCGGGCGTCAACGAGCGCACGCGCGCACTCCTGCTCATCAACCCGAACAACCCGACCGGCACGATCCTCCCCGACGAGACGGTGCGGCACGTGCTTGAGTTGGCCGCGCGGCACAACCTGCTGGTGCTCGCCGACGAGGTCTACCGCGAGCTTTGCTTCGGGCCGCAGCCCGTCCCCGCCGCGAAGCTCGCCGCCGAGATGGGCGTGCCCCTGGTCACGCTTGAGAGTCTGTCGAAGACGCACCTCGTGCCGGGCTGGCGCGTCGGCTGGCTGCGCTTCACCTGCGCCGCGCGGATGCCCGACCTGATCCGCGCCGTCCACCGGCTCGCCAGCGGGCGACTCTGCGCCCCTACGCCCGCGCAGTATGCCGTCCGGCCGGCGCTCGAAGGCGACCGCGGCTTCCTGCTTGAGTTCATGCGCGCGCTCCGCAGCCGCCGCGACTTCGTCGTCGTCGCCGTCGAGGCCGCCGCAGGCTTGTCCTGCACCACGCCCGCCGCCGCCTTCTACGCCATGATCAAGGCGGACGATCCGGCCGCGCGCACCGACGAACGCTTCGTGCTCGACCTGCTCGCAGAGACCGGCGTGCTCGTCGTCCACGGCTCAGGCTTCGGCACAGACCCCGCGGCGTGCTACTTCCGTCTCGTCTACCTCGCCGACGAAGCGTTGCTGGCGTCGGTCTTCGAGCAGCTCGGTCGGTTCATGGCAGACCGCCCGCGGGCGCGCGGCTGAGGCGCGGCCCGCCGCCCGCCGCCGAGCGTGCTGCCGGGTCGCCCGCGGTCGCGTCTTCGCGCGCGGGCGCAGCGCCGCCCGCGCGCGCCGCCGTGTCGGTCGAAGTTATTAACCTGAATGCCGCCACCCTACGCGCCGCCACGATTCCTCTACACTGCGCACACTGACACTCGTCACTCATCACGTTACTGCTCCACACCTTTATGATTTACGCGCCGCGGGCGCGACGACCGGGTTCGGGATCGCGCATCGGCCCGCCCGCAAGGGCCGGGACACTTGTACAGCTTTCCGCCGCCGTTGACCAATTTATAGTTTTTAGCTTGTCATAAATCTTTTTAAAGACCGCCGCGCGCCACTCTCTTGACAGAGTTCCGGCCGTTTGCCTAAAGTGCCGTCACGCGGGGCGCGCAGGCTTGTGTCGCGCCCCGCCGACTTGAGCAAGATGATGCGCCGCGCCCGCTTTCACGCCTTCGCGTTTACGTCCCGCTTCTCCTACGCGGAGTGGCGGCCGGCGAAGGGCGCGCGCGCGTCCGCTGCGACTGTCGCAGAGAGTTGAAGCGCGCAACATAGTTTCGAGCCTGAGCCAGCCGCGACCTCCACGGACGGAAGTTGCGGCTGGCTTTTTTGGCACGCGGCGCAAAGCACAAACAGGACGGGCGAGACCGAAATGAGCATTGACGACTGGCGGGCGGAGATAGACGCTCTGGACGACGAACTGCTCCGCCTCTTGAACCGGCGGGCGCGCCTGGCGCTCGAAGTGGGCGCGTCGAAGCGGCACGCGGGGCGTGAACTCTGCGACCGCGAACGCGAGCGCGAAGTGGTGGCGCGCGCGTGCCGCGCCAACCGCGGGCCGCTCGACGAGCGGGCCGTCGCGCGCCTGTTCCTGCGGATCATACGCGAGTCGCGGCGCTTGCAGGCGCGCGCCTACGCCGAGACCGGCACGGGGCCGGCGGGAGGCGGGCGGTGAGCGCGCCGCCCCGTCAGCCGCGCGTCGCCTTCCAGGGCGAGCGCGGCGCGTTCAGCGAAGAAGCGGCCCGCGCGCTCCTGGGCGAGCACGTCGCGCTCGTGCCCCGCCCCACCTTCGAGGCGTTGTTCGCGGCCGTCGCCGAAGGTCTGGCCGACTGCGCGCTCGCGCCCATCGAAAACAGCCTCGCCGGCTCCGTCCGCCGGACTTACGATCTACTGCTTGAGAGCGCGCTGCACATCACGGGCGAGGTCGTCATCCCCATCCGGCATCACCTGATCGGCTGCCCCGGCGCAACGCTCGACGCGCTCACGTTGGTCGAGTCGCACCCGGTCGCGCTGGCCCAGTGCGAACGCTTCTTCGCCGCGCACCCGCGCCTGCGCCAGCTCGCCACAGAGGACACGGCCGGGAGCGTGGCTAACGTCGTGCGGCGCGGCGACCCGACGCGCGCCGCCATCGCCAGCCGGCGCGCGGCCGATATTTACGGCGGCGTGATCTTGCGCGCGCACCTGGAAGATCACGCCGAGAACTACACGCGCTTCGTCCTGCTCGCTCCCGCGCCGTGCGCTTCAACCGAAGCCGACAAGCTCTCGCTCGTCCTCGAACTGCCGCACAAGCCCGGCGCTTTGCTCAACGCGCTCGCGCCGTTCGCCCGCCACGCACTCGACCTCGTCAAGATCGAGAGTCGCCCGATCAAGGGCCGACCCTGGCAGTATCGTTTCTACCTCGACCTGCGGGCCACGCCGGCTGACGCGAACGTCGCCGCCGCGCTCGCCGAAGTCAGTACGCAGGCGGCCGTGCGCGTCTTAGGTCAATACCCCGCGGCGCGGACTGACGACTACGCGGCGCACACTGACGTTGACGCGGCGGGCAAGACCGTCGCAGCGCGCGCGGCGGAGGGCAGTTTATGATTCTCATCTTGCAGCCGAACATAGACCCGAACGGCGAGACGTACCGGCAACTGCTCGCGCACCTCGCGCGCCTGCGCGACATACAGGTGCGCGTCCACCGCGAGCAGGGCGCGGAGCAGTGCCTGACCGAGCTTTACCTGATCGGCCACACGGCCGCGGTCTCCGTCGAAGAGATGCAGACGCTGCCGGGCGTCGAGCGGGCCGTGCGCGTCTCGGAAGAGTACCGCGTGCTCGGCCGCCACAGGGACGACACGCGCCCCACGCACTTCGACTACCAGGGCGTGCGCTTCGGGCAGGACACGCTCAACGTCTTCGCCGGGCTGTGCGCCGTGGACACGCCCGAACACGTCGAGCAGATGTTGCGCGCGCTCAATAGCGCGGGGCAGGTCTGCACGCGCATGGGCGCGTACAAGCCGCGGACGAGTCCCTACTCGTTCCAGGGGCACGGCCGGCGCTGCCTGCCTTACGTGTTCGAGCTGGCCGGCAAGTACGGCATCAAAGTCATCGCGATGGAGATCACGCACGAGTCGCACATCGCCGAGATCAACGGGGCGCTCGAACTGACGGGCCGGCCCACCGGCGTCATGCTCCAGATCGGCACGCGCAACACGCAGAACTTCGAGCTGCTGAAGATCGTCGGCCGGCAGCAGGAGTTCCCCGTCCTGCTCAAGCGCGGCTTCGGCATCACGCTCGACGAGTCGCTCAACGCCGCCGAATATCTCGCGAGCGAAGGCAACCGCAAGGTCGTCTTCGGCTTGCGCGGCGTCAAGACGAACATGGGCGACCCGCACCGCAACTTCGTGGACTTCGCCCACGTCCCCGTCGTCAAGCGCCTGACGCGTATGCCCGTCTGCATCGATCCGTCGCACGCGGTCGGCGCACGCGGGCGCACGGCCGACGGGCTGCTCGACATCATGCACGCGACCGCGCAAGGCGTCATCGCCGGCGCGAACATGGTGCTGGTAGACTTTCACCCGGCCCCCGCGCGCGCGCTCGTTGACGGCCCGCAGGCGCTGCTGCTCGACGAGTTGCCGCAGTTCTTGGAAGACGTGGCCATCGCGCGCGCCGCCTACGAGCAGCGCACCCGCCTCGCCGCGCGCTACCGCGCGCCGCAAGCGGCGTAAACCTTTAACGGCCCGAACAGACGCATGACCGCAAAGTGGCTCGTTCATAAATTCGGCGGCACGAGCTTGGCGGACGCGGCGCGCTACCGCGCCGTCGTGCCGCTGCTGCTCGCCGAGCGCCGCGCGGACGCGCGCACGGCCGTCGTCGTCTCCGCGATGAGCGGCGTGACCAACGACCTGCTCGCGCTCGTCGAACTGGCCGCCGCACAGGATGACTCTTACCCCGCGCGCCTCGCTAACTTGCGCGCGCGCCACCTTGAGACGCTGGCCCAACTCGGTCTCGAAGCCGCACAGCACGACGCGCTCGCGGCAACTATTGAGACTGACTGTCGCGCGCTCGCGGAAGTGCTGCGCGGCGTGTGGCTCGTCCGCCAGGCCGCCGAGCGCATACGCGAGTTCATCGCCGGCTACGGCGAGCTTTGGTCGGCGCAACTGCTCCACGCGCACCTCGCCGCCGAGGGCCACGCCGCCGCCTGGCTCGACGCCCGGCAAGTCCTCGTCGTCGAACCCGACAGCCGCACGGTCACGGTTGACTGGGCGCGCTCGGAGAAAAAGCTGCGGCCACGTTTGCACGAGACGGCGGCCGACTTCCTCGTCATCACCGGCTACGTCGCCGCCACGCGCGACGGCGTCGCCACGACCCTGAAGCGCAACGGCAGCGACTTCTCCGCCTCGATCTTCGCCGCGCTGCTCGGCGCTGGAGCGGTCACGATCTGGACGGACGTGGACGGCGTCTTGAGCGCCGACCCGCGCCGCGTGCCCGACGCGCTCGTCATCCCCGCGCTCTCCTACCAGGAGGCGGCCGAGCTGGCCTACTTCGGCGCGAAGGTCGTCCACCCGAACACGATGTTCCCCGCCATCCGGCGCAACATCCCCATCCGCATCAGGAACACTTTCCGGCCCGACGCACCCGGCACGCTCATCTCCGCCGCGTCTTCGCCCGCGCCGCCCGTCAAAGGCTTCGCCACCGTCGAAGACATGACGCTGATCAACGTCGAAGGCACGGGCATGATCGGCATCCCCGGCGTCGCGCACAAACTCTTCGGCGCGCTGCACGCCGTTGACGTGTCGGTCGTCATGATCTCGCAGGCCAGCTCCGAGCACTCGATCTGCTTTGCCGTCCCGCGCGCGCAAGCCGATCTCGCACGACGGACGATTGCCGACACGTTTCTCGCCGAGATGCAGCGCGGCGAGGTGCAGACTGTAGAAGCGACCACAGGCTGCTGCATCCTCGCGATGGTGGGCGACGGGATGATCGAGCGTCTGGGCGTCGCGGGCAAGTTCTTCAACGCGCTCGGTCAAGCGGGCATCAACGTGCGCGCCATCGCGCAAGGCTCGTCGGAGCGCAACATCTCTGCGGTCATCAACCAGCGCGAGGCAACCAAGGCCCTGCGCGCCGTCCACGCGGCCTTCTACCTGTCGCGGCAGACGCTCTCCATCGGCGTCATCGGCGCGGGTCTCATCGGGCGCACGTTCCTCAACCAACTGGCGCGGCGCGTCGAGCCGCTGCGCGCCGAGCGCGGCATAGACCTGCGCGTGCGCGGCGTGATGAACAGCCGCCGGATGCTGCTAGCCGACCGCCAGGCGGACTTGCACGCTTGGGAGACTGAGCTTGCGGCCGCGCCCGAAGCCGACTTAAACAAGTTCGTCGAGCACGTCCACGCCGCGCACCTGCCTCACGCCGTCATCATAGACGCCACCGCGAGCGCCGAACTGCCGCGCCACTACGAAGACTGGCTCGCGCGCGGCATCAACGTCATCACGCCCAACAAGAAGGGCAACGCCGGGCCGATGCACGCCTACCGCAGCCTGCGCGAGACCGCGCGCCGCCACGGACGCTACTTCCTCTACGAGACCAACGTCGGCGCAGGCCTCCCGATCATCCACACGCTGCGCGATCTACTCGACACGGGCGACGAGGTCTTGCGCATCGAAGGCGTACTCTCCGGCACGCTCTCGTATCTCTTCAACTCGCTCGACGGCCGGCGCGCCTTCTCCGAACTCGTGCGCGAGGCGCACGCCAAGGGCTACACCGAACCCGACCCGCGCGAAGACCTGTCGGGCACGGACGTGGCCCGCAAGCTCATCATCCTCGCGCGCGAGATGGGCTTGACCGTCGAGTTGTCCGAGGTCGAAGTCGAAAGTCTCGTGCCCGAAACCTTGCGCGCGGGCGACGTGCGCGAGTACCTGAGTCGCGTCGAAGAACACGACCGCGCGCTGGCGGAGCGTTTGAGCGCGGCGCGCGCGCGCGGCGAGGCGTTGCGCTACGTCGGCACAATCGAGCCGGGCGGGCGCGTCTGGGCGGGCCTGCGCGCGTACCCGTTTGAGCACCCGTTCGCCAATCTCGCGGGCAGCGACAACGTCGTCAGCTTCCGGACGGCGCGCTACAACACGCAGCCGATGCTCGTGCGCGGCCCCGGCGCGGGCCCCGACGTGACGGCCGCAGGCGTCTTCGGCGATCTGCTCCGCCTCGTCGCCTTCCTCGGAGCGCCCTTATGAGCCGCGCCCAGGCTTTCGCGCCCGCCACCGTCGCCAACGTCGCCGTCGGCTTCGACCTGCTCGGCTTCGCGCTCGAAGGCGTCGGCGATGTCGTCACCGTCGAGACGACCGCCGAGCCGTCCGTCTCGCTCACGGAGATCACGGACACGAACGGCCGCGAACTCGAACTGCCGACCGACCCGACGCGCAACACCGCGACCGCCGGGCTGCTCAAGCTGCGCGCAGACTTACAACTCGGTTACGGCTTCGCCGTCTCCTTGCGTAAAGGCATCGCGCTCGGCTCCGGCATGGGCGGCTCAGCCGCCTCGGCCGTGGGCGCTGTGGTCGCCGCGAACGCACTGCTCGAACGCCCGCTGCCGCAAGCGGAGTTGATGCCTTACGCGCTCGTCGGCGAGCAGGCGGCGAGCGGCGCGGCGCACGCGGACAACCTCGCCCCGTGCCTGTTCGGCGGGCTGACGCTCGTGCTCTCCGTGCAACCCTTCCGCCACGTCGCGCTGCCCGTGCCGGCGGAAATGACGACCGTGCTCGTCCACCCACACCTGCGCCTCGACACGCGCGAGGCGCGGCGCATACTGCAAACGCACGTACCGCTGACAGAACACGTCAGACAGTCCGCGCACCTCGCCGGCTTCATCGCCGCCTGTTACACGGGCGACCTTGAGCTGCTCGCGCACTCCCTGCAAGACATCCTGATCGAGCCGCAACGCGCGCCGCTCATCCCGGCATACGCCGAAGTGAAAGCCGCGGCGCTCGCGGCGGGCGCACTCGGCGCAGGCATCGCCGGCTCCGGCCCCAGCGTCTTCGCCTGGGTCGCCTCCGCGCAGACGGCCATGCAAGTGCGAACGGCGATGCTCCGCGCCTTCGCGGCCCACGGTCTGACGGAAGTGGACGCCTGGACTTCCCCCGTCAGCCACCGCGGCGCGACAATCATCCGTTGAACTTCAGACGACGTTAACGCAGCGATCACCGATGAACTTGAGACGACGTACCACAGCGATCATTTCATGAAGTACCGCAGCACGCGCGCGACCGCGCCGCCGCTCACACTCTCCGACGCCATCCAGACGAGCCTCGCGCCCGACGGCGGCTTGTACGTGCCGGAGCGTTTCCCCGCCTTCAACGTCTCCGACTTCGACGGTCCCGAATCGTGCGCAGAGATCGGCCCGCGCCTGCTCGCGCCCTTCTTCGAGGGCGACGCGCTCGGCCCGCACCTCGAAGCGATCTGCCGCGCCGCGTTCGACTTCCCCGTCGTGCTGCGCGAGTTGGACGACACGACCGCCGTGCTTGAACTGTTCCACGGCCCGACCGCCGCCTTCAAGGACGTGGGCGCGCGCTTCCTCGCCCAGTGCGTGGCGCGTCTGCCGGGCCGGCGGACGATCCTGGTGGCGACCTCCGGCGACACCGGCGGCGCGGTCGCCGCCGCCTTCCGCGAACACCCGCAGGTCGCCGTCGTTATCCTCTTCCCGAAGAACAAAGTCTCGCCGCGCCAGCAACAGCAACTCACCTGCTGGGGCGGCAACGTCCGCGCCTTCGCCGTGCGCGGCGACTTCGACGACTGTCAACGCATCGTCAAGACCGCGTTCGCAGACCGCGCCTGGGCCGCGGCGCGCGGGCTGCTCTCGGCCAACAGCATCAACCTCGGCCGCCTCTTGCCGCAGACCGTCTACCACGCGGCGGCGAGCCTCTGGTACTTGCGGCGGCGCGGCGCGCGCGCCGGTCTCGTCATGCCGACGGGCAATCTCGGCAACGCCGTCGCCGCCTTCTGGGCGCGCGCGATGGGTCTGCCCGTCGGTCAGATCGTGCTCGCCACGAACGCTAACGAAGCCGTGCCTGCTTACTTCGCCTCCGGCGCGTGGCGCGGGCGACCGACCGTGGCGACGCTCGCCAACGCGATGGACGTTGGTCAGCCGAGCAACATGGAACGGCTGCTGGACTTGTACCCGGACGTGGCGCAACTGCGGCGCGGCGCGCAGGCGTTCTCCGTCGGCGACGAAGAGATCGCGGCGGCGATCACGCGCGGGCCTCTGCGCTGGCGGCAGACCTGGTGTCCGCACACGGCGACGGCGGCGCACGTGCGCGAGCGTCTACAGGACGGGCACTGGATCATGCTCGCCACCGCGCACCCGGCCAAGTTCGAGACCGTCGTCGAGCCGTTGATTAATCAAACTCTGCCCGTGCCGCCCGCGCTGGCGGCGCTCCTCGCGCAGCCCGCGCAGGCGGAAGAGATCGAACCGTCCTTCGCGGCCCTCGCCGCCGCCCTACAACAGTGAGCGGCACAACTGTCTGACGCGCCTTGCAGTCATGCGTCGCCCGATTACTGCGCCGCCGACTAATGGGGCTTGGCCCGACGCCGCTTTTGCGTTAAGTTCCCCGCCAGATTTCGGCGCGCTCGCGTTCCGGCACTACGCTTGCCCTTACGCCCGGCGACGGTTCGTTCGAGCCGGTCGCACAGGCTGTAACCTCTCAGCCCGGCGACCGGAGGTGTAGGCTCCTAACAACGAAGGCGATCCATGAACTGGTCAGACGTTGGTCTCCTGCCCGCGGGCCGCGAGCCGCGCTCTCTAACCGAGCGCCGCACGCCCACGGAGCGGCTCCCTCTAACCGCGCAACTCTCCGCGTCGGAAGGGTTCTCTCTAGCAGAATACTTCCCCGCGCCGGAGCTACTGCCCGCGACGACGCACGCGCGGCCCGGCGCGAACCCGCTGACGACGCTGCTGCGCGCGGCGCAACGCCGGCATCGCCGCCAGCGCCGCCGCCAGACGGTGGGGCGCGCTTACGACATGGCGCTCGAAGTGGCGCGCGTCGTGCCGCCGCGGGCGCGCGTGCTCGACGTGGGCTGCGGCAGCGGCTTCATCGCGCACCACCTGTCGGCGCTGCTCGGCGTGCGCGTGGTCGGTCTCGACGTGGCGGCGGGCGCGGCCGCGCCCATCGAATACCTGCGCTACGACGGCGCGCGCTTCCCCGTGCCGGATCGCTCGTTCGACGCGGTGCTGCTCTGCTACGTGCTGCACCACGCGCAGGACTTGGCGGCGGTGCTGAACGAGGTGCGGCGCGTGGTGCGCGCGGGCGGGCTGGTGTTGGTCTACGAAGACATCCCGCAGGCGCAGTGGGATCGGTTCGTCTGCTGGACGCACGATCTGCGTTGGCGCGGGCGCACGGGGCCGTGCGCCTTCCGGGGCGCGGGCGAGTGGCGCGCGCTGTTCGGCGCTCACGGCTTCGACGTGCTGGCCGAGCGCCCGCTCTCGCGCTGGCGCAACATCGCACACCCGGTCTGCCGTCAGTTCTACGTCTTGCAGGCGCGGGCCGGCGGTTAGAGTTATCGGAAAAGATCAACACAGAGGGCACAGTTTTTTTACTGTGTCCTCTGTGTGACCTCTGTGCCCTCTGTGTGAGACCGGCCGCACGCCGCCCGTAACCAGAGAATGATACTAAGCCCCGTCGCTTTCAGGCGCGACGCGGCCGGCTTCGATGCGTTGCATCAGCTCCGTGAAGCGCGGGTCGGCGCGCAAGGTTGCCCAGTCGGGGTCGGCCTCGAACCAGGCGCGATCCTCTCGGCCCAGCGCGACGGCGCGGCCCAGCCACTCGAACGCCTCCGCGTCCAAGCCTTCGAGCGCGTAGGCGGTGGCGAGCCAGTACGCTATGTCTGCGTCCACGGCGGCGCTCACCTTCACGCGCTCGGTCAACTCGGCGCGCGCCTCCGCGTGCTGCCCCAGCCGGCTCAGGCACATGGCGAGCAACGGGCGTATGCCGTCCATCTCCGGGTGCGCGGCGAGCGCCTCGCGCACCAGCGCGGCGGCGGCCGCCGGCTCGCCGCGGTAGTAGAGCATGAAGGCGCGGACGGTCTTGATCAGCGGGTGGTCGGGTTCGAGCGCGCTCGCACGGTCTAACTCGGCCAAGGCCTCGTCGCGTTGGCCGCGACTGTTGAAGACGCGCGCGCGGTTGTAGTAGGCGTTGACGCGCTCCTCCGGGTTGAGGCTCGCGGCGCGCGCGAAGTGGCGCAAGGCGTCGTCCTTTTGGCCGTCGAGCCGGTAGAGGTTCGCGGCGACGCGGTGGACGGCCGCGTCGTTCGGCGCTTCGCGTAGCAGGCGCGCGACCTCGGCGCGGGCCTTAGGCTTCTCGCCGCGCATCAGGTAGATGAAGACCATGTGCAGGCGCGCTTCGACGAGGGCCGGGTCGAGCGCGAGCGCCTGTTGGAAGGCCGCCTCCGCCTGCTCGTAGTCGGCCGCGTCGCCGACCTTGTCGAAGACGCGCGTGACGTAGCAGACGCCGAGACCCGAATAGGCGAGCGCGAGCGCGGGGTCGAGTTCGACGGCGCGGCGGAAGTGCGCGACCGCGGTGTCGAAGTCCGCGGCCGCGGGCGCGTGGTAGGTGTAGCGCGCGAGCCGGTCGCGCCCGCGTAAGTATTCCTCGTAAGCGGCGGCGTCGGCCGTCGAGCGGCGCTCCAAGGCGACCTGCTCGTCGGGGGTGAGTTCCAGTCTGAGACCTTCGACGATGTGCAGCGCGATGGTGTCCTGGACGGCGATGATGTCGCGCGCCTCCGCGTCAATGCGATCCGACCAGATGATCGTGCCGGCGGCCACGTCGAGCAGTTGGGCGTTGACGCGCAGACGCCCGCCCGCGGCGAGGAAGCTGGCGACGAGGACGGTGCCGACCTCAAGCTCCGCGCCGATCTCGCGCGGGTCGCGCTGCTGCCCCTGGTACTTGGCGGTGAGCGACGACGGGCGGACGACGAGGCGGCGCAGGCGCGCCAACTCGGTCGTGACCGCGTCGGCCAGCGCGAACTCGTAGAAGCTGGTGGCGGGGTCGTTGCTCAGGTTGCGGAACGGCAGGATGGCGAGCGACTTCTTCGTCGCCTCGCCGGTCGTGTGCTGCGCCGGCTCGGCGCTCCCGGCGCGGGCCGAAGCGGAGGGGGCGGAAGTGGATTCGCTCGCGCCGCGCCCGCGCAGCCAGCGCCGGAGCGTGCCCGTCAAGCCGCCGGGGCCGGGCAGAGGGCGCGGCACGGCGGCGAGGCTCGAAGACGGCAAGCCGGACGCGCCGCCCTCGATGTCGCGCATGGCGGCGCGCAACTCGTCGCGCAACTCGCTCATGCGCTGGTAGCGCTGCTTCGGGTCTTTCGCCAGCGCGCGCTCCAAAATCTGTAGCACGCGCGGCGGCACGTCCGCGCGAAACTCTGTGACGGGGCGCGGCTCTTCGCGCAAGACGGCGTAGCGCACCTCGACGGTCGTCTTGCCCTGGAAGGGCCAGATGCCGGTGAGCATCTCGTAGAGGAGGACGCCGGTGGAGAAGATGTCGGCCCGGTGATCGACCTTGCCGCCCGTGGCCTGTTCGGGCGCGGCGTAGGTGGCCGTGCCGTAAGGCACGCCGAGTTCCGTTAACTCCGTGTGGTGGACGATGTCGGCGTGGCCGGGCGCGGCGTCGAGCAGCTTGGCGAGACCGAAGTCGAGGACTTTCACCTGGCCGGTCTTCGTGACCATGACGTTGCCGGCCTTGATGTCGCGGTGGATGATGCCGCGCTCGTGGGCGGCCGTTAAGGCGTCGGCGACTTGCAGGGCGACGGAGAGCGCGCCGCGCAATTCGAGCGGGCGGCCGTTGACGAGTTGGCGCACGTTCTGCCCGTCCACGTACTGCATGACGATGAAGTGGACGCCGTCCGCTTCGTTGAGGTCGAAGATCATGCAGATGTTCGGGTGGTCGAGCGCGGAGGCGAGGCGGGCTTCGCGCTCGAAGCGTTTGAAGCTGTCGGCGCGCGCGGTCAACTCCGGCGGCAGGACTTTGACGACGACCGTGCGGCGCAGCTTCTCGTCGAGCGCCTTGTAGACCGTGCCCTGCGCGCCCGCGCCGATCTTGCCGAGGATGCGGTAATGCAGCAGCCCTTTCATCATCCGCCCACCTGTTGATTATCAGCGCGCCGAAGATATGCGGCCGGGCCGGCGCGTGTCAAATACAAAGCGGCGGGGCGAGTCTTGACGCGACTCGCCCCGCCGCCTTTTCATCCACGCCGCTCTGGCGCAATTTGCGGTTGAATGCGGTGTGCGGCCAGTCTCAACCGCAAGACGCTCTAACGCGCGGCGGCCGAATCCGCCGTCAGGTCTGCGACGCCCTGGCCTAAGCCTTCGGCGACGCGCCGGCCGTAGTCCTCATCGCATCGCGTGAGGTGGCCGATCATGCGCTCCTGTATGCCGCGGTCGCACTGCGCGAGGGCCGCCGAGAGGTTGCGGATCAACTCGTCGCGCTCCCACGGCTCGAAGGCGCGGTAGCGCGCGCCCGCCTGCGCGTAGTTGTTCGTGCGCGCGATGGTCTGGCGCACGACGCGGCCGGCGACGTAAGGCGTGTAGTCCGGCCCCGCCTTCGGCGCGACCTTGAGCGCGTGGCGGCTGCTCGGCTCGTAGTTGACGTGCGGGTCTGCGCCCGCCTCGACGCCGTCCACGTGGTAGGTCATCTGCCCGTCGCGCTGGTTCGTGGCGACGTGCGTCCGGGGCCGGTTGATCGGCAGTTGCAGGTAGTTCGCGCCGACGCGGTGGCGCTGCGTGTCCGAGTAGGAGAAGGTGCGCCCCTGCAAGAGCTTGTCGTCGGAGAAGTCCAGCCCGTCCACGAGCACGCCCGTGCCGAAGGCGACCTGCTCGACCTCTGCGAAGTAGTTCTGCGGGTTGCGGTCGAGCACCATGCGCCCGACGGGCAGCAGCGGGAACTGCTCCTCGGGCCAGACCTTCGTCGCGTCGAGCGGATCGAAGTCCAACTCCGGGTGCTCGTCGTCCGACATGAGCTGGACGCACAACTCCCATTCGGGACAGTCGCCGCGCTCGATGGCTTCGTAGAGGTCTTGCGTCGCGTGGTTGAAGTTGCCGATCTCGTCCGCCTCCGCTTGCGTCAGGTTGCGCTGCTCCTGCTTCGGCAGCCAGTGGTACTTGACGAGCACGGCCTCGCCCGCGGCGTTGACCAGCTTGTAGGTGTTGACGCCGGAGCCGCGCATCTGGCGGTAGTTCGCCGGGATGCCCCAAGGGCTGAACAGCCATGTGATCATGTGCATGGCTTCGGGCGTCAGGCTGATGAAGTCGAAGATGCGGCGCGGGTCTTGCCGGTTCGTCACGGGGTCGGGCTTGAAGGCGTGTACCACGTCGGGGAACTTGATGGCGTCGCGGATGAAGAAGACTTGCAGGTTGTTGCCGACCAAATCCCAGTTGCCGTCCTCCGTGTAGAACTTGACGGCGAAGCCGCGCGGGTCGCGCAGGTTTTCGGGCGAGTGGCCGCCGTGGATGACGGTCGAGAAGCGGACGAAGACGGGCGTGCGCTGGCCCTTCGCCTGGAAGAGACGGGCGCGCGTGTAAGTGCGCGCCGGCTCGCTGCCGATGCGGCCGTAAGCCTCGAAGTAGCCGTGCGCGCCCGCGCCGCGCGCGTGGACGACGCGCTCCGGCGTGCGCTCGCGGTCGAAGTGGGAAATCTTTTCGAGGAAGTTGTAGTTCTCCAAGACCGTCGGCCCGCGTGCGCCGACGGTGCGGTTGTTCGTGTTGTCGTAGACGGGATGACCCTGTCGGTTCGTCAGCGCGGGCGGCTCCTGCCGGCCGCCGTCGTCCTTCTTCTGCTCCTGTTCACTCACTGTCGCTGTCGCTCCTTCCTGCGGTTGCGGGCCAAACGTGGCAGCCCTCGTATCTTGAATTGAGTTGCCGACCGGCACTGTCGCTATCGGTCAGCGGCCCAGCGGAAATCAAAAGTAATAATTACTATTACTCGGCGGCCAAAAAATTTTGGCCGCGGGTGGACGGCTTCAACGGTCGCACTGCTTGCAGTAGCCGAGCAGTTCCAGGCGAAAGTCCTTCACCTTGAAGCCGCCTTGCGGGGTGATCCGGCGCAGCCACTCGTCGCCCTGCGCGGCGTCGAGGTCTGTGACCTTGCCGCACTTCAAGCAGCGCGTGTGGTAGTGGTGATCTGTGCGTATGTCGTAGCGGGCTGAGCCGTCGCCGTAGGTCAGCTTGGCGGCCGCGCCGCACGCGACCAAAGCTTCCAGGTTCTTGTAGACGGTGGCGAGGCTGATCTTCGGCAGCTTCCGCTTGACGGAGAGAAAAACCTCCTCGGCGGTCGGGTGGTGCGTGACGCCGCGCAGGTATTCGTAGACCGTCAGACGCTGCCGCGTCATGTGGCCGCCGCGCGTCCCCAGCAGCGCGCGTAACTCCTCCGAAGAACTCTGCCCCGCCCTGTTCACGTCGGCGATTTTACCGAGCGATCCGCGGGAAGTCAATAGCAATTATTACTTTCTTTTTGCGCCGCGCGGAACTCGCTACTCTGCACGCCGTTTTTGTCACTACCCCGCTGTTCTTGTCACTGCCCCGCCGCCCGCTCGACTTCCGCCCACGGCACGACGCCCGCGCGGATGAGGCGCGGGCGCGCGCCCGTGACCTCGACGACGGTCGAAGGCTGCTCGGTGCGGGCCGGGCCGCCGTCCACGATGAGCGCCAGCCCGGCGGGGAACGCGCGCGCCACCTCGGCGGCGGTGCGCGCGGGCGGCTCGCCCGCAAGGTTAGCGCTCGTCGCGGTCAGCGCGCCGCCGCACGCACGCACCAGCGCACGCACCTCTTCGTCGGCCGGCAGCCGCACGCCGACCGTGCCCGTGCCCGCCGTCAACTCCGGCGGCAAGTCCGCACGCGCGCGCACGACCAACGTCAACGCGCCCGGCCACAGGCGCGCGCTGAGCGTCTCGAACAGGCGCGAACGTTCGGCCGCGAAACGCAACGCCGCGTCCGCGTCGCTGACGACCACCAGGATCGGCTTGCCCTCTTCCCTGCCCTTCAACGCGCAGACCGCGCCGACCGCCGCGCGCGCCCAGGGGTCTGCGCCGAGACCGTAGAACGTGTCCGTCCGAAACGCGATCACGCCCCCGCGCGCGACCGCCGCGGCCGCGCGCGCCCGCGTCTCTTCGTCGTCGCGCCGGCTCACATCAATCATCATTCCTCCGCCAAGCCCGTTCAAGTTTTCCGCCGCGCGTCGTGTAAGATAACGTCATGCCGGCCGTTGCGAAAAAGCGTGCGCTCGACCTGAGCGCGTTCCCGCCGGGCACGGTCGCGGAGTACACGCGCCTGCTCTGTCTCGCGTGCATCTTCGATCTCTTCACGGAGCAGTTGGGTCTCGCGCCGCGCACCGCCTACACGGAGATCAAGCGCCACGCCCCGACCGTCGCCGACCTGACCGCGCCCGCGCCCGCGCGCCCCTACTTCGACAGCCGGGAGAAGCACCCGCGCTGCCCCTACTGCGACGCCGCCAAACGCTGGCACGCGCGCCTCGACACCTTGCGCATCGAAGGCGGCAAACTCACCGACGCGCCCCGCCGCGCCCTCGTCAAGTCGCTGCCCAAGACGGACGATCAGTTCCTCCCGCTCGAAGTCAAGACCACGCGCCGCGCCCTCTTCTTCGAGTGGCTCGACGCCCTGGGGCGCACGCTCGACTTCACGGCCGACGGCTGGCTCGTCCGCGTCGCGTGCGCCTACCTCGCGCGCCTTGAGCCGAAGACCGACTGGGCCGAAGCGTGCGCGGGCGTGCGCGCCGTGCGCCGCTCGCAGCGGCTCGCAGCGGGCTGGGAGCGCGACGGCGCGCGCCTCTTCCTCGCCCCGCCGCTCTACTACGACGCGCTCCTCGTCCAGTACCTCGTCAGCCGCGCGCACGCGCACGGCGGCGTGACGAGCGAAGGCCGCCTGACCTTTCACGAGTTGATCCGACGCTTTCGCCACGGCGGCTACCTCGACGCACACGACGCGGCCGCGGGCGACGCCTACGAGGCGCTCGAAAAACTGATCGAAGACCTGACCGGCGGCGACGCGTCCGTCAAACTCTACTACATAGTGGATCGGCGCGACTTCCTCGACAAAGTCAAAACCGTCTACGCACACTACGCCGGTTAAGACAATAGAGAGACGGACGGACGATCAAGCAGCATGAACCCGATGAACGTAGAACCCCGAACGGCCCGCCCCACACCGACGCGGCCGCGCAAATTACTCTGGCTGATCATCGCGCTGACTGTCTTGATCGCACTCGCCTTCGTGCTGACGCCCGCGTGGCTCATCCAGCCGTTCCGGCCGCAGACGCCGGCCGGCTTGTCCGTCTCCTACACGCTGCGCCGCTGGTCGCCGCCGCTGACGCTCTCCGCGGTCATCGTCGTCCTGCTCTGCGCCGTGTGGCTGTGGCGCGGCGCGCGCTGGTGGCGCAAGGGCGCGCTCGTCCTCGCGCTCGCGCTCGCCTGCGGGCTGGCGTGGCTCGCGCGGCAGAACCACTTCGAGTGGATGTTCAACCCGCTCGCGCGGCCGGCTTACGCGCGCGCGAACGAGGCGAGTTTCGTCGCCGACACGGACATGGTGTTGGCCGTCAACGTGAACGGCGGGGCGGCGGCCTACCCCGTCCGGCAGATGGCATATCATCACGTCGTCGCGGACACGGTCGGCGGCGTGCCGCTCGTCGCCACCTATTGAACGCTCTGTCACACCGGTCTGGTGTGGGCGACGACAGTCAGGGGCCGCCAGCTACACTTTCATCTGGCGGGCATCAACAACCAGAACTTCATCATGCGCGACGAGGAGACCGGCTCCTGGTGGCAGCAGGTGACGGGCGAAGCCATCCTCGGGCCGCTCAAGGGCGCGCGCCTCGAACGCGTCCCGCACGACGAGCTGACCTTCGCCACCTGGCGGCGCGAGCAGCCCGCGGGCCGCGTCCTGCGCCCGGACGAGCGCGTGGCCGCGCGCTACGAATCCGCCGACTGGGAAGCGCGCATGCAGCGCGTGCCCGTGGCGACGACCGACGCGGACGCGACCGCCGGACAGCGCACGCTCGTCGCCGGCCTCGCCCTCGGCGGCGCGGCCAAAGCCTACCCGATGAACCTGCTCGCGGCGCAGAGTCCCGTCAACGACAAACTCGGCCCGACGCCCGTCCTGCTCGTCGTCGGCGACGACGGGCGCTCCGTGCGCGCCTTCGACCGCACGCTGGACGGCCGCGCCGCCGAGTTCTTCCGCAAGCCCGACGCCGCGCCGCTCAGACTCGTGGACGCCGCGACCGGCAGCGAATGGGACTTCACCGGCCGCGCCGTCGCCGGCCCGCTCGCCGGCCGCCAACTCAAGCAACTGCCCGTGCTCCTCGACTACTGGTTCGACTGGCACGCCTACCACCCCGACACCTTACTCTACAACGCGGGCGCGCGCTAGCGCGCCTCTCGGTCGAGTGTAACGAGCGGACGGTCTCACGCAGGGGGGCACAGAGGTCACACAGAGTTCACAGAGTTCTTAAACTGTGCCCTCTGTGCTAACTCTGTGTACTCTGTGTTAATTTGATCCCGCGCCGCAGTCAACCGTCAACCACTACCGCTTTGTATCTGAACCGTCTCTGTTCCGGGGCGTCAGACGTTTCTTGGCGTTCTGCTCGGCCAGGAGGGCTTGCAACTCACGCTGCCGCCGCTGGGTCTCCGGGGTCTGGTGCGAAGGGTGCGCCAGGTTAATCTGCTCAAGCGGGTCGAGCGTGAGGTTGTACATCTCGTACTCGTCGGGGATGTCGGGCTGCTCCTTTTGGTGCTTCCTGTCATCAACCGGCAGGGCATCGTAGGGGCCCGGACTAGTCCATGTGTCCGGGGCGAAGTAACGCGAGTACTTCCAGACCTGCTCGCCGCCCTCGGCCGGAAACGTCGCGATGACCGTCTCGACGTGGTTGGGCTGAATGACCGAGTGATAGGCGTTGCCGGTCAGGGGGTTGAACTGCGACTGCCCGGAACTCACCTCGTCGTCGGTCATGTAGTAGATCGGCTCGCTCACCGGCGGCGGCCCCGCCTCGTCGAGCAACAGCGCGGAGAGGTCGCGCCCGACCAGCGGGCGCACTTCGCAGTGGTCGCGGGCGGCGACCGCCTGCACCTCCTGCTGATCCGCGCCGGCGAGCGCGAGCAGCGTCGGGATGATGTCCACGTGGCTGGTCAGCGCGCCCACCGAACGCGGCTGTTTGAAACGGGGGCTGGAGATGATCAGCGGCACGTGGATCGCCTCCTCGTAGGCGCAGTGCCACTTCTGGTGCTGCCCGCCGTGCGCGCCCAGCATGTCGCCGTGATCGGAGGTGAAGACGACGATGGTGTTCTCGAAGAAGGAGGTCGCGCGCAGCTTCGCGTAGACCTGCCCGATGTACTCGTCCGAGAGCTTTTGCAGGTAGTAGTAAAACTTGCGATAGATTTCGATGTTCGGCTGCGGCAGGAGCATGTGCGGGTAGACTTCGACGAAGCTTGCCTGACACCGCGGCTTGGCGGCGAGGTCTTCGCCGTCGGTCGGCGCGTGGGGGATGTCGGGCACGGTGTCGTCCGTGAAGTCGTAGCCCCACAGCTTCCACTGCGGGCCGAACATGGCGATGTCGTGCGGGTTCACGTAGGAGTTGACGATGAGCCAGGGCGTCTTCTGCCCGTCGGCGGCCGCGCGCTCGGCTTCGAGCTGGTCGAGCAGTTCGATGGCCTCCTGCGCGAAGCCCTTGTCGCGGTTCATGCCGCTGTTGGCCTGCGCCGCGCCGTGCGGCTCGGGGCCGATCCAGCCGGTGAAGCCGTACTCGTCGAGCCGGTCGGCGCGGCGGTAAATCTCTATGTTGCGCGGGAGCGGCGTGCCGTCGTCCGTCCAGGTCATTAACGGGTCGTGCGTGCCGGGGATGAGGATGTCGGCGTCCGAGATGTGCCACTTGCCTTTGTAGAAGGTGCGGTAGCCGGCGGCGCGGAAGTAGTCGCCCAGCGTGGGCACGGTGTTCGGGTCGAGCCAGAACATGCCGGGATCGTAACTGGTCTTCGCCGTGCCGGGCGTCTGCGTGACGCCGTGTAGCGACGGGTACTGGCCCGTGAAGAACGAGGAGCGGCTCGGGCAGCAGGCGGACGAGGCCGCGTAGTGGCGCTGAAACTCCACGCCCGCCTGCCTGAGCACGTCCTGCGCCTTCAGATACTCTTTGCGCCACGCCTTCAGTTCCTCGGTTTCATAGACCGGCGGATAACGCTCCTCATCGACCATGAAGATGAGGAAATTTGGTCGGTCTCCGTTTGGCCTCATCGAGAGTTCTCCTTTCAAGTCGGGTTGCGGAAGCCTCACCAGACACTTCCGTTTAGAGAGGCGGCGCGTGCCTGGGCCGAGCAGGGTTGCGCGCGACGCCGCCGGCCGGTGTAAAGATCTGAGAACTGCTGAGAAAAGACGCGTCAGCAGGGAGCGGGCACTACGGCGCAGGCACGGTAACTGTTGTTAGTCGCCCGTGTCAAACTTTTCTTCAAATGCTGCCGACCGGAGGCGGCCGGCAGGCGCTCTTACCGAGAATGCAGTCCGCGGCTCGCCACGCAGCGGAAGTCGTCAGCCACTTCAACTACATCAGCCGCATCGCCGACGGCCTCGGAGTTGACCTCGAAGGCTGGATGAAGCGGCAATCAGGCGGCACTGATTGTTAAAGTGCTAGGGGTAATGTTCACCTACACACTGAACGCGCGCACTTTTACATTCAGCGCTGTAAGGTTCCGCCTACATTCTCGGTATAGCGCCAGCAGATGAGACTCTACAGTAACAATTTCCCCACTCCCCTTGCGACGGAGCCAAGGAGGATTTTCGAGTCGAGCATGCGAGGATGAGGCAGAACGGTTATAATGTTTGATTCGTAATTCCACCTTCGGCTTATTGTGTGGAATTAACTGTCCTTCTGCAAGCTTAGGTTGTACTGCTATTACATTATAGTTTATCTGATGCCTTCAATATTTCCATAGAAGAATTTAACCATTTCATTCGCGCTGCTTCTCCGAATCAGATGCTCGTCTGGTTGCGCGCCTGGTCGCGGTGGCGTTCGAGGGCGAGGCGGATGAGACGGTCGAGGGCTTGGGGGAATGGGAGGCCGGTGGCGGCCCACATCTTGGGCCAGCCGGACACGTCGGTGAGGCCCGGACAGGTGTTGATCTCGTTGACGAGGAGGTCGCCGTTGTCGCGGCGGAGGAAGAAGTCCACGCGGGCGAAGCCGGTGCCGTCCACGGCCTTGAAGGCGGTGCGGGCCATGCGCCGCAGCCGCGCCGTCTGCGCGCGCTTGAGCGGCGCGGGCACGACGAACTCGACGTGCCCCGTGCTCGCGTACTTCTCCGTGTAGTCGAGGAAGCGCGCGCGCTCGTCGTGGACGACGTACTCGCCCGGCAGGCTCGCCTCCGGCTCGTCGTTGCCGATGACCGCGCACTCGATCTCGCGCGCGTCCAGGCCCTCTTCGACGATCACCTTGCGGTCGTAGCGCGCCGCCAGGTCAATCGCCTCGGCGAGCGTGCGCTTGTCCGTCGCGCGCGAGATGCCGACCGACGAGCCGAGGTTGGCCGGCTTGACGAAGACGGGGAACGGAAGCGCGCGCCGCGCGCGCCGCAGCACGGCCTCGCGGTCGCGCTCCCACTCGCCGCGCAGGAACCAGGTGTAACGGCACATGGGCAGCCCCGCGTCGCGGAACAGCGCCTTCATCGTGACCTTGTCCATGCCGCAGGCGGACGCGAGCACGCCGCAGCCGACGTAAGGCACGTCCGCCATCTCAAGCAAGCCCTGAATCGTGCCGTCCTCGCCGTACGTGCCGTGCAGCACGGGGAAGATCAGATCGAGCGCGGGCGCGGGCGCGTGCCGGTCGGCTTTATCGAAGGCGACGAGACCGGAGCGCGACGGATCGCCGACTACGGCCACGGCGTCGGTCTTGCGCGCGACCGCGGCCGAGAGTCGCCGCGTCGCCGCTTCGGGCAGCAGCCGGGCCGACTCGGCCGGCGAGAGCCAGCGCCCCGCCTTCGTGATCGCAATCGGCACGACCTCGTACTTGTCCGCGTCCAACGCCTCGATGACTGCCCCGGCCGAACGCACCGCCACCTCGTGCTCGCCCGAACGCCCGCCGAACACCACGCCCACGCGCAACTTTTGGGTCATAAAAGAAGAAGTCAGGAGTCAGAAGTCAGAAGACAGAAGAAGAGCGGAAGACCGGAGCGAGAAGCGCGAACGGAAGCAGGCAGAGGGAACGGCAGCAGCGACGAAAGAAGGAGCGGCATTTACAGGTGCGTCCTTCGTTCCGGCTACTCGCTCTTTCATCGTGGCCTCCGGTTCTTTCATTCTGGCTTCTGGCTTCTGCCTCCTGTCTTCTGCTTTACAGAATCGTTTTCCCCAGCGCCGAGAGGATCAGCTCGACGCCGAGTTCCGCGGTGCGGTTGTTGCTGTCGAGCGCGGTGTTGATCTCGACGACTTCGAGCGCGCACATGCCGCCGGCTTCGGCGATCTTCTCCATGCCGAGGTGCGCCTCGCGGTAGGTCAGCCCGCCGCGCACGACCGTGCCGGAGCCGGGCGCGTCGCCGGGGTCGAGCGCGTCCACGTCGAACGTGACGTGGTAGCCGCCGGGCGCGCGCGCGGCGATGGCGATGGCTTCGTCCATGCACGCGCTCATGCCGCGCTCGTCGATCTCGCGCATGGTGAAGAAGCGCAGGCCGAGTTCTTTGATGAGCACGCGCTCGGCCGGGTCCAGGTCGCGCCCGCCGACGTGCGCGCAGTAGCGCGGGTCGAGCTTGGGCGCGAAGCCCGCGACGTGCGTCAACCCCGGCGGGCCGTAGCCGAGCAGCGCCGCCAGCGGCATCCCGTGGACGTTGCCGGACAGGCTCGTCTCCGGCGTGTTCATGTCGGCGTGCGCGTCGAACCAGATGAGGCCGAGCGCCTGCCCGCGCTCGCGCGCGACGGCCGCGACGCCCGCGACCGAGCCGACCGCGATGGAGTGGTCGCCGCCGAGTATGAGCGGCAGCTCGCCCGCGCGCATGATCGCCTGCACCTCGCCGGCCAGGTTTTCGCAAGCCGCGCTGATCTCCGGCAGGTACTTGGCGCGCTCGTCGGGCGCGGGCCGCGCGGGGCGCTCGACGCGCATGTCGCCGAGGTCGCGCACCTCGTAGCCGAGCTGCGCGATGCGCTGGTTGAGCCGCGCGATGCGCATGGCGGCCGGCCCCAGATCGACGCCCGCCAGCGAGCACCCGAAGCCGAGCGGCACGCCCAGTATGCTCACGCGCCGCCCCGCCCCCGGCAGCCGCGTCGTCACCCGCGCGCCCGTCTGTTCCATAAGAAGCTGTCGGCTGTTAGTCGTTAACTGTTCATTGTTAGTTGTTGCGCGCTGCTCAGACTTACATCGGTTCAGGCTCATCCGCCCGTCGTCAAGTAACAGCTAACAGCCAACAACTAACAGTTAACGACTAACGGCTTTTCACCCGCCGAGGTTGATGTTGAAGCCGCTGCCGCCGCCGCTCGACTGGGTCGGGAAGAAGGGTTTCAGCATGGCGGCGAAGGCGGCGAGGTTGCGCGTCTGGATGAGCAGTTCGCCCGGCCCCATGAACTCTGCGACGATGCCCTCGCCGCTGACCATGCTGCGAAAGAAGCCGGCCGCCGCCTTGCGCAAGGTGTACTGCGTCGTGCCCTCCCACGCGACGAGGTGGCCCGTGTCCACAACGTAGCGCTCGCCCGCTTGCAGGCGCTTGCGATGAATCGCGCCGAAGGACGAGACGAGCAGCAGCCCCGCGCCCGTGACCGACAGGACGAACAAACCCTCGCCGCCGAAGAACGTCTTCGCGCCGCCCCACTTCGTATCCACCACTAGCCCAGCGTCGCCCGCCAGATAAGAACTCGACTGGACGAAGAACTGCTGGTTGCGCATCTCGATGGCGGCGATGTCGCCGGGGCCGCCCGGCGCGAGCGTGACCTCGCCGGGGCCGCCGCGCGCCGTGAACGTCGAGACGAACGCCGACTCGCCGCCGACCGCGCGCTTGAGCGCGCCCATCAGTCCGCCCTTCATCTGCGACTGCAACTCCACGTTCGCAGACATCGAGACCATCGCGCCCGCCTCCGCCAAGATGGACTGCTCGGCCTGCAACTGCACGACCGCGAGCGAGTAAGACGGCTGGTGCAAAATCTCGTAACTGTAGCCGCGCCCCTGCCCCGTCCCGTCCTCGTCAATCTTGATGCCGCGCCCGGCGGTCTGGCCGTAACCGCCCGCCTGACCGTAACCGCCGGCCTGGCCGCCCGCCGACTGGTCGTAGCCGCCCGCGGATTGTTCGACGCCGGGCTGCGCGCCGGCCGGCGCGGGCGACGCGCCCAAGCGCATGCCGCACGCGCCGCAGAACTGCGACCCTTCGACCAGCGGCGCGTTACAACTCGGACAGTTCATACGCTCACTCCTTTAGCCTTCTCGATGATGACCCGGACGGCCTCTTCGGCCGTCTCGGCGAAGTCGAGCAGCGACACGTCCTGCTCGCTGACGACGAGGTGCGCGCGCCACGCCGCCACGACCGGCGGCCAGCAGTCGCCCAACAGCACGAGCGGGCGCGGCTCGATAACGCCCGTCTGCAACTTATTCCACACGAGCGACAACTCCGTCACCGTGCCCATCCCGCCCCGTATGGCGATGAAACCCACGGAGCGCGTGATCAGGTGTTGCAGCCGCTCGTAGAAGTGCGCCGACGCGACCTTGTCGGTCAAATAACGGTTCGGCTCCTTCTTAAACTGGTTCATCACGATGCCCAGCACGCGCCCGCCCCGCTCGTGCGCGCCCCGGCTCGCCGCCTCCATCACGCCCAGATAACCGCCCGTGCAGATCGTGAACCCCGCCTCCGCCAACAACTGCCCCACCCGCCGCGCCTGCGCGTACTCCTCCGACTCCTCCCCGCACTTCGATCCCCCGAAGATGGTGACAATTGGTTCCATAAACGCAGGAGTCAGAAGTCAGGAGGCAGAAGCCAGAAGAATAAGGGCATGCTTTTATTCTGGCTTCTGCCTCCTGACTTCTGACTTCTAAGGTCTTATCCGGTACAACATGCGCGGGAACGGGATCGTCTCGCGGACGTGCTCGATGCCGCACATCCAGGCGGTGCAGCGTTCGATGCCCATGCCGAAGCCGGCGTGCGGCACGCTGCCGTAGCGGCGCAGGTCTAAGTACCACTCGAAGGCGGCGCGCGGCAGCTCGTGCGCGGCGAGCTGCGCTTCGAGGAATTGTAGATCGGTGACGCGCTCGCCGCCGCCGATCACTTCGCCGTAGCCCTCGCTCGCCAGCACGTCCACGCCGAGCGCCAGGTCGTCGCGTTCGGGGTCGCGCTTCATGTAGAAGGCTTTGACCGCCGCCGGGTAGCGGTGCACCATGACGGGGCGGTCGAACTGCTGCGAGATGTAGGTCTCGTCGGGCGCGCCGAAGTCGCCGCCCCACTCGAAGCGGTTTTCGAGTTCGCCGCGCGTGTGCGCCTCTTGCAGCAGCCGCACGGCGTCGTCGTAGTGCAGACGCGGGAACGGCGGCACGATCAGTTCGAGCTTGGCCGGGTCGCGCTCTAAAACTTTCAACTCCTCTTTCCGCTCGTCGAGCACGCGCGCGGCGATGTAGGCGAGGAAACGCTCGGCGAGGTTCATCACGTCGTCGAGCGTGGCGTAGGCCATCTCCGGCTCGACCATCCAGAACTCGGTCAGGTGGCGGCGCGTCTTCGAGCGCTCGGCGCGGAAGGTCGGGCCGAAGCAGTAGGCTTTGCCGAAGGCGGCGGCCGTCGCCTCGTTGTAGAGTTGCCCGGACTGCGTGAGGTACGCCTTCTCGTCGTCGAAGTAGTCTACCTCGAAGAGCGTGGTCGTGCCCTCGCAGGCGGCGGGCGTGAGTACCGGCGCGTCGGCGAGCGTGAAGCCGTCGTTGTCCAAAAAGTCGCGCACGGCGCGGACGACCGTGTGGCGCACCTTGAGGATCGCGTGCTGCCGGCGGGAGCGCAGCCACAGGTGGCGGTGATCCATCAGGAACTCCGTCCCGTGCTCCTTCGGCGTGATCGGGTAGCCCTCGACCGCCTGCCAGACTTCGGCCTCGATCACGTCCACCTCGAACCCGCCGGGCGCGCGCTCGTCCGCCCGCACGGAGCCGCGTATGACGAGCGCGGACTCCTGCCCCAAGTGTTTGAGCGCGTCCCACGTCGCCTCCGGCACGTTCTTCTTGAAGACGACGCACTGCACCAGCCCTGTGCCGTCGCGCAACTGCACGAACAGGAGCTTGCCGCTCGAACGCAGGTTGTAGAGCCAGCCACGCAGGGTCACGGTCTGGCCCGCGTGCGCGGCCAGTTGGTTGATGTAGACGGTCGGCGCGGTGTCGGTCGTTGTGCTCATCTGACTAGTGCTACTCATTTGTGAGTCTTGCTCATCGCTTCTTAGATTGTCCCGCAGGGACGATTGATAATAGCCCAGCACTTCAGTGCCGGGTAAGCCGGCGACAGGTTTTTCGAGTCCTATAAATCTTATCTACTTCATCTGGACGCGCGCGCCGAGCGCACGTTGCAGCGCGGGGAAGCGGTTGAGCCACTGCGCCGCTTGCAGGACGATGAGCAGCAGCGGCTCGATGAACTGCGCGTAGGTCGCGCCGCGCCCGCAGACGCCCGTCTGGTACGAGAACGTGCCGACCGCCTTCAGACAACGCTGCACGGTCATCAAACGGAACTCGCGCGCGAACTCGTCCGGCGCGATCTGTGCGAGACCGCGCGCGGCGCGCTCGTGCAGGAAGAAGAGCCGGCGCTCGCGTATCTCCGCCAACTCCGGCACAGAGGTCACGCGGTCGAGCAGCAGCGAGACGAGATCGTAGCTGGCCGGCCCCATACGCGCGTCCTGATGATCGATGATGCGCAGACTGTTCTCTGCGTCCACGATCAGGTTGGCGGCGTGGTAGTCGCGGTGGCAGAGGACGCGCGGGCGCGCGGCCAGCTCGGTCGCCACATCGTTCAACTCGGCGCGCAGCTCGGCCTCTTCGGCGTGCTTCAAGGTCTCGCCGCGCAGGCTGCCGAAGTAGTGCCGGTAGAAGTAGTCCAACTCCCAGGAGAGCTTGGCTTCGTCGAAAGCGAGGCGGCTGGCGATGGAGTCGCGCTCGTAGGCTAAGGCGGTCGCGGCCTGTATGTCGGCGATCAGGCTGACGGCCTGTTCGACGTAAGCCTCGCCCTCGTCCTCGGTCGTGGCCTCGAAGACGCGGCGCAACTGCTGGTCGCCCAAGTCCTCCTGCACGATGATCCCTTGCGCGCCCTCCACGTCGAGCACTTCGGGCACGGGCAGGCGGGCGGCGGCGAACAGCCGCGTCACGTCGAGGTACGGGTGTATGTCCGGGTCGAACGGCTCCGGGTAGACGGCGACGACGGCCGTCGCGCCCGCCCAGGGGACGCGGAAGTATTCGCGCGTCGAGGCGTCGGGCGTGAGGGCGATGATCTGCTCTGCGGCCAGAGGGCCGCGCCGCGTCAGGTACTCTTGCAACCGCTGGCGCGCGGGGGCGGTGAAGGCGTTGGCCGTGATCCCGGTCGGGTGACTCATCGAGCTGAACGGTGCGGACGCTTGGGCCTGTCCGACGACGCCGGCTTGTACAACGCGGCCGCGACGACGCGCGTGTGCGTTAGAGACGCTACCTTACGCGCGTGCGCGCGGCCTGGGGCTGTGGCACGGAACGGGCGGATTGTATCATCCGGGCAGCGGGGCGACAAAATACTCGCCCTCGAACGCCCCCGCCAACCCCTTCGCCGGGCGCTCGACGCCGCGCACCAACTCCGCGCGGACGACGACCGCGTTCTCGAACACTGCGCCCGCCGCGACGCGCACGCCCGCGCCGATGACCACGCGCCGCAGCCGCGCGCCCGCGGCGACGTGCGCGTCTTCCCACAGCACTGCGTCATGCACGTCCGCGCCCGGCTCGACGACTGCGCCGGGACTTAAGTCCACGTCGCGCCCTTCGCGGCGCATGAGGGCGAGGCTGGTGTCGAGGTAGCGCGGGACGGTCGAGAGTTCGTACCAGTACCCTACGGCGACGTGCGCGGCGATGCGCTCGCCCGCGCGCATGGCCGCCGGGTACACGTCCGTGATCGAGTCGGAGAAGACGCCGCGCGGGATGTAGTCGAAGATGCGCGGCTCAAGGACGTGGATGCCGGTGAACATGAGCGGGGCGTCGCTGGCGGAATCTTCGATTGCGGATTGCGGATTGCGGATTGCGGAGTCGGCGGAGGTGCTACGTGTTACCGAGTCGTCCGTTGTGCCGCGTGTGGTTTCTTGATCAGTGCCCGCTGGCTCATTGGATTGAGGGACGCGGGGCGCGTCCCCGGCGTTATCGGACGGGGGCGAGGGGAAGCCGCCGAGACCGTCGTACCAGTCGCCGCGCGTGCGGACGATGGTGTAGCGTTCGTGCTCGACGTTGCGGCGCAGGACGAGCGTGGCGAGCGCGCCCGTGCGGCGGTGCGTGGCGACGGCGGCGGCGAGGTCTATGTCGGTCGCGAGCTTGCCGTTGATGACGATGAAAGTGTCGCTACTGAGAAACGCGCGCGCGTTGTCGAGCGCGCCGCTCGTGCCGAGGATGGTCGGCTCTGCAAAGTAGGTGAGCCGCACGCCGAAGCGTTCGCCGTCGCCGAGCGCCGCGCACACGGATTCGGGCTGGTGGTGCAGGTTCACCGCGACCTCGCGGCAGCCGTGCCGCGCCAGGTACTCCGCGACGTACCCGACCAGCGGTCGGCCCAAAAACGGCAGCGCCGGCTTCGCCCGATCCGCCGTCAGCGGCCATAGCCGCGTCCCGTAGCCCGCGGCCAAGATCATTGCTCGCATAAGAAACAGTGGTCGGCGGTCAGTGGTCAGTGGTCAGTGGGAAACAGTTCAAGGTTCAAGGTTCAAAGTTGAAGGTTCAACGTTCAAGGTGTGATACGCAATCAACCTTGAACGTTGAACCTTGAACCTTGAACTCTGTCCCCAACTGACCACTGACCACCGACCACTGACCACTGCTTTCAAACCGCTTGCGCGGCGTCGCGGATGACGAGGTCGAAGGTGCCGGGGGCGACTTTGCGGAAGCGGCGGTTGCGGTTGAGGGAGACGGCGATGCTGATGGTCGGGTGCTGCCCGGTGAACTGAAAGCCGCCCTCCATGAGCCGGTTGTAAATCTCGTTGACGTGCAGCGGCCCCACGGACTCGCGCAGGATGACGGCCGTCGCCTGGGGGATGGTGCGGTCGTAGAAGCGGTCGCTCCTGGCTTCGATGTCGGCGCGCACGGGCGGGATGTGGTGCGGGGTCGCGGGGGCGGCGGCGCGCGGCGTGGCGGCGACGGGCGCGGCGTAAGGCGCGGGCGCGGGCGGCGTGCGCGCCTCGTCGCGGCGCAGGGCCAGTTCGATCTCGTGATCCGTGGGCGCGGCCGCCGCGGGCGTCGGGTTGATGACGGAGGAGAGGATGCGCAGCATCGCGGCCTCGGTCTGGTTGGCGATGGCGTCCATCTCGGCCAGCTCGGTGCGCACCTTCTCGACCTCAAGCTCAAGATCGGCCAAGCGCGCCGCGAGGCGGTTGCGCGTCGCGCGCGTCGCCCGCAGGCTCTGTTCCAGCGTCGCTAACAGGTTCTCGTCTGCCATGTCGGTTTACGTCCGGGGGAGTTAGTTGTCAATCAAGCGGCGCGGCGGCGCGCGCTGTCGGCTCAACGGTCGCGTTCGAGTATGTAAGACGGGATGGACAGCAGCGCGTCGCGGTACTCGGACGCGGGCAACGCGCCGAGGCTCGCGCGCGCGGCCTCCGCGTAGGCGACGGCGCGGGCGCGGGCGCGCTCGATTGCGCCGGTCTCGTCGGCGGCGCGTATGAGCGCGGCGCGCGGGTGCTCGACGTAGTTCCCCGCCCGCATGACGCCCTGCACGGCGGCGCGCTGGCGCGGATCGGCGGCGAGCAGGTAGATGACCGGGAGCGTCAGTTTGCCTTCGAGCAGGTCAACGCCCGCGGGCTTGCCGAGTGCGTCGTCGGACGCGGTGAAGTCGAGCAGGTCGTCGATCAACTGGAAGGCCGCGCCGAGGTGCAAGCCGTAGTCGCGGAGCGCGCGGCGCGCGGCGTCGTCCGCGCCCGCGAGGAGCGCGCCGATCTCGCAGCACGCGCTGAACAGGTAGGCGGTCTTGCGCAGCAGCACGTCGAAGTACTGCTCCTCTGTGATGTCGGCGCGGCCGAGCATGGTCAACTGGATCAGCTCGCCCTCGGTCATCTTGCGCGTGACGGCGGTCAGGATGTCGAGGACGGGGAGCGAGCGTTCGCCGAGGCTCGTCTCGAAGGCCGCCATGTAGAGCCAGTCGCCCATGAGCACGGCCGTCTGGTTGCCGAAGCGGCTGTTGATCGAGGGGCGGTCGCGGCGCGTCACGGCGTTATCAATGATGTCGTCGTGGACGAGCGTGGCGGTGTGGAGGAACTCCATCACGGTGGCCATGCGGACGACGTTCGGGCGCGCGGGGTCGCCGCCGACCGCGGCGGTCGCCAGGAGCGTCAGCGCGGGGCGGACGCGCTTGCCGCCCGACGCGCGCAGGTAGTCGCCGAGGTACGCGATGACCTGAATGTTCGAGCGCGCCTGCCGCTCGAACTCCGCCTCGACCAGACGCAACTCCGGCGCGATCAGGTTGAAGATGCGCGCCGCCGTCAACTGCGGCGCTTCCAGCGTGGCGAGATGGGCGGTGTTCATAGGGAACAGATGTTAGATGTTAGATGTCAGTCCGATCAGCACTTTCTTTCACTGACCTCTGACATCTGACATCTGACCACTGCCGTTCAATTTGTCCGGTAGTTCGTGTACTGCATGTTGGTGTTGAAGTCTTTGGCCTTGAGCTGCGCGATGACGGCCTGGAGCGTGTCGCGGTCGCGCCCGGTGACGCGGACGATGTCGCCCTGGATCGCGGCCTGCACCTTGAGCTTGGTGTCCTTGATGAACTTGACGATCTCGCGGGCCTTCTCGACGGGGATGCCCTGCTGAATCTGGACGTGCTGACGGACTGTGCCGCCCGCCGCCGGCTCGACGCGCCCGTAAGAGAACGCCTTGAGCGGCACGCCGCGGCGGACGAGCTTCTGTTGCAGGATGTCGTTCATGTTGCGCAGCTTGGTCTCGTCCTCGGCCGTCAGGATCAACTCGTCCTTTTCCATGATGACCTGCGCCTTGCTGCCCTTGAAGTCGAACCGCTGCCGGACTTCCTTCATCGTCTGGTCGAGCGCGTTCGTGATCTCGGCGCGCTCCACCTGCGAGACGATGTCGAATGAGTTCTGTTGAGCCATCGGTTAAAGGATGCGCGCGGCGGTGGCTGCGGATCGGTCGGATAAGACCCGCACGAACACTCTCAAGCGCCGATTCTTTATAGCATTAACTCGCGCGGCGACGAAAGCAGGCGGCAGTTTTTTGTGCCCGGCGTTTTCGCGCTCAGGCGGCGGGCAGTTGCACGCGGAAGAGGCGCGCGAAGTTGGCACTGGTCGCGCGGCCGAACTCGGCCGCGTCCAGCCCGCGCAAGTCGGCGAGGAAGCGCGCCGTCTCGACGACGCGCGCCGGCTCGTTGCGCCGGCCGCGGTACGGCTCCGGCGTGAGGTACGGGCAATCGGTCTCGACGAGCAGGCGTTCGACGGGGACGCGGCGGGCGATGTCGCGCAAGGGTTCGGCCTTCTTGAAGGTGACGTTGCCGGCGAAAGAGATGTAGAAGCCTAGCGCGAGCGCCGCCTCCGCCAACGCCCAGCCGCCGCCGAAGCAGTGCATGACGCCGCCCCGTTCCGCGCCCGCCCACTCGGCGCGCAGGACGGCGGCCGTGTCCTCGTCGGCCGCGCGCGAGTGGATGATGACGGGCAGACGGGCGGCGCGCGCGAGTTGCAACTGGCGCGCGAAGACCGCGCGCTGCACGTCGCGCGGCGAGTGATCGTAGTGATAGTCCAACCCGATCTCGCCCCACGCCACGACGCGCGGGCTGGACGCGAGCAGCGCCACGAGCCGCGCCGCCACGCCGTCGTCAAACAGACGCGCGTCGTGCGGGTGTACGCCCGCCGCCGCGTAGACGCCCTCGTGCGCCGCCGCCAGCGCGACGCCCCGCTCCAACGCAGCGCCGTGCGGGTCGCCCGTGCCCACGTTCAAGATCGCCAACACGCCCGCCGCCCGCGCCCGTGCCAACACCTCCGCGCGATCCGCGTCATACTCCGGCCCGTCAACGTGCGCGTGTGAATCAACGAAAAACTGTCCGTTGTCCGTGGTCAGTTGTCCGTCCTCTTTAGTAACCATCAGTAGCACTCGACTCACAGGACAGTAACAACGGACAACTGACCACGGACAACGGACAAGCTCTTATTTCAGCCGCGCCCCGTTGGGCACGTCCTCGGCGAAGGTGGCGAGGACGGGGCGGCCTTCGTCGCCGACGGAGGCGGCGAGCACCATGCCCTGTGATTCGAGACCGCGGAGTTTGCGCGGCTTGAGGTTGGCGACGAAGATGAGCTTGCGCCCGACGAGCGTGGCCGGGTCGTAGTGCTCGGCGATGCCGGCGAGAATCTGGCGCGGGCTTGCTTCGCCCAAGTCCACGGTGAAGCGCAGCAGCTTGTCGGACTTCGGGATGCGCTCAGCGGTTAAGACCTCGCCCACACGCAACTCAATTTTTGTGAAGTCGCCGATCTCGATCTGGCTGACCACGCCTTCGGGCGCGGCCGGCTGCGCTGCGGTCGGTACGGCGTCGGCCTCGGTCGCGCCGCGCATTGGCGGGGCGGGCTTCGTCTCGGCGGCGGACGGCGCGCCGGGCGCGGCGTCGGCTTCCGTCGCGCGCGCCGCTTCGTACGTCTGTGCGTTCGCTTCGGTCGGTTGCTGGCCCGCGTCTGTTTGTTGCGGCGCATCCTTCTGCGCGAGTTCTTTTTCGATCTCTGCCATCGTCTTCGCTTTGTCGAGGCGCGGGAAGAGGGGCGCGACTGCGCCGATCTCCGTCCCCGCCTGCAAGCCCCCCCAGGTCAGTTTTGTCGGATCGGTCGTTTCGAGTTCGGCGCGCTGGCCCAACTGCTGCCAGACGCCGCGCGCCGCGTCGGGCATGAACGGGTAGAGCAGGACGGCGAGCCAGCGGATCGTCTCCGCCGCGCGGTAGAGCACGGCGTTCAGGGTCTCGCGCTGCGCCGGGTCTTTCGCCAGCGCCCAGGGCTTCGCGTCGGAGATCAACTTGTCGGCGCGCGCGATGATCGTCCACGCCGTTTCGAGCGCGCGGCTGAAGGCGTGCTCGGCCATGTGGCGCGCGAACTGATCGCGCGCCAACTCGAGCGCGCTCGCCAGCCCTTGCGCGTCCGCCTCGACGCCCGCGCGCTTGGCGGCGAGCCGCTGCTCGTCGGCGATCTCCGGCGCGGGGGCGCGCCCGTCGCAGTAGCGCGCGATCATCGTCAGCGTGCGGCTGACGAGGTTGCCGAGGCCGCCCGCCAGGTCGCTGTTCGTGCGCGTGACGAGCGCCTCGTAGCTGAAGTTGCTGTCCTGCCCGAAGACCATCTCGCGCAGGACGTAGTAGCGCACCGCGTCCACCGAGAAGTGGCGGCGCAGCAGTTGGATGTCAACCGCGTTGCCGAGCGTCTTCGACATCTTGCGCCCCTGCGCGTCGAGCCAAGTGCCGTGCGCGATGACGGCGCTCGGCAGCTCGACCCCGGCGGCCAGCAGAAACGCCGGCCAGTAGATCGCGTGCTGGCGCAGGATGTCCTTGCCGATGAAGTGAAGCGCCGTGTGCTCCGGGTCGCGCGGCGCGTTGGGCCAGAACTTGTCGAAGAGACCAGCGCGCGCCTCGTCCTCCGTGCCCCAGCCCAGGGCGGTGATGTAGTTCGTCAGCGCGTCGAGCCAGATGTAGACGGTGTGCGTCGGGTCGTCGGGCACGGGGATGGCCCAACTGACCGACGACTTCAGCCGGCTGATGGACAGGTCTTGCAAGCCCCGCCGGACGAAGCTGATGACCTCGTTGCGGCGCACGTCCGGCTGCACGAAGTCGGGGCGCGCCTCGTAGAGCGCGAGCAGCGCCTCGTCGTAATCGGACAGGCGGAAGAAGTAGCTCTCTTCGGCGACGCGGTCGAGCGGCGTGCCCTCGTGTACGAGACAGGTCGGCGGGTCGCCCTCGCGCTGCGGCTTGGCGTACTCGTCCTCGGTCTTGAAGGTCGCGCAGGGCGCGCAGAACCAGCCCTCGTAGAAGCCTTTGTAGATCGGCTCGCGCCCTTTGGGCGTGCGCCCCGCCGCCGCGCGCCGCCAGAACGCGGCCACCGCGCGGTAATGAAACTCTTCGGTCGTGCGCATGAACACGTCGTAGCCGCCGTGCGCGCCGTCCAGTTGGTACGACGCGAACATGCGCTGCAACTCGGCGACGATGTAATCCACGTGCTCGCGCGGGGTGCGGCCCGTGCGCGCGGCGGCGCGCTGGACGTTCGTGCCGTGCTCGTCCGTGCCGGTCAGGAAGTAGGTCGCGCGCCCGCGCTGCCGCTGCGCGCGCACGACGCAGTCCACGACCAGCGTCGTGTACAGATGCCCGATGTGCGGCAAACTGTTCGCGTAATAGATCGGCGTGGTGGCGTAGAAAGTTTTCATCGAGAGTCGGTTATTGGTTAGTTGTTAATTGTTATTGGTTAATTGTTAGCCGTGCTTTGCCGCCGCGCCGGCAACCGCCGACTATGACAATGAACAACTAACCAATAACAACTAACCAATAACAACTAACAGTTAACAACTAACGGTTAACAGCTTTTCAGTCCTTTCCGCGAATCAAGGCCATGGCTTCGGCGCGGGTGCGGGAGTCTTTGCGGAACGCGCCGCGGATGGCGGACGTGATCGAGAGCGCGCCCGGTTTCTTCACGCCGCGCAGCGTCATGCACGTGTGCTCGGCCTCGATGACGACCATCACGCCGAGCGGCTGCAAGCCCGCTTGCAGGGTGTCGGCGATCTCCGAGGTCAGACGCTCCTGCACCTGAAGGCGGCGCGCGAAGGTCTCGGCGAGCCGCGCCAGCTTCGAGAGACCGAGGATGCGGCCGTGCTTCGGGATGTAGGCGATGTGGCAGCGCCCGACGAACGGCGCGAGGTGGTGCTCGCACAGCGACGCGATGTGGATGTCTTTGACGATGACCATCTCGTCGTGCTTGTCGCCGGGCAGCGGCGCGACGTGCGCGCGCGGGTCTTCGCGCATCCCGGCGGTCAGCTCCGCGTACATCTCCGCGACGCGCAGCGGCGTCCGCTTCAACCCCGCCCGCTCCGGGTCTTCGCCCACGCCCTCCAAAATCAGCCGCACGCCCCGCGCGATCTTCTCCAGATCGACGCCCGGATGCGCCGCCGGCGCGGACTCGTCCACCACGTCCTCATCCGGCTCAGTCGCGGAATAACCTGCGCTCATAAACTCAACTCCAAAGTCAGAAGCCAGAAGTCAGAAGCCAGAAGTCAGAAGTCAGAAGGCGGAAGACGGAAGAAAAAAAACTTGGAAGGCAGAAGAGAAAGGCCGGCTCTTCATTCTGGCTTCTGTCTTCTGTCTTCTGACTCCTGCTTTCATTCCGGCGTCTGACTCCTGTCTTCTGTCTTCTGTCTTTCAAACTCCCCCCGCGCGGCCGCTTCGACTTCGCGGAGGGGGACGTTGTGCGCGGCGGCGGCGGCGCGGCAGTCTTCGTATTCGGGCGCGGCGTTGACGACGCGCCCGCCGAGCCGCGCCACTTTGAGCCGGACGGGGCCGTAAGGCGTCGCGACCGTGACGAACTCGCGGGCGAGGGCGCGGCGCTCGACCTCGTACGCGCGCACGCCGAGCGTGGTCGTCTCGGCGAAGAGCAGCGCCGTCAGCGCCTCGCGCTCCGCCGGGCGGCACAGGATCGAGACGAGCACGCCGGGCCGGTTCTTCTTCATCTGCACCGGCGTCAGGTAACAGTCGAGCGCGCCGCGCTCAAGCGCCAGCGCCATCAAGTGCCCGACGACCTGCGGCGACAAATCGTCCAGGTTCGTCTCCAACATCAACAGCCGCTCGCTCCGCGCGTCCGCCAAAAGCAGGTCGGTTCGTGCGTCCGTCGAGAGCCGTTCGCCCTGCTTGTCGGCTGCGTGTCGTGCGCTCTGCGCGTCCGCTGCTTCGCCGACGAGGACGCGGAGCACGTTCGGGAACTTGTCGTAGTTGCGCCCGCCCGCGCCGTAGCCCGTCGCGGCGACGCGCATGGCGGGCTGCGGCCCGTAACTCTCGACGAGCGTGCTGACGATGGCCGCGCCGGTCGGCGTGACCAACTCGCCCGCGATGTCGGTCGCGTAGGTCGGCGCGCCGCGCAGCAGTTCGGCGACCGCGGGCGGCGGCACGGGGTAGCGCCCGTGCGCCATCTCGATTGTGCCGCTGCCGACGTGCAGCGCCGACGCGGCGAACCGCTCGACGCCCAACAACTCGAACCCGATGCACGCGCCGACCACGTCCACGATGGCGTCGAGCGCGCCGACCTCGTGGAAGTGTACGCGCTCGACCGCGATGCCGTGGACGCGCGCCTCCGCCTCGGCCAGCCGCGTGAAGATGCGCGCCGCGCGTTCTCTCACGCCCGCGCTCAGGCGCGCGCCTTCGATGATCTTGAGAATGGCGCTCAGGCCGCGATGGTGGTGCTGCTCCTCCGTGCGGACGTGCGCCTTGAGCGCGCCGATGCCGGCCCGCTCCACCGGCTCGAACTCGACCGTGAAGCCGCCGACGCCCAATCCTTCCAACTGCTCGACCAACGCGCGCGCGTCCGCCCCCGCGCTCACCAGCGCGCCCAACACCATGTCGCCGCTCACCCCGGCGAAGCAATCGAAGTACAGCAGGGGCATAAGGGCAGTAGTCAGTAGTCAGTAGCCGGTAGCCGGTAGCTTGTAATCAAACTTGCGGAAGAAGAGAGGCCAGCATCTTCATTCTGGCTCCTGGCTCCTGGCTTCTGGCTCCTGCTTTTCAAGCTCCGTTAACACTCGCCCGGCCGGGCCGCGGAGGCTGACGTGGCAGCGGGCGGAGAAGTCGGTCTCTTCGGGGTTGACTTCGACGACGTATGCGCCGGCTTCGAGGGCCAGTTCGGGCAGACGCATCGCCGGGTAGACGAGCGCGGACGTGCCGATGACGAAGCACGTGTCGCAGTTGGCCGCCGCATGGGCCGCGCGCTGGTAAACGTCGGCCGGTAGTAGTTCACCAAACAGCACCACGTCGGGGCGCATGTCCGCGCCGCAGTCGGGGCAGACGGGCGGGCGCGTGCCGTCGTCCGCGGCGCGCAGGTCGCCGCGGGCGGCGCAGCGCGTGCAGCGCGTGCGCCAGACGTTGCCGTGCAGTTCGAGCACGTCGCGCGAGCCGGCTTGGGCGTGCAGGTCGTCTATGTTCTGCGTGGCGAGCGTGAAGGTGTCGAACCTGTCCTGCCACGCGGCGATGACGTGGTGCGCCGGGTTCGGGCGCAAGCCGTGCAGGACGCCGCGGCGGTGGTCGAACCAGCGCCAGACCTCCGGCAAGTCTTGCTCGACCATCGCGGCCGACGAGATGGTGCTGAACGGCATACCCTTCCAGACGGCGGAGTTGCCGCCGCCGCGGAACGTCGGCACGCCGCTCTCCGCCGACACGCCCGCGCCCGTCAGCACGAACACGCGCCGCGCCCAACCCAGGCGCTCGCGCACCGTCCCCGTCCAGCCTGTCGCCACCTCCGTCATCGTTGCTCAACCACTGAACACTGACCGTCTAACTTCGCGTCTTCGCTTTGCGCCTTTGCGTCTTTGCGCGAGACTTTTTCACCTCGCGCAAAGACGCGAAGGCGCAAAAGAGGGACTTGTTCTGTTTGACGCCGGCCGTGGGATGGTAACAGAGCGCGCAGGCCGAGTGTCAAGCAAGCGGCCCGGCGCGCGTTAGCTTCGGCCCGAAGCGCTGCGCTATACTTGCGCCTTTGCCGCGCGGCGCACGTCGCAGACCTTAGCGCCCGCGCGGGACGGACGAGCAAAGGAAGATTGCAGACCTTGAAGCTGGCAGACCTCCAACAAGCGTTGCGCGCGCGCGTCCGCGCGACCGCGGCCGAGAAGTTCGGCGTCGAACTCGACGCGCTCGCGGCCGAGATTCCGCCGCGCACGGAGTTGGGCGACCTCGCCTTCCCCGTCGCCTTCGAGCTGGCCAAACGCATCAAGCAGGCCACCGGGCAGAAGGCCAACCCGCGCGCGCTGGCCGAAGAACTGAAGGCCGCGCTCGAAACCGAGCCGGACGTGGCGCGCGTCGAAGTGGCCGGCGCGGGCTACCTCAACGTCTTCTTCGACCGCGCCGCGCTGCTCGCGCGGCTGACGGCGGCGGCCGAAGTGTCAGCGCCAGTCGCCGCCGAGAAGGTCATCGTCGAGCACACGAACATCAACCCGAACAAGGCGGCGCACATCGGCCACCTGCGCAACGCCGTCCTCGGCGACGCCTTCGTCCGCATCCTGCGCGCCACGGGGCGCGAGGTCGAGGTGGACAACTACATAGACAACACCGGCGTCCAGGTGGCCGACGTGGTCGTCGGCTTCATGCACGTCAAGCAGATGACGCTCGCCGACGTGCGCGCGCTCGACCAAAAACTCAAGCCCGACTACCCGTTCGACTATTACTGCTGGGACTTGTACGCGCAGACCGGACTGTTCTACCGCGGCGGCTCGCCCGAAGCGAAGGAAGACCCCGAACGCCTCAAGCTGCGCGTCGAGACCTTGCACGCCATCGAGGCGGGCGCGGGCGAGACGGCGGCGCTCGCCGATTACGTCGCCGCGCGCATCGTCGCGTGTCACTTGCAGACGATGGCGCGCCTCGACATCCGCTACGATCTGCTGCCGCGCGAGTCAGACATCCTGCACCTCGGCTTCTGGCAGCGCGCCTTCGAGCGGCTGAAGGCGGCGGGCGTCATCAAGTACCAGACCGAAGGTCGCAGCGCCGGCTGCTGGGTCATGCCGACCGACCTGCACGCCGGCACGGACGAGCACGAGGCCGACAAGATCATCGTCCGCTCAAACGGCATCGTCACCTACGCCGGCAAGGACATCGCCTACCAACTCTGGAAGCTCGGCCGCCTCGGCGTGGACTTCCACTACAAGCCCTTTCAGATCGAAGCCGACGGGCACGTCGTCTGGGTCACGACAAGCGAGCCGCCGACGGACGCGCCGCCCGCGCCTCACTTCGGCGGCGGGCGCACGGTCTACAACGTGATCGACTCGCGCCAGTCTTACACGCAGGACGTGGTGCGGCAGGGCGCGGCCGCGGTCGCGCCCGACGTGGGCGAAGCGGCGAGCGTCCACCTCGCCTACGAGATGGTCGCGCTCTCGCCCGCCGCCTGCGCCGAACTCGGCATCGAGCTGAGCGCGGAGGATCGCGCGCGCCCCTTCATCGAGATGAGCGGGCGCAAGGGCTTGGGCGTCAAGGCCGACGATCTGATCAACCGTCTGGATACGGACGCGCTCGCCGAGGTCGAGGCGCGGCACGCGAGCCTTGCCGCCGAAGAGAAACGGAAGACGGCGCACGCCATCGCCGTCGGCGCGCTCCGCTATTTCCTCCTCAAGTGGACGCGCAACTCGGTCATCGCCTTCGACTTCAAAGAGGCGCTTTCGTTCGACGGCGAGACCGGCCCCTACTGTCAGTACGCGGCCGTGCGCGCCAACTCGATCTTCCGCAAGCTGGACGCGGCGGCGGCCGCCGACGCGCGCGCGACCGTCGCCGCGGTCACGACCGACGCGGCGCGCGCCGAAGCCGTGCGCCAAGTCTTCGCCAACGCGAGCGGCGACGAACTGTGGTCGCTCGTCACACTCGCGGCGCGGCTCGACGAAGTGCTCGCGCAGGCGGCGGCGCAGGCCGAGCCGGCGCACCTCGCCAAGTACGCGTTCCAACTGGCGAAGGCGTTCAACTCGTTCTACCACCACCACCCGATCATCGCCGAGGCGGACGACGTGCGCCGCGCCGCCCTCGTCCAGATTGCCGACCTCGTCCGCCGCCAACTGACGCGCGCCCTCGCCACCCTCGGCATCGAAGTGCCGGAGCGGATGTGACGCGCAGCAAGGCTGAAGCCCGCGCCCGGCGAAGGCTTGGGCGCACGCCGCGGCATATAATAGGATGGTGCGAGCAGTTCTCAGTGTTCGGCGCAACCGCCCCACGGCGCGTCGCCGGCCGGCAATTAACTTCTGGCTTCCGACTCCTGACCCCTGACTCCTGGAACTCCCATCATGCTCATCGTGATGAAGACCGACGCGACCGAGGCTGAAATTGAGGCCGTGCTGCGCGTCATTGCGGAACTCGGCTTCCGCGCGCACCCGCTGCCCGGCGCGACGCGCACAGCCATCGGCATCACCGGCAATCAGGGCGCGGTCGATCCCAGCCACTTCGAGAATCTGCCCGGCGTCGCCGACGCGATCCGCGTCAGCAAGCCCTACAAGCTGATCACGCTCGACCTCAAGCCGGAGAAGACGGTCGTGCGCGTGGGCGACGCCGTCATCGGCGGCGACGAGCTGGCCATCATCGCCGGGCCGTGCGCCGTCGAGAGCCGCGCGCAGGCGTTCGCCGTCGCGGAGGCCGTGCGCCGCACGGGCGCGCGCTTCTTCCGCGGCGGCGCGTTCAAGCCGCGCACCTCACCTTACGCCTTTCAGGGTCTCGGCGAAGAGGGCTTGAAGATTCTCGCCGAAGTGCGCGAGGCCTACGGCCTGAAGATCGTGACCGAAGCTCTGGACGAGCACAGCGCCGACCTGGTCGAGCGTTACGCCGACGTGATGCAGATCGGCGCGCGCAATATGCAGAACTTCTCGCTGCTCAAGCGCGCGGGCCGCGCCCGCCTGCCCGTGCTCTTGAAGCGCGGTCTCTCGGCGACGCTCGAAGAGTGGCTGCTTGCGGCCGAGTACGTGATGGGCGAGGGCAACTACAACGTGATCCTGTGCGAGCGCGGCGTGCGCACCTTCGCGCAGCACACGCGCAACACGCTCGACCTGGCAGCCGTGCCCGCGGCGCGGCGCGTCTCGCACCTGCCGGTCGTCGTCGATCCGTCGCACGGCACGGGGCACGCCTACATGGTCGCGCCGCTGGCGCGCGCGAGCGTCGCCGTCGGCGCGGACGGACTCATCATCGAAGTCCACGACCAGCCCGAAAAGGCCCTGTCGGACGGCGCGCAGTCGCTCAACCTCGAACAGTACGCGCAGCTCGTCGCCGAAGTCCGCGCCATCCACGAAGTTATCGCGCCCGCGCCGGTCGGTTAACGAAATAACCACGAAGGCACGAAGGGCACGAAGAATAAGTAGCTGCTCTTCGTGCCTTTCGTGTCTTCGTGGTTATTCTTTTTCGTCGTTCTTAGTCTTCCCCGCCCGCCCCCGTCAGCAACTCCGGCAGACGCTTCGTGAAGGCCGAGCGCGGCATCACCTGTTCGTAACCGGCCGCGCGCGCGCGTTGCTGCAACTCCGCCTGCACGTGCGCGAAGAAGCCGACGAAGGGGACGCCGCGCAGCGCCTCGTCCGCCTTGAACGCGGCCGCGAGCGCGAACGGGTCGAAGCGTTGCGCCTGCAAGTCCACGATGACGAGGGCGGGCGACTCTTGCTGCGCGCGCGCGACGAGTGCGTCGGCGTCGCGCGTGATCTCGACCAGCACGCCAAGCTGCTCGCCGGTCGTGCGTATCTTGGCGGCGAAAAACAGATCGTCCACGGCGGCAACCACGCGCTTCATCATTTATAATCCCCTCGCGCCGCGCGCCGATGTTGCGCGCGCCGCACTCGTTCGAGCTGTCAACTTCGTCGCAGGGCAGGCCGTTTCGTGGCGGCACGTCCGCCGAACGTCGCAGAACGCTTTGACCAACTCAGCCACCTTAGACGCGCCCACGCACGCGCCGGCTCAACCGCCGCTGGAACTCGGCAGCTTCGCCGAACGCGGCGCGTCGCCACAGGCCGCACCCGCGACGCAACATGACACAACGCGGCTCGTCGTTGCAACCTTCAACATACGCTACGCCGTCGGCCGCTTCCTCATCTCCGGCGGGCTGCTGCGCAAGTGGGGCCTCGCGCGCCCGCGCCCGCGCCAACCTTTGATCGAGCGCCACATCGCGCAGGCCGCGGCCGCCTTCGCCAAGGGGCGGCTCATGCCGCGCGCCGACATCGTCGCCTTGCAGGAGGCCGACCGCGGCACTGTGCGCGCGGGCGGCGTCCACGTCGCGCGCGAGCTGGCGCGCGCGTTACAGATGCACTACGCGCACGCCGCCATGCACATCCCGCCCGGCGAGGAGCCGAAGGCCCGCCAGTGGTATCTCGACTTCGAGGAGCGCATCGGGCTGGACGACACGGGCGACACGGGCGTCGCGTTGCTGAGCCGGCTGCCGTTAACGGCCGCGCGCCGCGTCGAACTGCCGTGGACGGAGTGCGCCTGGCGGCCGCGCCTCGCGCTCGCCGCGCAGGCGCACGTCGCGGGCCGCCCCGTCCACGTCTTCAACGCGCACATCGATCCGCACGCGAACGTCGCCGAACAACTGGCGCAGCACGAGGCAATCCTGGCCGAGTGCGCGCGCCTGGGCGACGAGCCGGCGGTGCTCCTGGGCGACTTCAACACGCTCTTCCCGAAGTCGCGCGCCGCCACGCGCCGCCTGCTCGAAGCGCACGGCTTCACGACGCCGCTGCGCACGGGCACGACCACCTGGCGCGGCGGTCTCGTCCGCCTGCACGCCGACTGGATTTTCGTCCGCCGCCTGCGCGTCTTGCGCCACGGCGTCGCCCGCCCGCTCGGCGTCTCCGACCACTGGCCCGTCTGGGCCGAAGTCGAACTCGACTGAGACGATGGGCCACACGGTCTGGACTTGTTTAACTGAGCCGCCCTTGGAACCGCACGAGTCGGCGAGACACTTGCATGAAGCAACCCCCGCACGACAACAGACCGGCGCACAGGCAAGCGTTCAGAATCACGAGCCGGTACAACCCGCTCATCCAACACGCGCGGCGCGTACAGGCCGGGCGCGAGCCGGGGCTTGTTTTCGTCGAGGGCTTCCGGCTGTGCGCGGAGGCGGTCGTCGCCGGGCTTGAGGTCGAGGCCGCGCTCTACACCGAGCGCGCCGAGGCGGACGAGCGCGCGGCGAGTCTGTTAAGCACGCTTGAGGGCGCGGGCGTGCGCGCTTTCGCCGTGAGTGAAGCCATGCTGGCGGTCGTCGCCGACACGAGAAGCCCGCAAGGTCTGGTGCTGCTGGCGCGGCGGCCGCGCACGGGTGAAGACATATTGGCGGCGGCGCAAGACGCCGTGCCGCTCGTCGTCATCCTGCATAGCATCAACAATCCGACCAACGCGGGCGCGATGCTGCGCGTCGCCGAGGCGGCCGGCGCGACCGGCGTCATCGCCACCGCCGGTACGACCGACCTGCTCGGGCCCAAGGCCCTGCGCGGCGCGATGGGTGCGGCCTTCCGCCTGCCGCTCTGGCTCGGCGCGCAGTTCCAGTCGGCGCTCGCCTGGTGCGTCGCCCGCGGCATCCAGACCGTCGCCACCGCCCTCACAGCGTCCGAGACGCACACCGACCACGACTGGACAGGCCCGCGCGCCGTCATCATGGGCGCGGAAGCCCATGGGTTGCACGCCGAAGAGATAAGCGCCGCCGACCACCACATCCGCATCCCCATGCGCCCGCCCGTCGAAAGCCTCAACGTCGCCACCGCCCTCGCCGTCATCTTGTACGAAGCGGAAAGGCAAAGGGCGGGAGTCAGCAGTCAGCAGTCAGGAGTCAGAAGCCAGAAGGAATAGACAACCATCAGCGCGTCAGGGCCGACACGCGCACCGTCGGAGGTGTCAGAAGCCAGGAGCCGGAAGGCAAAAGATGGGAGCGCGCAGCCGGGCCGGATGCCGGACGCCGGAAGAAGATAGGCCCGCTTTCTGCTGCCCAGCGCCTCCTGTCTATTCCTTCTGACTTCTGGCTTCTGACTCCTGACTCCTGGCTTTTCCCCCTCCTGCTTTCCCGTGCGGCCGCGTTTCGGCTAGAATAGCGCCAGCGCCCAAAGCCTTTTTAGTCCTTCCCTCCCCTCCGCGCCGTCTCGGCGGACGCGCGGCCACCCGGCGCGAGAAGTTGCGGCACGTTGAACCCCCGTTTAGCGGAGACGTATAGATTCGCATGGACGACAAGGCGGAGCAGAAGCAGAGCGCCGCGCCCCGCGACGAGGCACTGGTCGAGCGCCTGTTCCGGCGCGTGCTCGACCGCGTCGGCGCGGTTGTGGATCGCAAGCTCGGGCGCGAGATCGAGCCGCAGAACGGCTTCACCACCTCGCGCCTGATCGAGCGCATGAACCGCCTCATTGACGAGCGCGTCCGCGACGACCCGCGCCGCGGGCGCATCTGCCCGCACCACCTCAAGCTCAAGGTCGAGTGGGGCACGCACTCCGAGGCCCAGCCCGACGCGCTCAAGGAGCTTGAGCACGAGGTGCTCGCCGCCGCCATCGATCACATCAACGACCAGCGCCTGCGCACGCTCGCGCCCGTCGGCGTCGAGACGACCGTGGACATCTTCACCACGGGCATCGCCGTCGATCCGACCTACGGCGAGTTCGAGGAGGATTTGGCGCGCGAGGACGAAGAGCGCCGCCGCGCCGCCGAAGGGCTGACCGACGACGTGCCGAAGGCCGACGTGAGCCGGCCGCACGACGCGACGTATCACGTGCGCGTCACGACGCCCGACGGCCAGTTCGAGGCGCAACTGCAACTGACGCCGGGCGGCCGCCGGCTCAACGTCGGGCGCGCGAGCGACAGCGACCTCGCGCTCGAACACCCGAGCGTGTCGAAGATTCACGCCGCGCTCGTCCTGAACCGCGAAGGCACGCTGCTGGTCGCCGACACCGGCTCGACCAACGGCACTTACATCAACGGCCGCCGCATCGCCTACGGCGAGGCGCGCCAGATCGAAGAGGGCGATGTCGTCGGCTTCGGCGACGCGGAAGTGCGGTTTAGAAAGGTCTAAACGAACGGGGATGGGAGGAGTCAGGAGCCAGAAGTCAGAAGCCAGAAGGAATTGCCGGACTTCCTTCTTCCGGCTGCTGACTTCTGCTTCCCAACTCCCGACTTCATGCTTCTGGCTTCTGACTACTGGCTTCTGACTACTGCTTTTATGTTTGCTATTCCTGAACGGCAGCCGGCGATTCTGAGTCTCGTGTACACGGCGGGGCTTGCGTTGATGGTGTTGTGGCTGGGCGTGTCGCTGTTGCGCGGCATGAGGCGGCGGCATTCGGCGCTGGCCGCGGTCGCGCCGAGCGACTTGCCGACCGAGGTGCGCCAGCGCCTCGGCGTCACTAGCACCAACCGCGGTCTCTATTGGCTGCGCTGGCTCTTCGTCCTGCTCGCGCTCGGCGTCTTCGGCTTCCACGTCTACTGGGCGCAGTACGCCGAGGAGCGCAACGACCGCTTTCAGGAATTGAACTACAAAGACCTGCGCAACCGGCGGCTCGCCGAGTCCACGCTGCGCGGCTGGATACTGGATCGCAGCGGCACTCTGGAGAACGCGCTCGCGCTCTACCAGCGCGGCGCGGACGGCCAGATCACGCGCACCTACCCGCTCGACCGCGAGCTGGCGCAGCTCTTCGGCTCCGAGCGCGGCGACCCCGGTCTTGAGCGCGCGCTGTTCGGCGTGCAGAGCGAGGCCGTGCCGGAGGCCCTGGACGTGGCGCTCGAACGCGACGTGAAGCAGCCGGCGAACCTCGACGTGCGTTTGACGATTGACCGCGAGTTGCAGAAGACGGCCGTCGAGCAGTTGCGCGCCCGCCACGGCGCGGTCGTCGTCCTGAACCCGCAGACGGGCGAGGTGCTGGCGATGTACTCGAACCCGTCCTACTCGCTCGCGGAGGTGGAGGATGAGACGAACTGGATCAAGCTCGACGCCAACGAGCGCGACCGCCCGCTCGTCAACCGGGCGCTACGCGCCTACTACATCCCCGGCTCGACCTTCAAGACCGTCGTCAGCATCGCCGCCTTCATCGCCAACCAGCAGGGCGCGCAGTTCACCTGTAGCGGCGCGGGCTACTACGCGCAGCCCGGCTCGCCGCCCATCTTCGACAGCGGCGGCGCGGGCGAAGTCCACGGCCACATCGGCATTGATACGGCCTACGAAGTTTCGTGCAACCAGTACTTCGCGCAGATGGCCGTCCAACTCGGGCCGGAGCGTTTGAAGCAGGCGGCGCAACTGCTCGGCATCGGCACTTACGACGACCCCGCGGACACGACCAAGGGGCGGCGGCGGCCCGACATCTGGAACGCGAGCAGCCCGGCGGTGGCGCGCGCGCTCGCGCCCGTCGAGGCGGCCATCGTAACCAGCCCGAAGATTCGCAAGTACGACCTCGCGCTCGAAGGTTTCGGCCAGGGGTACGCCGGGCAGATGACGCCGTTGGAGATGGCGATGGTCGCGGCGACGGTGGCGAACCTCAACGGCGACCTGATGAAGCCGAAGATGGAGTACGATCTGCCGCCCGCCGTCTTCAACCACGTCCTGCGCCCGGAGCAGGCCGCGCAGATGCGCCGCATCATGAGTCTGGTGACGCAGGGGCCGTCGGGCACGGCCACCTCCGTCTTCGCGCCCATCACGGCGCAGGGCATCCAGACCGGCGGCAAGACGGGCACGGCCGAAAAGGAGGTGCCGGTCTACGACCCGAAGACGGGCGAGCCGAAGCGCGTCAAGCGTTACGAGCGCGACCGGCGCGGCCAGATCATACGCGAGTACGAGGAGATCGTGATCGACCGCGAACACAAGCGCGTGGACAGTTGGTTCCTCTGCATCGCGCCGCTCGAATACCCGACGCTCGCCATCGCCACCATCGTCGAGGGCGGCGGCTACGGCGCGCGGGCCGCCGCGCCCATCGCCGCCGCGCTCGTCCTGAAGGCGCGCGACCTCGGCCTGCTCGGCCCCGCGCAGCAGCAACAACAACGGCCGCCGCTCGCGGGCGCACAGCCCCCGCGCCGCGACCAAACGACGACGCAGACGCAGCCCCCGGCGCAGACCGCGCAACCCGGCCAACAGCAAGGCCAGTTGCGCCCGACGCAACCCGCGCCCCCGCGCGCGACCGCGACCCCAAGGCCCGCGTCACCCCGCGCCACGCCGCGAGGTCGGCAGTAGCGGCAACGACTCGTGCGCGCAGACACGCGCGGTGTTCTTGAAGGCGAGCGCGTTGTTTCTTGAAGGCGATTGATGGACGCGAAGTTTTTGAAGGCGGAAGCACTCGGCATCAGGTTGGAGATCGTGCGCGGTCTGCCGATCTGGGAGCCGTATCCCGTCTACAAACACCAGAAGGCGGTGGATCGCATCCGCGCGACGATCACGCCGCCCGACGCGGCCGCCGCGGGGCAGCCCGCGTGCGCCTGCGTCCACGCCGCCGACGTGTACGTCAGCTTCCCCGACGGCTCGCTCAAGCGGCCCGACATCTCGCTCTTCTGCCGCGAGCCGGCCGAAGAGGAAGAGGCGATCACGCTCGTCCCGGAGGCCGTCATCGAGGTCGTCAGCAAGGGCTACGAGGCGAAAGACCTTGCGTTGGGGCCGGACTTTTATCTAGCGCAGGGCGTTAAAGACGTGTTGGTCTTCAACCCGTACACGCTCGTCGTGCTCCACGCACGCAGGGAGTCTGTGGCCCGCCACGTCTCCCCCGTGCCCGTCGAACTTTTATGCGGCTGTCGCTGCACCGTGTGAGCGGCGGCCCGTCGGACTCATCAAGTAGGGTGTTGCTCGTATGAAGAATCGTGCCTCGTCGCACCTGCTCGCGATCCTGATCATCGTGGGCTTCGAGATCGCCGGCTACGTGGCGGTGGCGCGGGCGGCGCTGCTGCGCGGCTACCAGCCGCCGGTCGCGAGCGCCGTGCGCGACATACTGCTCTACGTGCCGCTCGTCGCGCTGCTCTTCTGGCTCTCGCGCGCCAAGCGCTTCGCCGGCAACTGGACGCTCTACACGACGGCCGTGCTGCTCTTCTCCGTCGGGATGCTCGTCCAGTACCGGCTCTACTCCGACCCGGAGTACAACTCGCGCAACAAGGCGGAGGCGCGCGCCGCCAAGACGCAGGTCTCGCGCCTGCGCTTCATCAACCAGTACTACGACGCGCAGAAGAAGCAGATGTTGAATCTGCCGACCGACCCGCAACAGGCCGAGGCGCTCCTCGAACAGCAGGCGCAGGCGAACGAGGCGCGGGTCGGCGCGGGGCAGGTGCTCACGTCCGGGCGCACCTGGATTCCGCTGCTCGCGTTCGCGGCCTTCGCCCTGGCCTTCTCGTTCTGCGTGCGCGATCAGTTTTTGAACTGGGTGCAGCGCCACAGCTTCATCCTCGTGCTCGTCACGCTCGTGCCGCTCTCGGCGGCCGTCGTCACGTCGAGCGCGGGCAAGGCCTTGGGCAACATGACGCCTTGGGAGCCGTCGAAGATTCCGTTCCTGCTGGGCTTCGCCGGCATCCTGACGGCGTACTACCGCGACCTGGCCAAGACCTACTGGGGGCTGCCGCGCGCGCAGGCCATCGTGCCGCTGCTGGTGATGGCGGTCATCCCGTTCATCCCGTTCTTCGCGCTGAAAGACTTCGGGCAGATGCTCGTCTTCAGCGGCGCGTACGCGGTGCTGTACCTCGTCGCGGTGCGGCGCTGGCCGCAGTTGTTGGTGTTCGTCGGCTCGGTCGCGCTGGTCATCGGCATCCTCGTCGTCGGCGCGCTGCCGGCGGACGTGCAGGAGAAAGTGCCGCTGCTGCCAACGCTCGCGCGCCCCGTGGCGGCGGCGCTGCCGGCGCGCATCCAACAGCGCTTCCACCTGTGGCTCGACGGCTTCGACCCGCCGCCGCCTTCGGTCTCCTGGTGGAAGAAGGATTACGAGGACGCGCTGGCGCGCGACCCGCGCATGAAGGAGCTGGCGGACGACGGCGCGGCCATGCAGCACACGGTCAACGTGGACGTGTGGTTCGACCGTATCGCGTTCCAGCCGGCGCAGGCCACGTTCGGCATCGCGTCGGGCGGCGCGACGGGGCGGGGCTTGGGCCTCGGCTTCGCCGAAGTGATCCCCGTGGCCGACTCTGATTACATCTACGCGGCCATCGCCGAGGAGTTGGGGCTGGCGGGCGGCGCGGTGGTGATGTTAGCGTTGCTCGTGCTGGTCAGCGCGGGCGTGCGGACGGCCCTGGACGCGCGCGACATGTACACGAAGCTGTGCTCGGCGGGGCTGACGGCGTTCATCGGCTTCCAGGCGCTGGTGAACGTCGGCGGCATCACGCGCGCGCTGCCGATGACGGGCATCACGCTGCCCTTCGTCAGCCACGGCGGTTTCAGCCTGATCACTAGTTGGGCCATGCTCGGCATGCTGATGGCCTTCTCGCACCGCAACGCGCTCGACGCGGCCGGCGTGGCCGCGGCCGCGCCGCGCACGCCCGGCCCCGTGCGCGTCGAAAGCGAAGCCGTGGCCCTGTCCGCGGTCGAGTGATCAACCTTTGTGCCCTTCGCGGCCCGCGAAGGCGCAGAGAGGATGAGGACAACAGGCAGAGAGTTGAGATGAGTGCGCAAACATCCGAAGTCGTGCTTGAGACCGCGGCCGTGTCGGATCGCGGTCTGAACGAGAAGCGCCCGCTGAACGAAGACTCGTACCTGCTCGACGCCGAGCGGCGCGTCTTCGCCGTCGCCGACGGCGTCGGCGGCGCGGAGGCCGGCGAGGTCGCGTCGCAGACGGCGGTCGAAGTCCTGGCCGAAGCGTTTCGTTACCACAAGCCGGGCGACGACGTGGAAGACCTGATGGAGCTGGCCATCCAGCGCGCCAACGCCGCCATCTACCAGATGGCGCACGAGGAGCGCCGCTTCGCCATGATGGCCACGACCATCGTGGCCCTGCACCTCGACGGCCGCCGCGCCACCTTCGGCCACGTCGGCGACTCGCGCCTCTACCGCGTCGCGCCCGACGGGCGCATCTTCCGCGAGACCGAAGACCACTCGGTCGTCGAGGAGGAGGTGCGCGCCGGGCGCATGACGGCCGAGCAGGCCGCCAACCACCCCTCGCGCAACGTCATCAGCCGCGCGCTCGGCGCGGAAGCCTCGGTCGAGGTGGACTTGAAGACGGCCGAGGTCGAGGACGGCACGATCTTCCTGCTCTGCTCCGACGGCATCACGCGCCACGTGCCCGACGCAGAACTGAGCGCCGTGCTGACCGGCGCGGACACACTCGAAGCCGCCTGCGCCGAGTTGAAGCGGCGCTGCTACGAGCGCGGCGCGGAAGACAACTTGACGGCCGTACTCGTCCGCGTCGGCCCGCGGCCCGCGCCGCCCGCCGCGACCGACTCGGACGAAGCGCCCACGCTCCAACGCGAGCGCACGCGGCGCGCCGCCGAGCAGGATGCGTCGGGCGCGGCCGAGGCGTCGGCGTCGGGCGCGGCCGCCTCCGCGCCGTCACTCTTGCAACGCCCGTTCGCCGGCGCGGGCGCGCCCGCCGGCTCGCGCGTCGTCGTGCCCGCGCCGCAGCCGGGCGAACCCGCGCGCGCGCAGGCGGACGACGGCGCACACACCGCGACAGTGACAAGCCCCACGGGTCGCGCCGGTCATTGGTTCTTCGTCCTGCTGCTCGTCGCCGCCGCGGCCGCCGCCGCGTTCTACGGCGGCATACGCTACCAGCGCGTGCGCGCCTACACGGACGCCAGCACGCCCGCCGCGACCGCGAGCGCGTCGCCGGCCGAGAGCGCCGAGGCGCGCTTCGAGCGCCTCCGGCGCGAAGTGGACGGCGCGCCGGCCCAGGCCGCGCAGCGTTACGGCGAAGAGTTGGGCCGGCAAGACCCGCAGGCGGCCGACGCCGAGACGTTGTACTTGTACGGGCGCGCGCTGCTGCTGTCGGGCCGCCAGCAGGACGCCCTGCGCGTCTTCGAGCAGACCATCCGGCAGCTCGACGCGCGCGCGGCGGTCGGGCGCGATCCTCTGCGCGTCGAGGCGCGCATAGCAACGGCCGCCGCCGCTTTGAAGTCTAACGATCCGGCGGCGGCGCAGAAGGCGGCGCAGGCCCTGGACGAAGTGATCGAGCAGCAGACGGCCGCGGGCGGCGACGCGACGCCCGCCCCGCCCCAGTGAACGTGGCGCTGGGTAGTGATGGTTCAGTTTGAAATTCCGAGCCGGTGCTTGTCCGCGCTCAAAGTTGAGGCTGAACCAGCACGCGGCGGCGGCGTTTAATTGTTAGCGTGCGGCTTGCGGCGTGACGCGAACTGATGAGTGAACTGAAGCTCCAACAGACGAGGCTCGACGGGCGCTACGACATCATCGAATGTCTGGGCCGCGGCAGCTACGCCGAGATTTACGCGGCGCGCGACGAGGCGGCCGCCGCCGGGCAGCCGGAGCAGGTCGTCATCAAGGCGCTCAACATCCGGCTGCAAGGCGCACTCGACGCGGACCTGGAGCAGACGCTCGTCGAGAACTTCCGCAACGAAGCCATCGCGCTCGACCGCGTGCGCCACCCGAACGTCATCAACCGCCTCGGCCACGGCACGGCCATAGACCTCGCCGGGCAGACGTTCCACTACCTCGTGCTCGAATACCTGCCCGGCGGCGACGTGGCGACGCTCTGCCGCAAGAACCCGCTGCCGCTCGAACAGGCGCTCGCCTACGTCGAACAGGTCTGCGCGGGACTGGCGCACGCGCACGCGCACGAGGTCATCCACCGCGACATCAAGCCGCAGAACTTGTTGCTGACGGCCGACCGCGCGACCGTCAAGATCGCCGACTTCGGCGTCGCCAAGATCGAGGCCTTCGAGGGCGCGATCACGCGCGTCGGCACGGACGTGTACGCCGCGCCCGAACACCACCCGCTCAGGCAGACGGGGCCGCTCGACACGGCGGCGCTGCCCGGCGCGCCGGAGCAGTTGACGCCCGCCGCCGACATCTACTCGCTCGCCAAGACCGTCTACATGATCCTGACGGGCGAAGCGCCGCGCCGCTTCTCGCAGCAGCCCATCACGGAGTTGCCCGCACACGTCGCCGCCGAGCCTTGGGCCGATTTCGTCCTGCGCGTGCTGCGGCGCGCGACCGAGACCAGCCCGGCGCGGCGCTACCAGACCGTGCCCGAGTTCTGGGCCGAACTGCGCGACGCCGCCATGCCGCAGACGCGCCTGTTGACGCTGCCCACGGGCGAGGAGACGCGCCCGCTGTCGCCCGCCACCGCGCAGCGTTTGACGGAGTTGCCGCCGCAACCTCTGCCGGCGCAGTTCGAGTCGCAGCGCGCCGCCGCGCAAGCGCCCCGCGCGCCGCACGCGCGCCCGCGCATCGTCGTGCCGGTGGCGACCGCGCCGCCGCCCGCCGCCGAACCCGCGCGCCGCGCGCAGGAACTCGCGCCCGCGCCCAACGGCGCGGCGCTCAAACGCAAAGAGGCTGCGCGCGGCGAAGTCGCGGCGCGCACGGACAAACGGCAGGAGCGCGAGTTGCCGGCGCGCGCGCCCTTCCTCGACAACCGCACGCAGCGTTGGCTGGTCATCGCGCTACTGTTGGCGGGCTTCGTCCTGCTGCTGCTCGGCATACGTCATTACGTCGCCGCGCCGGCCGCGCGCCCCGCCTCGTCGCCGCCCGCGGCCAACAACGCGCCCGCCAACGCGAACTTGCAAACGGGGCGCGAAATGTTCACGATCACGAACGTGAACCTGCGCGCGGGGCCGAGTAAGAGTTACGACAAGGTGGGCGAGGTGGAGCGCGGCTCGCGCGTGCGGCTCGTCCAGTGCAGTAGCAGTTGGTGCGAGGTGCAGGTCTTGGAGCACGGGCAGCCGCGCGCGGCCGCCACCGGCGCGGAGCAGGGCTGGCTCGACGCGCGGCTGTTAAAGTAAATTACTCTGCGCTAGGGGCGCGAGGGAACAAAGACGGTGAGCATACTGGATTCGATTCGCAAGTGGATTGACGGCGAGGTGGCCGAAGACCCGCTAGCGACCGTGGACGAGCAGGCGCGCCCGCGCCGCGTCTGGGAAGAGTTTCTCGTGAAGATCGCGCGCGAGATCGAGCACGTCATGCAGCGCGAGATGTTCACGCCGCCCGGCGGCCCGACCTACATCCCGCCAGAGTACGTCGTCTACCTGAGCGCCGACGACGACAAGGACTGGCAGGGCGAGAAGCGGCGCGGCCTGGAGCAAGGTCTCTTCTACGTCCTCTCGGAGCGCGCGCGCGAGTTGTCGGGGCACACGCAGTTGGCCACCAAGTCGTTCGCCGTCGAACTGCGCGTGGACGGCACGCTGAACAAGGGCGAGTTCCGCGTCCAGCCCGTGTGGGACGCGACCGAGGCGGGGCACACGATGGTGACGCCCCGGCCCGCGGGCGCGGAGGTGGGCGCGGTGACCGTGGCCGACGAAGAGGGCGCGGAGGCGGGCGAGGGCGAGGGCGAGGGCGAGGTGACGCAGGTGCGCGCGCGCCCGCAGGAGTTGTACTCGGTCGAGGTCTGGCGCGGCGGCGTGCGGCAGACGGTCATACCCGTGGTGAAACCTGAGATCACCATCGGGCGCGGGTCGAAGACGGTCAAGGTCGATCTGCCGATCAAGGGCGACCCGGAGGTGAGCCGCGTGCACGCGGTGCTGGCGTGCGACCCCGAAGGTCGCTACTGGCTCACCTCCAAGGGGCGCAACCCGACGCTCGTCGGCGGGCGCGAGTTGCCGCGCGAAGAGTCCACCGAGATCAGACCCGACGACAAGATCGAAATCTGTAGCTACACGCTGCGCATCCAGCCGTAGCGGCGGCAGACGGTTTTCAGTTTCCGGTTCTCAGTTTTCAGTCTGCCGACTTCGGCGCGCGGCTTCGCGTTTCGGGTCGGCGTGTCCGGTCTTAAGTTTTCGGTTTCCAGTTCCCTGCCAAGGAGAGACGACGAATGACTTACGTTGTGGTGGAGTTGTGCGTTGACTGCAAGTACACGGACTGCGCGGCGGTCTGCCCGGTCGAAGCCTTCCACGAGTTGACCGACCGCCTCTACATCAACCCCGTGACCTGCATAGACTGCGACGCCTGCGTGCCCGAATGCCCGGTCGAAGCCATCTTCGCCGACACGGCCCTGCCCGAACAGTACGCCGACTGGCTCGACCTCAACGCCGAGGCCGAGCAGTACCCCATCATCAGCATGAAGAAAGAGGCCCTCTACGGCCCCGCCTGCACCGGCCCGCAGCCGACCTGACGCGGCCCGCCCGCGCGCCGCACCGGCAGCAGTCGGAACCGTTCGGGCTTAGGACCGCTACGAGCGGTCATCGTTCCTTAAAACGTAATCAGGCCGCGGCAGTGCTGTCACACCCGGCCTCGGCAACGTTAGACCGCAGCGGTGTTTGTTAGTAAACACCGCCGCGGTCTAATAACAGTTAGATGCTTCGTGCTGCTCTACACAGTTTATGTTTTGAGAAAGGAAAGAACCGGACAGAGCACTTTACCTTATCGCTTATGAATTCAATGATGAGCGAAAAGATGCAATCGTGAATTCAAGGCCGCCATCGGGCTGAGTGGTGCCGAAGTTTGGGACATCTGTGATTCAGTTTGGCTCGTCCGCTCGCATCGTAAAGCGACAGAATTAGCACAAGGGATTGTCTCGCACCTTAATAACCCAGACGATAAGCTTCTTGTCGCACAGGTCTCAATGTCTAATATCACTTTTGAAGGTCACATGCAGGATCAGGTGAGGAGGATTCTACGTCCTCTTCCTGTTCCTCGTTCGGGCTGAATCTATATCAACGCCGCATCTAACGACGGTATCCACCTGACCGCGAACAGCGCGGCTTTCATTCGCAAGAATTGAATGCTTATTTCGTTGAGTGCGCGGCGGGTGATGGCGGGCGTTAGATTTCTTCCTTCTACAGAAGTAAAAGTGTTAATTTAACCCTGGCGAAATGGAGGTAGTTACATGGCAACGGCAACCTTTGATGAAGAGAAGCTGAAAGATTTGCTGAAATCAGCTTTGGTCGAAGCCCTCGAAGAGAATCGCGGCTTGGTGCAGGATATTGTGGAAGAAGCGATGGAAGATATTGGTCTGGCACGTGCTATCGAACAAGGGCTTGGCAGCAAATCCGTCTCTCGTGATGAAGTGTTTACAATTCTTGAGGGCGCGCAGTGAAGGTCGAATTCAGGGAGAGCTTTACTAAAGACCTGAAAGGCGTGAAGGGAAAGTGGCTCTTGCAGCGAGTCCGAGAGACCGTTTAAGCTGTTGAGCAGGCTACCTCGTTGGCAGAGCTACCAAACCTATAGAAGCTCAAAGGCGGCGGGAATTATTTTCGTGTGCGAGTAGGCGATTATCGGGTCGGCATGGCGCTTGAGGGTGACACAATCATCTTTGTTCGTTGCCTAAATCGGAAAGACATTTACAAATATTTCCCTTAACCGAACAGCGAAATCTAACAACTCATTCAACCCGGCCGCCCGATAGTATCCTTCTCAAGATGCTTCCTCACGCTGCGGCTTGCCATCCGCGGGCGGCGGGTTAATGCGGGCGTTATACGTCTTTCTCGCGCGAACGAATATGTCCCAGGATGCGCACCAAATTTATCGAGAACTCGTCCGGCTGGCGCAGACGGACGCGAACGTACTGGGGTTCGTGCTCGGCGGCTCGCGCGGTAAAGGTTTTGCCGCGGAACACTCCGACTATGACTGCGTGATGATTGTCGCAGATAAGGCCCGTGCTGTTTATGCCGTGAAGATGCGTGAACTTCCGTCTCTGTTTGACGTGGGGGTCTACACGCTGCAAGAGTTTGCCGAACGCGCAGCCTGGGGCGGCGAATTAGCCTGGGACAGATACAATTGGGCGCATCTGCGCGCTCAGGTTGATAAAACTGGCGGGAAGATCCAAGCGCTGATTGATGAAAAGGGGAAAGTCCCGGCCGACGAAGTAAGAAAGTTCGTTCAGGGAGAGCTGGATCATTATATCAATCAGGTCTATCGCTCAATCAAGTGTTGCCGTGACGGCAATACGATTGGCTACCGCTTTGAAGCGGCGGACTCTGTCAAGCCGTTACTTGATGTCCTCTTTGCCGTCCACGACAGAAGACTGCGCCCTTATTACAAGTATTTGCAATGGGAACTTACCCGTTTCCCGCTGCACAAGTTTTCGTGGACGGCAGACCAGTTGTTGGAGTTGCTCCAAACCATTCTCGCCGACGGTTCTTATCGGGCGCAGCAACACATCTTCAGAGAAGTCGAGAGCGTGCTGCGGGCGGAGGGCTACGGCGAAGTCTTTGACAGTTGGGGAGAGGAATTATGGATTAGAGACTATCCCGAAAAGGTCAGCGGAAGATCGTAAAGCGACGTATCACAAGTCATTCGAGCGGAGGCGGAGCTAGCTTGCCTCTCGTCGAGAATTTGCGTAGTTTCGGTGTCGCGTGCCGCGCCGCCCAATGCCAGCGTTAGGTCCTCGTTGTTAAAGCTCGGAATGGACAACAATAAACACCTCGTCTTCGTGTACGGCACTCTGCGGCGCGGCGGCGTGCGCGCGCTGCCCGGACTCTTTCCCGGCGCGAAGTTTGTCGGCGCGGCGCGCGTGAGTGGCAGGCTATACGATCTGGGCGCATACCCGGCCTTGCTGCTCGAAGATTCGGACTCGTCCGTCGTCGGCGAGGTGTATGAGGTTGACGACGAGATTTTGCACGGGTTGGACGAGTACGAGGCGACGGCCGACTATCGGCGGCAGCAGGTCGAAGTCTCGCTCGGTCAGCGCGCGCAGACGTGCTGGGTCTACGCGCCTGACCCTGAGTCCTACCCGCGCCGCGGCTTAATTAAGTCGGGCGATTGGATCGAACACGCCAGGACGAAAACTGAGCGCCCCGAAGGCGCGCCACCTGACGAAGCTTAGCGTTTATAACGAGCCTGTCTGCTACGCCAACGCCTGACTAATTCGGGTTGAGCTTCTCGATCTCTTTATCGATCAGCGGGAGGAGGCGCTGGCGGAGTTTGGCGACTAGCCCGTCGGCCTGTTTTACGTCGTCTTCGAGGCGGACGCGGCTTTGCGAGGTTTGCGTGAGCAGACTGTCGAGACCTTTGCGCTCGTTTTCGAGGACGCGGCGGCGTGTGTCGCGCAGGTCTGAGCCGCGGATCGAGCCGACGAGGGCGACGGAGCGATCAATGTTGTCGGGGCGCATGTCTTCGTCGAGCTGCGCCAAGCGGGTTCTGAAGGAGGTCTCCTTCTCGGTCAGCTCGATGAGTTGCTTGCGTAAGAGTTCGGCGCGCTGTTCGGCGCGGGTCAGCAGATCTAGGTTGAGTGCGATGCGGTTTTGTTTGTCGGTCGCGGTGTCGCCCTGTTTCGCGGCGGGCGCGCGGAGTTGTTCGCCGATCTCGCGCAGCCTGGTGTTGAGCGCTTGCAGCGACTTGCGCAGTAGGCCGATCTCGGTCGCCACCGGGTCGGACTGGTTGACGCCGGGCGACTGTTCCTGAGCCTGCGGGGCCGCGTTCGTCGGCTGTCGTTCGGGAGTCTGGGCGCGGGCGGCCACGCCCAAAGTCAGCACGATACAGATGACATACGGGAAGTAGCTTGCTCGCGTGGTCATCGGCGGTGTCCTTTTCGTCTGAGAGTTTCGGGCCCGGTCAGTCTCACGCATGACCCTGACGGTAGTTCGCTTATTATCGCCGCCCGCGGTTCGAGGTCAAAGATTATTTCGGGTTGGGTAGTGATTCAGTTTCAGGCTGAGTGGGACGCGGCCGGGCGTCAGACCCCGCTGGCGGTGGCGTGGGCGGCGGCTTCGAGGTCGGCGATGAGTTCGAGGAGGAGCGGGCGGGCCGAGTCGGGTTCGAGGTAGTCGCGGCCCAGGAGGCGCGTGATGGGGCGCGGGCGCGCGTCGCCGTTCAGTTCTTTGAGCAGGGCGCGACAGAGGGCGAGGACGACGCCCGCATCGAACTGCTTGCCCGCGTTGCGGCGCAGGTCGGCGACGACTTCGGGGAACTCTTTGCGGCGGCGGTAAGTGCGATCCGTCGTCATCGCGTCGAAGGAGTCGGCCAGGGCGACGATCTTGGCGGCGGGCGGAATCTGCTCGCCGGTCAAGCCGTCCGGGTAGCCGCGCCCGTCTATGCGCTCGTGGTGGTAGCGGGCCATGAGCGGGATGTCGGCGTCCGGGTGGCGGATGGGCGCGAGGATTTCGTAGCCCGCGGCCGGGTGGCGGTTCAACTCCACGGACTGCTTGGCGTCTATGCGGTAGGGCGCGTTGATGATGTCGCGCTCGACGACCAGCTTGCCCACGTCGTGCAGGTAGCCGCCGACGGCGACGCCCTCGATCTGCTCCTCGCTCCAGCCCAACTCGCGCGCGATGATCTCGCTGTACTTGCCGACGCGCTCCGAGTGCCCCTGCGTGTACTTGTCCTTGCAGTCAATCGCGGCGGCGAAGGCGCGCACGGTGTCGCGGTAGATGCTGCGCAGGTTGTCGTAGAGTTGGCGGTTCTCGCCCGCGCGCGCCTCGACCTCGCGCAGCAGCCGGTGGTTGTGGATGCCGACGCCGACGTGCCGCGCCATCGTCCGCACCACCTCGCGCTCGTCCGGCGTGAACGCCTCTTCGGTCGCCTTGTCGCCCAGCGCGAGCAGCCCCACCAACTCGCCGTGCGCGACGAGCGGCGCGACCAGCCGCAGGCGCAACGCGGGCAGCGCCACGCTCAACTCGTAACCCAGCGTGCGGCGCGACAAGTCGGGCGCGTCCGCCGCATCCAACTGCAACACGTCGCCGCCGGCCGCCGCTAACAGTTCCGCCCGCCCCGCGTCGAACGCGAAAGAGGCCGGCACGTCTTCACCCAAGCCCCACGCGGCGACGAGGCGCAGCGCGCCCGGCTCTTGCTCGTACTCGGCGACCGCGCCGCGGCGCAACCCCAGCGCGCCGAGGATGACGTGCAGGGCCGAGCGCGCCATCTCGCCGAAGTCGCGCGTCTCCGCGATCTGCTCGCTCAGGTCTGCGAGCGCGGAGAACGCGTGCAGCAGTCTGATCGTCTCCCCCGACATAACGGTCTAAGCTCTCGTCACGGCGCGACGCCCTGCGCGTACTGCGCGAGCAGGGCGACGCCGGCCCTACTGTCCGGCGCGAGCGAGACGTGGCGCGTCAGACCCAGCAGCTCGAAGAGTTGCGCGGCCTGGCCGCTCGCGCCCGCGAAGACGAGCGGGGCCTGGGCGCGCTCCGCCGTGTCGATCACGCCCATCAGGATCGAGACGCCGATGCTGTTGACCACGCTCGTCTCGCTGAAGTCCACGACGAGGGCGCGGCAGCCGGCGCGCAGGTGTTCGCGGCACGCGCGCTCGATCCGCTCGCCGCTCAACCTGTTCAGGTAGTCGGCGGCGTGGACGACCGCGACATCCCCCGTGCGCTCGGAGCGCACCGGGGGGCCGGCGGTGGCGTTCACCATATTGTGTGTCCCTTCTAGCGGCGTAGGTACTTCGTCATGCGCAGCCGCGTGCCGTCGTCCACGCGCTCGAACTCGACCTCGTCCATCAGGTCGCGTATGAGCTTGAGACCCCAGCCGCGGCGGCCGTTGCTGTCTTCGCCGGTCGTCGGGGCGACCGTGGACGGGGGCAGCAACACCCCCCTGCTCGACACAGTGATGACTAATTTATCACTTTCCACCCGGTAGCGCTGATAAATTTTTCGCTCCGGGCTGAGGCTGTGCTCGGCCGCGTTGATGCACGCCTCGACGACGGCCGTCTTGATCTGGTTGATCGCCTCGGGCTGGAACTCAAGCCGGCGCGCGATCTGCTCGGCCGTGTGCGCCGCGATCAACTCCGTGTCGCCGCCCATCGGGATGACCATCTCGAACTCATCCGGCAGCACGCCACCCTTGGTCGCCGCGGCGGGCGCGGGCGTGAGCCGCGCCGTCAACAACTCAAGTTGCTGCCGCGTCGCGCTGAAGACGCCGCGCTCGTTCATCAACTCCGACGCCTCGGCCGAGAAGCCCTCGGCGGCGACGAGCCAGAGCCGCACGCGCTTGAAGTGGCAGGCGTGCGTGAGTTGCGCGAGGCGGTCGCACCAGACTTCGGTGACGGCGCGGCCCGCCTCGTGTTTCGCCTCGATCTCGGCGGCGAGCCAGACGATCTCGTTGGCGTCCGTGTAGGGCGTCGCGTCGAAGCCGTGCGCGACGGCGCAGCGCTCTTCGTCGGAGACTTGCAGGATGGCCGGGTGGAAGGCGGCCGCGGCGGCGGCGTGGACGATCTGCGGCAGGCGGATCAGATCGGTCTCGGCGTCGAGACCGGCGGCCGTCTCCTCCGGGTCTGTGCCGCGGTAGAGACCGGCGAAGCGGTCGTAGTGCAACAGGCTCGCGGGCACGCGCTGGTAGTCGAAGCGCGCGAGCAGCTCGCGCAGACCCAAGGCCGCCTCGCGCCGGTAGTGGCGCGCCATCGTCTGCGGCGCGCGCTTCAGGGCCTCGACGAGCGTGTCGGCGACGACGAGCGCGCGCGGCTCGGCCGAGACTTGCAGGCGGTAGCTCGCGCGCAGGAAGTCGCGCCAGACGGCCGAGGGCGTCGCCTCGACGTAGGTGGCGTGGAAGCTCGCCAGCTCGTGCATGTGGAGCAGGCGCGTCACGCGCTCGAACTCGCGCACGTCCGACCCGAGCCGCTTCATCCAGACCTCGGCGGGCGACTTACCCGAGGGGGTGGCCGAAGCCTCGTAGAGCACGCGCAGCAGGCCGCGGCGGAGCGCGGGCGTCGCCGCCACGTCTTCGAGAACCGAGGCGTAACGGCGGCCGATGCGCCCGCCCAGAAGCTCGTCAACGTAGATGCTCTGAAAGTCCCGGAAGCTCGTCAGCGGCGCGCCCGTGGTGCGCGCGGCGTCGAGCACGGCGGCGATGAGGTACGGGCTCGCTTCGAGCTGCTGGACGAGGAGGTCGCGCGTCTCCTCGTTGAGTGCGACGCCGAGCCTCTGCGCGAGGCCCCCGACGAGGGCGCGCGCGTCGGCCTCCTTCAGGCGGTCGAGGTGGAGACGCCGCAGCCCTTCGAGCGACGCCAGCGGCAGCGAGCCGTTGAGCAGGTCGAGCAGGCGCCGCCGCGGGCCGGCGATGACGAAGGGCGCGCCCCACTGCGCCGCCGACTGGGCCACGACCGGGCCGAG
>DASVPY010000068.1:0-20705 GCA_036389395.1 Pyrinomonadaceae bacterium
ATAAGAAGTAACGGCGGCACTCAACATCGAGTGCCGCCGTTACTTCGTGAGCGTGCTGGCGCACGCTTGGCGGGCAGGGATGCCCGCGCTCCCGGCAGAGAGTTGCGTGGTCAACTAGCGCGCCGGCCCTTACTTGTCGCCGGTTTTGTTTTTGTCTTTGTCCTTGTCCTTCTCTTTCTTCTTCTTCTTGGGCTTGGGTTCGCGGGGCGGGAAGAGTGCGCCGGCCTTATCGGCGTCGAGCTTGAGGCCGGCGAGTTCGAGGGCGCGGGCGAGGACGGGGTCGCGCAGGGCGGCGAGGTCGGCGGGCGTGGGCAGGAGGCGTTCGTCGGGCGCGACGCCGTTGCGTTCGAGGCTCTTGCCGTCTGTCATTATCAGGTCGGCGTCCGTCACGCTGATGCCGTAGCTGATGAGGTTGGCCGTCATCATGCCCGGCTCGTCCACGAAGTGGCCGACCTGGAGCGCGCGCATGACCGCGCCGGCCGTGCGGTCGCCGAGCACCACGCCGCGCTTCTCCAGTTGGATCGTGCGCGCGAAAATCTCGGCCGAAGAGGCCGAGCCGCTGTCCACCAGCACGACCAGCTTGCCCGTGTAGGCCTTGTCGCCGCGCGCCTTGGCGCTCAGTTGCTTGACGCCCTTGCGCCGCTGAATCTCGCCGATGCGCACGTCCTTGTCGAAGAAGTGGCCGAGCAGGCGCAGGAGCGTGATCTCGTAGCCGCCGGGGTTGCCGCGCAGGTCGAGGACGAGCGCCGTGTGCGGCGCGATCTTCTCGCGCATGATCTTGTCCACCGCGCCCTCGGACAGATCGAACTCCGGCATCTGCCAGACGACGGGGCCGTCCTTGAACTCGTGGAAGCGGTGCTCGCCGAAGTGCGTCTCGCGTTCGGGGTCGGCCTTGGGCGGCTCCTTCTCCTCCTGCTCCGACTTCTCGCCGCCGCCGAAGAACAGGTCGTAGAGGTCTTCCGGCTCGTCGTACTTGGCGACGAGGGTGAGCGGGCGCGGCTGCGCCTCGCCGGGACTCTGGACGAAGACGTTTAAGGCGGGCTGCGGGCGCAGCGTGTCGAAGAGGTACTTGAGCTTCCAGAAGTTCTCGCGGGCCGGCGTGTAGCCGTCGAGCCAGAGCACCTTGTCGCCGCGCTTGAGACCCTTGGCGGCGGCGTCGCTGTCCTTGCTCACGTCGGTCACGAGGCAGTCGTCGCCGATCATGCTCATCTCCCAGCCGTAGACGGTGCGGACGCTGCGGCGCGGCGGGATGAAGAAGGTGTGCGAGTCGTCGAACTCGATCAGGAGTTGCGCGATGACGCCGAACATCTGCCCGAGCGACTGCGCCGCGTCCACCTTCTCGTGCGCCAGCTTGAAGCGCGCGTCGAGGTCAACGCCGCGGAACGTCTTGTCGTAGTAGAACTGCTCCACGTCCTTCTTGATCTCTTTGAGCATGTCGTGGCCGCGCGAGCGATCCTTCTTGCCGAGCTGCCGGGCCTGATCGTCGTCCGACGTTTGGGCCTGCTTCTTGTCTTTCTTCTGCTCAGGCGGCTGCTCCTGCGCGCGCGTCGGCGCAGGCGGCGCGCACCAGGCGCAGAGCAGCGCGAGGCTCAAGGCGAGCCGGTTGAACGGGCGAACAGTTTGCGACGACATTGGGGGCTTCCTCTCCTGCGTGTGGCGTGTGCTTGACTGACGCGCGGGGCCGCGGGCGCGGCGGCGCGAGGCGCGATTGTGCCACAGGTGCGTTTGACAGCCAAGCCGCGCGCCGTGGACAATCTGCGCCGTCTCGAAGCTGTTTCCTTAAAGGAACGCGAAGGACTTCACAGGTTCTTATAACCGCCGCCGACAACCCCAGTCCGCAGACGCCGAGGTGAAAGCATGAACCGCAGACTGTCCGCCCTGTCCCTGTGTCTCGCCCTCGTGTGCGCCGCGCCGCCCGCGCGCCCGCAGCAGCCGCCCGCGCCCGCGCCGCAAGAGCCGGCCAAGACGCAGGAGGAGCGCAAGCAGACCGAGCAGGCGGCCAAGAAGGACGAGAAGTGGGACGTGGAGGCCGAGCACGGCCCGACGAGCCTCGTCGAGTTCGACACGGACGAGGGTACCTGGATGAGCTGCGACGTGTCGCCCGACGGGCAACGCATCGTCTTCGACCTGCTCGGCGACATCTACCAGATGCCGGCCGCGGGCGGCGCGGCCACGCTGCTCTCCGGCGGCCGCTCCTGGGAGGCGCAGCCGCGCTACAGCCCCGACGGCCGGCTCATCGCCTTCACCTCCGACCGCGACGGCGCGGACAACGTCTGGGTGATGAACGCCGACGGCTCGAACCGCCGCCAGGTGACGAAAGAGACGCAACGGCTCGTCAACACGCCCGCGTGGACGCCCGACGGCCAATACCTGCTCGTGCGCAAACACTTCGTCGATCAGCGCTCGCTCGGCGCGGGCGAAATCTGGCTCTACAGCCTGAGCGGCGGCACGGGCGTGCAGTTGACCGAGAAGTCGAGTTGGACGGCGAACGTCGGCGAGCCGGCGATGGAGCCGAAGGGGCGCTTCGTCTACTTCGTCAACAGCGGCGACTTCGATTACAACAAGAACGTCTACGAGACGATCTACTGGATCGAGCGTTACGACACGCAGACCGGCCGGCGCAGCGCCTTCATCCGCGGCGAGGGCGGCGCGATCCGCCCCGCGCCCTCGCCCGACGGCAAGTACGTCGCCTTCATCCGCCGCGACCGACTCAACACCGTGCTCTACTTGCGCGAGGTCGAGTCGGGGCGCGAGTGGCCCGTCTACGACAAGCTGACGCACGACCAGCAGGAGACCTGGTCGGTCTACGGCACGTACCCCGGTTACAGTTGGACGCCCGACAGCCGCGCCGTCGTCATCACAGCCGGCGGCAAGTTCATCCGCCTGGACGTGAACACGAAACAGGCCACGCCCATCCCGTTCACCGCGCACGTCAGCCAGAAGGTGACTGAAGCGGTGCGCTTCCCCGTCAAGGTCGCGCCCGAACGCGACGACGTGCGCCTCTTGCGCTGGGCGCAGCGCACCGGCGGGCGCGTCGTCTACAACGCGCTCGGCAAGCTCTACGTCAAGGACGGAGACGCCGCGCCGCGCCCGCTGCTCAAGACGAACAACCGCGAGTACGCGCCGCGCTTCAGCGCCGACGGACGCAAGCTGACTTTCGTCACCTGGTCGGACGCCGAGAAGGGTGCGGTCTGGGTGGCGGACGCCGACGGCGCGAACGCCCGTCGCATCACGACCGTCGGCGACCAGTACGCCAACCCCGTCTTCTCGCCCGACGGCACGAAGGTCGCTTACCTCAAGGGGCGCGGCACGGTCTTCAACGAGGAGGAACTGGCGCGCGAGTCCACCTTCGAGATTCACTACTGGGACGGGCGCGAGAGCCATTACGTGATGGACGTGCAGAGCCGCGGCGCGAACGCGCGTATGCCCGCGCTCGCGTTCGACCCGAAGGGCGAGCGCATCTACTTCGTCGAGTCGCCGTTCGTGCCGGCGGGGCCGGGCGCGCCCGCCAACATCCTCACGTACCTGAGCAGCGTCAAGCTGTCGGGCGACGACTACAAGCGGCACGTCGAGTCGCGCTTCGGCGCGGAACTCGCGCCCTCGCCCGACCTCGACTGGGTCTTCTTCAAAGAACTGCACAAGCTCTACCTCGCGCCGTTCCCGAAGACGGGCAAGCTCCTCAAGCTCAACAGCGGCGAATCGATCCTGCCCGTCAAGACCGTCTCCCTGAACTCCGGCGACTGGCTCTCGTGGTCGCCCGACGGCAAGACCTTGCAGTGGACGCTCGGCGAGAACTTCTACGAGCAGACGGTCGAAAACGTCTTGAAGCAACTCGGCAAGGACGAGAAAGCGCCGGAGCCTGCGGCGACCAAGATCGGCTTCTCGTTCGAGCCGGCGCGGCCGCGCGGGCTGGTCGCGCTCACGAACGCACGCATCATCACCATGCGCGGCGACGAAGTGATCGAGCGCGGCTCAATCCTCGTCGAAGACAACCGCATCAAGGCCGTCGGCGCGAAGATTGATATACCGGCCGCCGCGCGGCGCATAGACATGGCGGGCAAGACCATCATGCCCGGCATGATCGACGTACACTCGCACATGGGCTACAACACGCTCGACATCATCCCCGAACAGCAAGCCCCTTACTTCGCCAACCTCGCCTACGGCGTCACCACCACGCACGACCCGTCCGCCTCAACGCAGACCGTCTTCGCCGAGTCCGAGATGGTCAAGGCCGGCGTCATGACGGGCCCGCGCATCTACTCGACCGGCTTCGTCCTCTACGGCGCGGAGAACGCCGAGAAGGCCGTCGTCAAAAACCTCGAAGACGCCCAGCGCCACCTGGCGCGGATGCAGGCGGCCGGCGCGTTCTCCGTCAAGAGCTACAACCAACTGCGGCGCGACGCGCGCCAGATGATCATCAAAGCCGCGCGCGACCACCAGATGATGGTCGTGCCCGAAGGCGGCTCGACCTACTTCTACAACATGACGATGATCCTCGACGGGCACACGGGCATCGAGCACGCCGTCCCCGTCGCGCCGCTCTACAGGGATGTCGTCACGCTCTTCGCGCGCAGCCACACGCAGTACACGCCCACGCTCATCGTCGGCTACGGCGGCATCTGGGGCGAGAACTACTGGTATCAGCACACGAACGTGTGGGAGAGCGAGAAGCTCTTGCGCTACGTGCCGCGCGCCGAGGTGGACGCGCGCGCGCGCCGCCGGCTGATGGTGCCCGAAGACGACTTCTACCACTTCGAGCTGGCGCGCTCGGTCAAAGACGTGGTGCGCGCGGGCGGCAAGGCGCAACTCGGCGCGCACGGGCAGTTGCAAGGCCTCGGCGCGCAGTGGGAGTTGTGGATGCTGGGGCAGGGCGGCTTGACGCCGCTCGAAGCCCTGCGCTGCGCGACGCTCTACGGCGCGCAGTATTTGGGTCTCGACGCCGACCTCGGCTCGCTCGAAGCGGGCAAGCTCGCCGACCTCGTCGTCATGGACAAGAATCCGCTCGACAACCTGCACAACACCGAGTCGATCCGCCACGTCATGATCAACGGCGTGCTCTACGAGACCGACAACATGAACGAGGTCTACCCGGAACAGAAGCCCCGCGCAAAGTTCTTCTGGGAACGTTAACCCCGCGCGCAATGCTTCGGGCGTGTTAACGCTCCGCCCACGCACGCGTCTTTAAGGGCGACACGGCGGCGCGGCCGGCTGCCTGGGCCGGCCGCTGCCGCCGCGTCGCTCGCGCCCCACACCCGTTAAGAAGAAGGAAGCCCCGCTATGAAGTCCCCGCTGCGCCCCGCAACGCGCCCGAACGTAAACGCCCGGTCGCCCCGTCCGCTGTTATTCTTGCTCCTCCTCCTCGCCTGCGCGCTAGTTAGCGTGCCCGCGCGCGCACAGACCACCGCGCGCCAGAAACTCCCGGCCGCGGACAAAATCGTCGGCGACTACGTGAAGGCCATCGGCGGCCGCAAACAGCTCGCCGCCGTGCGCGACGCCGTCTACGAGTGGGCGGTCGAAGAGGACGGCCGGCCCGCGGGGCGCGCGACGACGCGGGCGAAAGCGCCCGGCTCGACCTTCGTCCAGATCGAGACGGGCGGCGGCACGTTCGCCGCGGGCGTCACGCCGCGCTCGGTCTGGACGCGCGGGCGCGACGGCGCGGCCGCGACGCTGACCGACGCAGAGGCCCGTGCGGCACGCCTCGCCGCGCGGCTTGACGCGACGCACCTCGCCGACTTCAAGCGGCAGAACCTGCTGGCGCTCACAGTCGGCGCGGAGGAGGTCGCGGGCGAGCCGGCTTACGCCGTCGAGTTCCGCTCGCGCGACGCGGCGCGCGTCCGCTACCTGTTCGGCGCGCGCACGCGCCTCCTGCTGCGCGCCGTGGACGAGGCGCGCGGGCTACAGACGGACTTCGCGGACTACCGCGCCGAGGCGGGCGTGCTCGAACCGCACCGCCTGCTCGTGCGCCTGCGCGGCGCGGGCACGTACACGCTCCGGCTGCAAAGCGTGCGCTACAACACGGCCCTGGCCGACGCCCTCTTCGAGCCGCCGCACGCCGAGGCGCTCGACGTGGCGCAACTCGTCAAGGAGGTGGTCGAGCGCGAGCCGCGCACAGACATCCCTTACGGCGAGTACACCTACACGGTGAAGGAGACGGAGCGCGAGTTGGACGGGCGCGGCGAGACGAAGAAAGCGACGGTGCGCGTCTGGGACGTGTTCCTCGCGCCGAACGGCAACGGCATCGGCAAGCTGACGAGCGTCAACGGCGCGCCGCTCGCGCCCGACCGCGCCGCCAAAGAGGAGCAGCGCGTCGCCGCCTTCCTCACCGCCAACGAGAAGGCCGTCCCGGCCCCGCAGAAAGGGCAGGGCGGCTTCCGCATCCGCATGGGCGACTACGGCTTCGACCTGGCCGACCTCTTGCGCGCCTGCGAGTTCGTCGCGCCGCGCCGCGAACAGTTCCAGGGGCGCGCGGCCTTCGTCTTCGACTACCGCCCGCGCGCAGACTTCCGCCCGAAGTCGAAGAACGACGAAATCCTGTCGAAGCTCAACGGCATCATCTGGCTCGACGCCGCGGACAAGGTGGTGATGCGGATCGAGGCGCGGCTCGACGGCGACTTTAAGATCGGCGGCGGCTTGCTGATGGCCATCAAGCCGGGCGCGGGCTTCGTCTTCGAGCGGCAGCGGCTCGCCGACGGCTTCTGGGCCCCGCGCGTCTTCCACTGGAACGCCAACGGCAAAGGCTTCCTCGTCCTCTCGAAGAGCGTCTACGAGACGACCGAGTGGTACAACTTCAAACGCTTCAAGACCGAGGCGGGCGACGCCACGCTCGACGCCCCGAAGGCGCGGCCCTGAGACCGGCACACCGGCCCGTTTAAGACCGCGCCGCGCGCCGCGCCCGCCATTTAGTTAGCAGCGGGACGGCGGGGGAGTCGGTCAACAGCTCGCGCCCGGCGCGCGCCAGCCAGGAGGCGTCGTTGTCGGGGTTGGGCGTGAGTTGAAAGCCGAGCTTCCGGTACAGGCGCACGGCCGCGTCGTTGCTCTTCTGCACGTTCGTCTCGAAGCCGAGAAAGTCTTCGGCGGCGGCGAGCGTCTGGAAGTGGGCCAAGAGCCGGAGCAGCAGATCGGTGTGCCGGTACGGCGCGTCGATCTGGATCGAGCCGACGTAGATGTACGCGGGGTCGCGCCAGCTTCGTGTGTATTCGAGGTAGCCGGCGACGGCTTGACCGGCGAAGGCGACGATCAGCGTCGGGTTGTGCGCCAACCCTCTGCGCCTGTTCGCTTCGGGGAATTCGACGCCGGCCCGCGCCAGGACGGGCAGCATGTTCTTCCTGTCGAGCGCGAGGATGCGCTCGGCGAGCGCGGCGTCAACGGGCCGGCCCTGAAAAACCTTCACTTCCATCACGCGCATCGTCAGGGGATCGCTCAAGCCTCCGTGCATCCTCTGTGCCCTCTGTGTCTCTGTGGTGAATTAAGCGTCAGCAGCATTCACCACCGAGACACAGAGGGCACAGAGGATGCACGGAGGCTTGATCAGTTTATGACACTACTGGCTTTCGACCCGGCTCCGACTCTTGCGGGTCGCCCGGCCGACGCGTCGATCACCGCGCAGGATCAGCTCGCACGCCTTGGAGGCGTGTTCTTCAAACTCCTCCGACTCGACCGCGATGATGACCCACCCGCTGCCGCTGCGCTTCGAGCGCCAGAAGCAGCGGCGCGGCAGCGCGGGGAACTCGCGCCGCAGGCTGGCGATGTGTTCCGCCTCGGTGTAGAGCCAGACGCCGTTGAAGCGCGGCTGCCGGGCGCTGTGGCGCAGCGACAGCAGCAGCCGCTCGCCGAGGTAGACGTAGGTGAAACCGAACATCTGCCTGAGCGTCGGGCGCAGCGATTCCAACTCGTCGAGGACGAATTGGTAAGGCGGCGTCTTCTTAATCGCGCGCCCCGCCGTCATCCTGTTGCTCCTGCAATCGCGTCGCCGGGCGACGCGTCATCAGAGAGAGTCTTGTACCAGAGCAGTTGCACCTCGTCCGGCAGCGCCGCATACGCGAAGCGGTTTATCGCCCCGAGCACGCAGCCTTGGCGCGCGTAGAAACGGCACGCCGGCACGTTGACGTTCTGCGTCTCGACCTTGAGCTGCGGGCAGCCACGCGCCGCGGCCCAAGCCTCCGCCGCGCGGAAGAGCGCCGCCCCGACCCCGCGCCCGCGCGCCGACGGCGCGACGCGTATGTCCCACACGACGGCCAGATCGGCGCGGCCCTCAAGCATGTCGAGATCAGGCGTGCGCCAAGCCAAGACCGCCCCGCCGACACGCTGACTGCCTGCGCGCGCGACGAGCAAGCCCCAGTGCGACACGTCGAAGCGCCGCGCCCACACGGTCGGGTGCTCGCCTCGGAGCGCGTCGTAATCCTTGACGTAAGGCGCGATGAGTTCGCGCTCCGTTAAGACAAAGCCGCCGAGGCCGCCGTCACGCACGGTCAACTCCAACACCCGCCGCACCTCGAACGCGATAGGCACGCGGGCGTACTCCGCCAGCGTCGTCAAAGGCTCCTCGCACACGTCAACTCTCATCCGCTCGCCGCCGCCGTTCAACTCACCAGCCAGGTCGCGAAACGCAGCCACGCGTCCGTGCCGGCCAGCAGTATCCGCAGAGGGTGCGACGCGATGAGCAGCAGCGCGCCCCACGCGAACGCCGGGTGGAGTCGCCGCTGCTTGTAGGTGTCGAAGGCGACCGCGGCCAGCACGCACAGGTCTGTCAGCCCGAAGAAGACGAGCGGGCCGCCCGCCTCGATGAAGTGCAAGGGCAGGCGGGCGATGGCCGGGGGCAGCAGGTTCAATGCTGCCAGCAGCATCAGCCGCTTGTGCGTCGCGAGGCGGCGGCGGAAGTAGAGCGCCGCGCCGACCAGCAGCGCGAAGACCAGCATGTCGCCGAGCGGCACGACGAGGAACCTGAGCGGCGACGGCCCCGGCGACGAGCCGCGCCGCGCGGCCGCGATGGCCGTCGCCACGCCGACCAAGACCATCAGCGCGGCCAAGACCGCGCCGAGCACGCCGAGCCGTCGGTGCACACGGGTGCGGCGGGCCGAGATGAGCCAGACCTGCGCGCCGAAGAGCAAGAGCCACGCCGTCATCACCAACCCGTGCAGGTGTACGAGCGCGCTCGGCAGCGCGGGCGTGGCGAAGAGACCTTTCAGGTAGTAAGTGCGGGCGAAGCCCGCGAGCACGATCAAGGGGATCAAGGCGGCCGCCCAGCCGTACAGGCGGCGTTCGTTGCGGGGCAGACTCGTTGCCATGGGGGCGTCCTCCAACCGTGAGCAGCCTCCCCTTCGCGGCCTTTGCGGTTTAGGCCGAAAAACTTTAACCGCAAAGGCCGCGAAGAGGAACGCAAAGGAACGCAAAGGGGCTTTCAGTTGTTCGCTACGGTGGCCAGCCAGAAGTCGTTGAACTTGTGGCCGTCTATCCGGGTGACGATTGGTACGGGGCTGGCCGCCGCGTCCACGGTCTGGCGGAGCGCGTCGCCGGCCAGTTCCAGCTTCAAGTGTACGTGTGTGATCTCGACGCCGTCGCGCCAGCCGAGCGCGAGGGCGCAGGCGAGCGGGTCGTGCTGGAAGTTTATAATGTCGGCCGGCACGGCGCTGCAAGTCTGTCCGAACCTTTCCGCCATGCGCTCGTCGTTGGCGAACGCCTCGGCCTGGCGCGCGAGCAACGCGCCGAGCGCGCCCGCGCCGCGCAACGCGGGCAGCGCCGCGCGGCGCAAGGCCGTCTCGACCGTCACGCTCAGCGGCACGAGCGTCGGCCGCGCGTGCTCAAGAAGGTAGACGGCCGCCGCCGCGTCCGAGTACATATTGTAGTCCGACTCGCAGCCCCACTGCGGGTAGCCGGCGCGGGGCAGTTGGACGCTGCCGCCCATGAGCCAGAGCCGCGCCGACTTCAGTATGCCGGGATGCTGTTCGTCCAACAGTTGTAGGTTCGTGTACGGCCCGATGCCGACGACGAGCGCGCCCTGCTCGATGCTGTGCTTGAGCAGCGCGAGCGCGTCGCTTAAGGGGTTGGGCGCGGGCGGGACGAGTTGCCCCCAGTAGGTCTCTTCGTCGTAGTAGTGGAGCGGGCGCGGGTAGTCCGCACCGGCGGCGACGGGTATCTCCGTCCGCCCTTCGAGTGCGAGGGCGTGGCGCGTGAAGCCGGCGCGCTTGCCCTGCGCTTCGGCGCAGGTGGTGATCCCCGTCAACTCGACGCCGGGCCAGCGCAACAGCATGGCCAACGCGCACAGGTCGTCAATGTCGCCGCCCAGATCGGTGTCGAGGTGTATCTTCAACTTAAGAATCGTGTCGCCGTTTCGCGTTTGCACGTCAGGCGTCGGCGACGAGCGTCCCCTGGTGATAGACGATCTTCCAGCCTTCGTCGGTGCGTCGCCAGATCGTGGCCCGCCGCGTGAGGCGTGTGCCGTCCTGAAGCAGTGTGTAGGTGAGCAGGTAGTTGTCGGGGGCCAGCTCAAGACAATGAAAGTCGCGCGCCGCCCACACGTCCGCGTGCGGTTGGGCTTGGCGCTGTTCCAGCAGGTCGAGCACGTCGGCGCGGCTGTAGCGCCGCCCCGACGCGCCGGTCTCCCAGAACGTCGCCTCCGTCATGCGCTCGAAGTCGGCGCGCGTCGTGCCGAACTCCGGGCGGTGGAAGATCGGCTCGCGCCGCTGCAACTCGTCGAGCACGGGCAACAGGCGCGGCTCCGTGACCAGGTTCGGTTCCATCTTCGCTGAGCACCTTTCGCGGCGGGCCGGCGGTTAACGTTTGCGCCTGGGCGTAGGCGTCGTGACTTCTTTGACGACCTGGCGGATGGCGGCGACGACCAACTCAGGCTCGTCTTGATGTATGCCGTGCCCGCTCTTCGCCGCGATGACTTGCCGCCCCTTGGGCGAGCGGCGCACGAGGTCGCGCTGTAAGGCGAGGTGGAGTTGGTACGCTTTGGGGGCGATGGACGGGACGGCGACCATCTCAGGCCCGTAGGGCCGCCCCTGCGTGAGCACGACGAGCGGGATCGGGGCGTGCCAGTTGAGCGCGTTCATCAACGGGCGGATCGAGCAGGAGTCTATGCGCTCGGCGCTCGTGGGCGTGAGGTCTTCGGGGCGGGCTTGCTTCAAGAACTCCTTGAGCGCGTCGGGCGGGATCAGGGCCATGCCGCGATCCGGCTCGTCCTCGTGCGCCGAGTCAACGAGGATCATGCCGGCGACCTCGGTCGGGTAGTAGCTGGCGTAGAGCCGTGCGAGGATGCCGCCGAGCGAGTGCCCGACGAGGACGTAAGGGCCGTGTACGTTCGCGTTCGTGAGCAGCGCGTGCAGGTCTTCCGTGAGCGCGACGACGGTGCGCGGGGCGCTGACCGGATCGCTGCCGCCCAGCCCCGCGCGGTCGTAGGCGCAGACGCGCGCGAACTTCGCCACTTCGGGCTGCACGCGCTGCCAGTCCGCCGCGCCGTTCCCCGCGCCCGCTTCGAGCACGACGGTCGGGCCGGCCGCGTTGTTCATGCCCGCGCAGTTGAGGTGCAGCTTGCGCCCGCCGCCGACCGCGGCCGACTCGGCGAACGAAGCCCCGCGACCCGCACTCTTCGGCGGCTGCGCCAAAGCGACTTGCGCGCACAGCCCTGCGCAGAGCAACACCGGCAAGCATCTCATCGCGCTAAACATCATCCCACTTCCTTGTGACCGGCACGGCGGTTGTCAGACGGCGGCTTCAGCTCGTCGCTTCTTAGCCATGAAGTAGATCGCCAGGCCTATGATGTTGGTCAGGACGGTCAGCCCCGAAATCTTGACGGCGAACATCAAACGACTCTCCACCCGAATGATGGGCACGACCGAGAGCGCCACGTATAAGAGCGTCAGCAAAAAACCGGACAGCGCGGCGGCCCGCAGCCAGAGCGGCGGGCGCGGCCGCAAGCCCCGCAACCCGACCAGCGGGACGGCGAACAGCACGAGGTAAGTGAGCGCGTAGAACAGCCCCGACGCGTTCCACAACAACTGAAACGCCTCCTGCTTGCCCACGCCGATTAAGCCCGCCACGCCGAGCGCGAGCGTGACGGCCCCGACGAACAGGATGGAGTTGACCGGGGTCTTGTAACGGGCGTGCAGCCGTGTGAACCAGTCCGGCAGCAGCCGATCCCAGCCCGCCACCATCGGCAGCCGCGTGATGCCGACGAACATCACGCTCGACTGCGCCAGGCGGATGCACAGCAACGCCGCGATGGTGACGGTCGCCACCGCACCGGCGCTGCTGAGCGCGCGGAAGCCGACGCTCAAGACCTGCGGGATCGGCGCGATCAGATCAATCTGCTCTCGCGGCACGAGCGCCAGCACGGAACTCGTGCCGAGGATGAACAGCACGGCGATGACCGGCGCGGCCAGCGCGACCGAGCGCCCGATGGTGCGCGCCGGCTGGCGGCACTCGCCCGCGTGGATCGCCACGTACTCGAACCCGCTCAGCGCGCCGAAGCCCATCTTGCTGAGCAGGTTCAAAGTCATGAGCGACAGCACGGGCAACTCAGTCCTGAGCGGGTGATATTCGACCGGCGCGCCGTGCGCCCTGTGCAGGAAAGGCAGGACGAGCAGCGCCGCGAACGTGAAGAGCATCAGGACGCCGCCCACCTTATGCACCCACTTGCCGACGCCCAGCCCCACCGTCGTGACCATGACGAGCGCGCCGATGATCGCCGTCGTCACCAGGCCGGTAACAGACTTGCTCGCCGTCAGCCATTCGCCGCCCGGCCCGATGACGTAGCCCACGTACTGCGTCACCTGTAGCCCGATCTCCGACGTGTTCAGAATGGCCGTGAGCCACAGGTTCCACGCCACCAGAAACCCCACGAGGTCGTTGAACCCCAGCTTGGCCCACTGGTAGAGACCGCCTTCGAGCGGCATCATCCGGTTGAGATAGATCACCACCACGGCCGACGGCAGGAAGAAGAAGAGCATCGCCACCAGCCACAAAACTATGTGCGACGGCCCCTGCTTGGCCGCCACGCCCACCCACGGCAGACCCACGATGAACAATATCTGCGTCAGCACCAGGTCGCTCAGACCCAGCTCCTTCTTAAAGACCGCCCCCCGCGCCTCGACACGCTCCTCCTCACTGCGAAACGCAGCCGCCACTTCCGTCTCACGGGTCTCCGCCATCTGATTTCTCAACTTATCTATTCGTTGATCGCGCTCGTTCAGCAGACCGTCATGCCGAGCGTTCTAACGCCGATCAGGTGGGCGAAAAGTTATCATGGTTTGCGCCGAATTAGCCACATAATCATCCGCACGCATGATAAAGATACTGAGCGCGTCTCTTGTGTCCGACCGGGGCGGAACTTTTGCGGGCGGCGTGCCGTATGCCGAGACGACCCGGCGGCATTTGTCTCGACCAAGTTAAGCGCACGGCGCGGCCAGGGAGCCGCCGCGGACGTGCCGGTTCGGTCGAGAGGCGGCTGCGCCAGCTCCGGCGCGCGCCGGCCGCGGTGCTTAACTCAACTTTCAATCAGCCTGCGCAGCGGAGAACAGTGTTATGAGTTGGAAGTCGTGCGTGTGCGCGCTGGCCCTGGTGCTCCTCAGTCTGACGGCGGCGGCGCAGGAGTTGACCGTCGAGCAGATAGTCGCCAAAAACATTGAAGCGAAAGGCGGGTTGGAGAAGTTGCGGGCGCAGGAGTCTCTGCGCGCGTCGGGGCGGATGACTCTGGGGCCGGGTCTCGAAGCGCCCGTCGTGTTGGAGCAGAAGCGGCCGGGCAGTTTCCGTCTTGAGTTGACGTTGCAGGGGCAGACCGCCGTGCAGGCTTACGACGGGCAGACCGGCTGGCAGGTCAACCCGTTCGAGGGGCAGACCGCCCCGGCGCTGCTCGGGCCCGAAGAACTCAAGGACGCGCAGGAGCAGGCAGACCTAGACGGCCCGCTCGTGGGTTACAAGGAGAAGGGGCACAAGGTCGAGCTGGTCGGGCGCGAGCCGGTGGCGGGCCGCGACGCCTACAAGCTGAAGGTCACGCTCAAAAGCGGCGCGGTGCGTTATCTGTATCTGGACGCGAGCACCTTCCTTGAGATCAAGCAGGAGACTCAACGCGTCCGCCGCGGCGCGGAGCAGTTGGCCGAGACCGTCTTCGGCGACTACAAGGCGGAGGGCGGCGTGATGATGCCGCACTCGTGGGAGTCCGGCGTGCGCGGCAGCCCGCAGCGGCAGAGGGTTACGATTGACAAGGTCGAAGTCAACCCGCCGCTCGACGACGCACGCTTCAAGCTGCCCGCCCCGCCCAAGCCCGGCGCAGACAAGCCCGCCGTCAAGCCCGACGCCGCGCCGCCCGCGTCGAAGCCGCCGGGCAGCTACTAATAGACAAACAGAGACCCACGCTAAAACGCCGCAGGGGCGACCGCTTCAACGGTCGCCCCTGCTATTTCCGAGGGCGGCTAGAGGGACTTGAACCCTCGGCCTCTTGATCCACAGTCTGAATCGGTTGTTATGGTGTGTGTGGCTGAGTGCGGAAAGGTGCTTATTTATTAACAGGTTTACGGCGTATGGTTGGCATCATCCGGCGCGTTGAAATATTCGTTCATGCATTTGTCGAGCGGTTCGCCGGTTTTATGAATACAATCGCAGAACTTTGCACCGGCTTGTGTTCGGTTGTTGTTTCTAAATTGCTTTACGCATTGCGCTAATGTGTTGCGGGGCTTAATGTGGTAAAGGCTTGGAATGCCCACCACACAGACGACAATGGCGGCAAACACTCCGGCAAAGAAAAGTGTCGGGAATTTATCGTTAAGAAGGTGTGTGAAAAAAATGCGGAAGCGCGCATAAAGTAAGCGCATTCTGTGCCAGGAAAAGACGGCACGCTTACCCGCACTTTCTTGAGTTTGAACGTAGCTTTCAAGGCTTGTCCGCTTTGTTAAGTCGTTGTCATTTGCCGGACGATTAAAAGGCAGAATGTATTTCCATTTCTCATAATTCCAGCCGAGAATATACAAATTAGCCAGCACCATCAAAGGCGCGGTAAAAAGCGAGCCGTCAAAACGCACCGCATACGTGAGAATACAAATGTTCAGGATGATGGGAAAATAGAGAAATGCGCCGAGAGTAGCCGTGCGCGGCATCAGCAGCATAAGCGCCGCCGCTACCTGCACGACGCCGATAAAGGTGTAGTAATAACCCGTATGATGCAGGGCTTCCAGATAATGTCCCATCGGGTGATTAACGGATAAGCCGCTGGCAAACCGCTCGCCCATAATCTTGACCATCCCCGAAGGGAAAAAACCGGCTGCCAAAGCCAAACGACAAAAAATCGAAAAAAGCCAAAGCCAACGGTTTTCCTTCGCTTGCGAATGAAGCCGGTCAAGTGTCGAAGAAATACGCATAATTCAAAATTCATAAAGGGCATCATCCACTTGACGCAGGCTGGCTAGTAGAGTTCAAGCTGCTGCTTGAACTGGCCAAAGAATTATGGTGTTGGCGATTATGATCTGCGTCAAGTAGATAATTCCCCACACAAGGGAAAAGGGCGACCGCTACGGTCGCCTTAAATTATTGATTCTGAAAGGCCGTCGGGCGCGCGCTGATGAACCTTGGGCTTGAGACCGCTACGGTCGCCTTAAATTATTGATTCTGAAAGGGCGGCTAGAGGGACTTGAACCCTCGGCCTCTTGATCCACAGTCAAGCGCTCTAACCGACTGAGCTATAGCCGCCGCAAACCCTTGGTTGCTGTTTCGTCATCATACAAAAGCAAGACCAGAGCTGACAAGCAGGGACGGAGACGCGGGCGTGTAGGTGGGCGGGTGACTGCGCGTCGGCACGCGCAGGCCGCGGCGGCATGAGAGACCGACGTGGTCGGCGCGCGCAGTCGTCGTCTCAGCGCGGGGCCGGCGTTTGCCGCGCGCGGGGCATACGCTTAGAATGAGAGGTGAGCTGACAGCGCTGCCGGCATCCTCGGCCCGGTCAAGACGTTCAGACGCCAGCCGCCCCCGCTCACCTCCGGCACAATCTATGACGGGCCGCCGGTTTTGTCCTGAGACCCGGCTCATAGATTTCTCATAATTTTCTCATGGGACGCCCAGGGGGAAGCAATGCGCAAGGAACCGCTGCACTTATACGAGTTTGGCCCGTTCCGGCTGGACGCGACCGACCGCCGCCTGCTGCGCGAAGGCGCGCCCATCCCGCTCACGCCCAAGGTCTTCGACACGCTGCTCGCGCTCGTCGAGGCGGGCGGGCGCGTCGTCGGCAAAGACGAGTTGATGCAGGCGCTCTGGCCCGACACCTACGTCGAGGAGAACAGCCTGACGCAGAACATCTCGGTGCTGCGCAAGGCGCTCGGCGAAGAGACGACGGCGCGGCGCTACATCGAGACCGTCCCGAGGCGCGGCTACCGCTTCGTCGCCGAAGTCCGCGCCGTGCCGCTCGACTGGCCGCACACGAACGGACACAACGGCGCGGGCGCGAACTCGACGCCGCCCACAGCGACGCCCTCATCCACGGCCCTCGTAACGAGCGCCCCGCACGGCAACGGCTCGGCCAACGCGGCGCACAACAACGGCTCGGCCGCCGCGCACAGCGAAGGCGTGGCCGCCAGCGTCGCGCCCGGCAACACCGTTCCGGCTCCGTCACGCGCGCGGCGCTGGCCCGTCTACGCGCTGCTGGCGGCGGCGCTCTTGGCCGCTGTGTCCTTCGCGGTCTTCCGCTGGCGCGCGCAGTCGCGTGCGGCGCGCGCGTCGGCGCAAGGCGCGCGCTCGGTCGCCGTCCTGCCGTTCAAGACGTTCGGGCCTGAGAGCGAACAGGAGTTGCTGGGGCTGGGGATGGCCGACGCCGTCATCCTGCGCCTCGGCAAGCTTGAGCAGCCGACCATCCTGCCGACCGGCACGATCTTCAAGTACACGAAGCGCGACGCGGACGCGCTCGCCATCGGGCGCGAGCTGGGCGTCGAGGCCGTGCTCGACGGCACGATCCAGCACGCGGGCGATCACGTGCGCGTCACCGCGCAACTCATCCGCTTGAGCGACGGGCAACTGCTCTGGTCGGGCAAGTTCGACGAGCAGTACCGCGACATCTTCGCCGTGCAGGACTCGATCTCCGAGCAACTGGCCGACGCGCTGACGCCACAGATGACGCGCGCGACCGGCGCGCAGACCGCCCGCCGCATGACGCAGAACACGGAGGCTTATCAAGCCTACCTGATGGGTCTCTACTTCTGGAACCTCAGCGGCAAAGAGGGCGTGACCAAGGCCGTGCCGTACTTCGAGCGCGCCGTCGCGCTCGATCAGAACTTCGCGCTCGCCTACGCCTACCTCGGCGACTGCTACTACTTCGACGCCGCCGTCCGTTACGGGCTGGCCTCCTACGACGAGTCGCTCAGCCGCGCGCAGGCGCACACTGAGCGCGCGCTCCAGTTCGACGAGACGATTGCCGAAGCGCACGCGACGCGCGCGGGGCTGAAGACGCTGGTCGAGGACTACGCGACCGCCGAGCGCGAGTACAAGCGCGCGCTCGCACTGAACCCGAACTTCGCCCTTAGCCACAACCGCTACGGCGTCTTCCTCTTCCACTTCGGCGATCTGGACGGGGCGGTGCGCGAGTTGCGCCGCGGGCAGGAGCTAGACCCCGTCTCGCGCGTCACCAACGGCGCGCTCGCCAACATGCTCCTCTTCGCGCGCGCCTACGACGACTCGATCAAATACTCCACCCGCGCGCTCGAAATAGACCCGGACGCCTCCTTCGCCCGCCTCGTCCTCGGCGAAGGCTACATGCTCAAGGGGCGTTACGACGAAGCCATCCGGCAGTTCAACGAGATGATCGCGCGCCACGCGCCCGAGCGCCACCTGCTGCTCGCCCGGATCGATCTCATCAACGCCTACGCCTACGCCGGCCGCCGCGCCGAGGCCGAACAGGTGCTCAAAGACTTGCTGCAATCACCCGCCCAGCCCATCCCCTACAGCTACGCCACCGCCTACGCCGCGCTCGGCGACAAAGACAACGCCTTCGCCGCGCTCGCCCAGGAGAAGCCGACCCGCTTCCGCCTCGCCACCTACAAGTACGACCCCTTCCTCGACCCGCTCCGTACCGACCCCCGCTTCCAACAACTCCTCCAAACCCCGCCCCAAGGCTACTGATCGATCCATCGCAGCACAAAACGAAACGGGCGCTTTGGGAGCGCCCGTTTCATCTTATGCTACTCCGATGCCCCGGCTGGACTCGAACCAGCGGCCCTAGCTGGTATCAGAGTTTAAGTAGGCCTGGCAAGACTCGAACTTGCGACTCCCTGCTTAGAAGGCAGGTGCTCTATCCACTGAGCTACAGGCCCTCGATACTTGTGCCACCCCTGCTCTCTGGCGGTCTTTCTTCGATGGCAGTTGGCACATCTGACTTCACATTTCGCAATCTCTCTTTCTAACCTGTCCCAACTCGCGGTGCTGCCAAGAAGATGACTTATACTTGCCGTCTTACCCTGCACGTGATCAAAGTCGAGTACAATAGGGTCAGCCTCATCACAGTCCACGCATGGCTGCTCTAATAGATACTCTTGTATTCTGTCGATGTATCGTCGCCGTCTCTCTGCCTTCAGTCTTACATTATACGCAACGTAATAACTCCGACGGGCTTGATAAGTCTTCTTTTTCTGCTCTTGAGTGCAACGTTTGCACCTTGAGTGCAGAATCATTTTCTCTTTGCTCTTCCAGTTAAAATGCTCCTCAGGCAGCTTCAGAGCACAACCTGTACAGACTCGCTTCATAGGGCGGATTGTACCGATCAGCACCTCAACCTGCAAGAGAGTAAATGTAGGTGCTTTATCCACTTCCACGCACGGGAGCGAGCGTGGCTAATGCGGGTCGGATGTTAGCACGCGGCTGTGATTTGGCGACAACTGCGTGGGCGCGGCGAGACAGGCGGAGAAGGGAGGTGCGAGGTGTGTTAGAGTGGGCGGCACGAGGGGCACAGGCCGGGTTATGGGACGACGCGAGGACAGGGGGCGTTGGCTGGCGTTGTGGGCGGCGACGGCCGCGGCGCTGTACTTGTGCTGGCTGATGCTGCGGCCGCTGGCGGGCGTGCTGGCGTGGGCGGTGGTGCTGGTCGTGGTCTTCCAGCCCGTGCACCGGCGCGTGGCGGCGCGCGTGCGGGGCGCGAGCCTGGCGGCGGTCTGCACGTGCGCGTTAGTCGTGCTGGTCGTGCTCGTGCCGTTGGGTCTGATCGCGCTGGCACTGGTGCGCGAGCTGACCGCGGCGGCGCAGGTGGCGCAGCAGTTCGTCACCGCCTTCCTCGATCCGAACACGCCGCTCACGGGCCGCGCCTTCAACTGGCTCAGCCGCTTCGTCGATCTCACCCCGTATCGCTCGACCGACTTCCTACAGCAACGCCTCGCCGGGCTGGCCGGCGCAATCGCGAGCCGCACCTGGGGCTTCTTGGGCGGCATCACGGGCGTGGTCGTCGAGATGTTCTTCGTCGTCTTCACGATGTACTACCTGTTCCGCGATGGCGAGCGGATCGCGGCGGCGCTGCCCGACGTGCTCCCGCTCGAACGCGAACAGGCCCAACACATCATCACGCGCACTAAGACCGTCATCGCGGCGAGCGTCAACGGCGTGCTGGTCATCGCCGCGATCCAGGGGGCGCTGGGCGGGCTGGCGTTCTTCGCCCTGGGGCTGCACTCGGCGCTCGTCTGGGGCGTCGTCATGTTCTTCCTCTCGATGATCCCGATGGCGGGCGCGTTCCTCGTCTGGGTCCCGGCGGCCCTGTTCCTGCTGGCGACGGGCCACTGGGTCAAGGCGCTGCTGCTGGTCGCGTGGGGCCTGCTCGTGATCGGGACGGTGGACAACTTCCTGCGCCCGAAGCTGGTCGGCGAGCAGACGAAGCTGCACGAGCTATTCGTCTTCTTCTCCGTGCTCGGCGGGTTGCAGGTCTTCGGCGTGCTCGGGCTGGTGCTAGGGCCCGTCGTGCTCGCCGTCACGCTCGCGCTGCTCGACGTGGTGCGCCAGACCGCGCCGCTGGGGGGCGGCGCGCGCGCAGGGCCGGAGTTGCTGGACGAGGTCGCGACGCGCGCCGACGACCGAGGGCGGACTGGAAGTCACGAGGCGGATTAAAAAGCAGGATGGCTGACGAAGAGACAAACCCCTGGCGGACGCTCGGCTCGCGTCTCGTCTACGACAACCCCTGGATCACGCTGCGCGAAGACAGCGTCGTCCACCCCGATGGCGCGGAGGGCATCTACGGCGTCGTCCATTTCAAGCACGTCGCGGTCGGCGTCCTGCCCGTCGAAGATGACCATGTCTACCTCGTCGGGCAGTACCGCTACGCGCTCAAGCGTTATTCGTGGGAGCTGCCCGAAGGCGGCTGCCGCGCGGACGAAGACCCCTTGAGCGCCGCGCGGCGCGAGCTGGCCGAAGAGACGGGCTTGCGCGCGGCGCAGTGGCGGCGGCTGGGCACGGCGCACCTGTCGAACTCGGTCACGGACGAACTGGCGATCTGGTTTCTGGCGACCGACTTGACGCAAGGGCCGCACGCGCCGGAGGGGACGGAGCGGCTGCGCGTCCGCCGCGTGCCGCTCGCAGAGGCGTTGCGCATGGCGCTCGGCGGCGAGATCACGGACGCCATCACGCTGCTCGCGCTGATGCAGTACAGGCTCGAAGTGGGACAGGGCTGAGGGGCAGGGCGGACTGGCCGCGTGGGTCTCGGCGCGGCGCAACTGCCGGCAAAAGTGACGGGGGCGCTTTGACCTTGGCCAAGG